>DDMS01000051.1:0-22262 GCA_002340765.1 Flavobacteriaceae bacterium UBA2540 | reverse complement strand
CTGTAATTTTTACGAAAGTTCCCACACCTGCATAAGCTGCTGGAGCTTCATCATCCAAAATAGTTAACGTATGTGTAGCTTGTGAAATCACCAATCCAGTCACAGTACTTGTTTCAGTAATGGTAAAAATGATGGTTTCATCATTAGTATCTGCATCATCGTTAATGTCAACTGTAATATTTTGAGTACCATTACCTGTAAATGATAAAGCTGTTGGTGAAGTAAATGTATAGTCACCTACTTCAGCAGTACCACCTGTTACAGAAACATTGATATCAATTTGTGTTCCTGAATAATTTGCCACCGTAATCGGAATGTTCGCACTTGTAAATGTTACATCCGTTTCATTCTCTGAACTTGTTGCGGCACCAAAACCTATAGAAGGAGCAGTGTCATCTTCTGTTACTGTTATTGTGTGAGTACTTTGCGAAATAACTAAACCAGTAACACTACTTGTTTCTGTTATGGTTAAAATGATAGTTTCATCATCAAAATCATCTGAATCAGGATTGATATTAATAGAAATGTTTTGAGAACCATTTCCTGTAAAAGAAAGTGATGCTGTGTTTAATGTGTAATCTGAAACTTCAGCAGTTCCTGTTACAGCTACAGAAACATCTATTTGATCTGAACCATAATTAGAAACGGTTACAGGTACCAATACTTCAAAAGTAGCATTTGTTTCTGTTTCTGCACTTGTAGCTGCATCAAAACCAATAACTGGGTCAGAAGTAGCTAATGTTCCATTAATTACAATATCATCAACAGCAAATTCTTCACTACCTGCTTCTGCTGTTACAGATAATCTTAAATTCATAGAAGTTCCAGTCCCAACAATAGAACCTGTTATAGTTTGCGCAGCTAGGCTAAGTGTTGTAACACCGTCTGTTGGAAACTGATTAGAGCCAGAAGCAACCGTAAATGAGGATATATTTGTATATGATCCACCATCAATACTTACTTCTAATCTTATAAAATCAGTTGAATCAAAACCATTTGATGCTCCAAGTTTTACAGAAAAGGTTAAATCAGTATAGCCCGCAATGTTTAAACCTGACCAAGTTAAAGTTTGGTTTGCAGCTGTTCCATCACCATTTAAGTCCTCTCCTACTAAAAAATTCCCATTAAAACCTGTAAAAGCTGGAATATTTGAAGGTTGCGAACCAGCGCCAAAATTATCAGTAGACCCGACAGGATCAAATATACCAAAATAATCTCCAGAACCATCTGAATAGAATCCTTCACTAGATGTGAATTTAGATGCATCATCAAATGTTTCAGATAAAATTTGTCCATAACCAACCCCCCCCGAGATTAGTAAAAAGAACAAAGCAATTTTTAAAATGTTTTTTTGTTTCATATAATATATTTTTTAGACTGCTAAACTAAAGAAATATTCTAATAAAAACCAAGGGAAAACCCTAGTTAACAGTAATATAACGTTCTCTTAAAATAAGGGTTTCAATATTATTTATGTGTTAAAAATAGGGTGTAAAAATTTTGAGATTCGTAAAATTTAAAGATAAATGTTCTCCAAAAAACAGTAAACGCCTCATAATTTATGAGGCGTTCGGGTATTTGTATTAAAATTGCTATTTTCTTGTTTGTCTACCTTAATTTCATACACCCCAACATTTTGTGTTTTATAATTTGGATGCGTACCAAAAATTCAAAATATTTTGCAAATAGGAATAACGTAAGACTTTTTGTCCCACATTAGCATAAATTATTTGAGTATATAAGTTTTTTTAAATAATCTGAAATATTCTTAAAATTATTAGAAAAGTAACTGTTTTATTCAAAAAATATCCTTCTAATTCTTACTCCAAAAGAAAGGCGTAAACAAAATCAATACGGTAAAAAGTTCTAAACGCCCAATCAACATCAAAAAAGAGCAAAAATATTTTGCAGCATCTGACAAATGATGGTAGTTGTCAACAGGGCTTACTGAGCCAATGGCAGGGCCAATATTCCCCAAACAAGAAGCTGATGCACCCAAAGCAGACATGAAGTCCAATCCTAAAAAAGTCAAGGTCACTGAAGCCAAAATGAAAATAAGCATGTAAATGATAAAAAACGACAAAATGTTGAAAACAATTTGTGGGTTTACAGATTTGCCATCATAGCGCACAGGGATAATCGCATTGGGATGCAGTGCTTTTTTGAATTCTAAAAAACTGTTTTTTAGCATAATAATGTGTCTCACCACTTTCACGCCTCCACTTGTAGAGCCAGCTGAACCTCCTGTGAAAAACAAGGCGAAGAAAATACCTGTGGCAAAATAATTCCACATGGTAAAATCTGCAGTCACAAATCCTGTGGTGGTGACCACTGATGTTACCATGAATAGGGCATGCCGAAAAGCACTTTCGGTTTTGCCATATACCTCAGGATGTGCCAACACTGTGTTTAAATTTGGGTCTTGAAAAAACAAAATAAGAACAGCAACAATGGCAGTTACGCCCAAAATTCCGAAGAAATAATAATTGAATTCTTCACTTTGAAACACTTTTTGCAATTTGCCTTTTAAGGCATAATAGGACAAGACAAAATTGGTGCCTGCCACAATCATAAAAAAGATGATGATATATTGTATCAAAGGTTGCCCGTTATAAAACGCAACACTATCTGTTTTGGTCGAAAAACCGCCTGTACTCATGGTTGCCATGGCATGATTGATGGCATCAAACCAAGTCATTCCAGCCATTTTTAGTAGAAAAAACTCTGCAAACGTGAGCGACACATAAATCAAATACAGTCGTTTTGCAGTATCTGTAATTCTTGGATGCAATTTGTCAGCAGATGGACCAGGTGCTTCTGCCATGAAAAGTTGCATTCCGCCAATGCCTAACAATGGCAAAATCGCAATTGTCAGCACAATAATTCCCATACCACCAATCCAATGTGTGGCACTTCTCCAAAAAAGAATTCCTTTGGATGTGCCATCAATATCTGTTAAAATAGAAGCTCCAGTTGTTGAATATCCAGAAATAGTTTCGAAAATTGCGTTGGCAAGATTGGGAATGGCACCAGACAATAAATAGGGCAACATTCCTGTAAATGTGAGTGTGAGCCAACCCAATGTAACAATCAAATACCCTTCTTTTTTGTGAATGTGGGTGTTTTTTGTTTTGTTGAAATAGAACAGCATATATCCAATAAAAACGGTAATTATCCCTGCATTTAAAATTCCCCAAGCCTCTTTTTCGTCATTAAAAAAACTGAAAGGAAAGGAAATAAACATGAACAATCCGTTTAAGATTGCTGTAATTCCTAAAAAACGATAAATGATTTTAAAATTTAAACTCCCCATTTTTTTAGTTGAAAAAACCCTCTACAGTTTCAATAGATTCTGGCAAGCAAAAAATAATCACTTTGTCACCAGCTTTAATTTGTGCATTTCCACCAGGCATCAAAGCTTTTCCATCTCTAATAATTCCTGCAAAAACGGCATCTCTAGGAAAACGTAAATCTTTGATGGGTTTTTCGGTCACTTTTGTATTTTCTAGTACTTCAAATTCAAAGACTTCAGCATCAATATTGTGCAAATTTGCCATGTCTAGAATTTCACCTTTTCGAATATGTTTGAAAATATTGCTGGCTGCAATTAGTTTTTTATTAATCAAAGATTGAATACCAATGGCTTGAGAAATATCGATATAATCCATATTTTCTACCAATGCGATGGTTTTTTTAACCCCTTTTGATTTTGCTACCAAGCAAGACATGATATTGGTTTCAGAATTTCCAGTCACTGCAATAAAAGCATCTGTTTGACGAATGTTTTCTTCTTCCAACAATTCAAGATTTTGTCCATCACCATTGATGACAAGAGTATCACTTAATTCTTCAGCAAGTGCAGCAGCTTTGTCTTTGTCTTTTTCGATTAATTTTACAATAAAATTGTCTTTACTAAGGTTTCTAGCGGTTTTTTCGCCAATGCTACTTCCACCTAAAATCATGACATTTTTGATATTGAATTGTTCTTTTCCTAAGATTGGATACAAATCTTTCATACTATAATTTGGTACCGAAAAATATACTTGGTCATGCAATTCGAAAGTAGTGTCACCTCTGGGAATAATTGTTTGCGAAACATTTTCTCTTTTGATGGCAATTGCCACGTAATCTATAGAAGAAAATCGAACTCTAGCTTCTTTTACTTTCAAATCAACCAAAGGCGATTTATAGGTTAAAACGGCACCTAAAACATTAAAAATTCCACTTTCAAAAGCAACAGTATCATTAAATGATGCCTGATTTAGCAACATTTTAATTTCGTTTGCAGCCAATTCTTGGGGAGAAATCATAAAATCGACACCAAATTTTTTAAAATCGATTTCGCAATTATTCAAAAATTCGGGATTGTCAATTCGTGCAATTGTTTTTTTGGCACCCAAAGATTTTCCAATTACTGAAATCGTAAAATTGGTATTTTGACTATCGGTAACAGCAATCAATAAATCTGCTTTTTCAATACCAATTTCTTTCAATAATTTAATGGAAGTTGCATCGCCTTTTTTGGTAATCACATCCAAATGATTGTTGATATAGTTTAAGCGGTCTCCATCAAAATCAATGATATAGGTATCTTGAGACTCGTAAGAAAGCAGTTTTGCTAAATGAAATCCGACATCTCCAGCACCAGCTATAATTATTTTCATCTTAAATAGGTCTAAATAAGATTGCAAAGATATAAAGTCTTGATTATAAATTGAAAAATGGGAGTTTTTTTTCGTAATTGATTTGTTTTTTCTATTTTTAAAAAAAATCTACATGGAAAAGTTTACAATAAAATCATGGGCTTTGGATGACAGGCCTCGTGAAAAATTGATTGCCAAAGGAAAATTGGTGTTGTCTGATGCTGAATTACTGGCGATTTTGATTGGCTCAGGAAACAGAAATGAAAGCGCTGTGGCACTTTCTCAACGTATTTTACAATCTGTTGAGGGTAATATCAATGAGTTGGCAAAATTATCTTCCGAAAAATTGATTACTTTCAAAGGAATTGGAGACGCAAAAGCAGTGAATATCATTGCAGCACTCGAATTGGGCAAGAGAAGACAATTTGAAGCCCTAACCGAAAAACTAAAAATTACGGGAAGCAAAGATGTTTTTCATGCCATGCAACCCATTATTGGCGATTTGTCTCACGAAGAATTTTGGGTGCTTTTTTTGAACAATTCAAATAAAGTATTGGCAAAACATCAAGTCAGTAAAGGCGGATTAACAGCTACTGTGGTGGATGTGAGATTGCTTTTTAAACAAGCCTTAGAGTTGTTTTCAGTAGCGATTATTGTGTGTCACAATCATCCTTCAGGTAAACTAAAACCCAGTGATGCAGACCTTCATTTGACTCAAAAAATAAAAAATGCAGGAACAACTTTAGATATAAAACTCTTGGATCATTTGATAATCACCGAAAATGCCTATTTTAGCTTTGCTGATGAAGGGGTTTTATAATGTATCAATGTATCAATGTATCAATGTATCAATGAAGCAATGTAACAATATAAAAATATAACAATTATAAATGATTACCAATAAAAAATATTCATAATCAATAAAAATAAAAAATACTCATAATCAATTTTGATTCTAATTTACACTCATAAAATAACGCCAAGAGTTCGCTATATTTTCAGGCATATTTTTTTAAGGATTTTGATGATTCCTGTAAACTTTACAACCAAAATTGAGGAATTTGAAGAATATGATGGGCCTAAATTAAGCTACACAAAATCGCCTTTGGGCAATGAATTTTACATCAAAAGTCATGAAATGCTTTTTGAACAAGGAATGAATGATTTGGAAATTAGTATACAAAATTGGGATGATGTGCCTTGTTTTTTTACAACAAGTAAAAAATCTGTAATTCCTTATGATATTTTCGCGGCAAGTTTTGTGTTGATTTCTCGATATGAAGAATATTTGCCCCATGTAAAAGATATTCATGGTCGTTATTCAGCAACCCAAAGTTTGGCATATAAATACCGTTTTTTAGAAAAACCTGTGGTGGATATTTGGGCGTTTAAATTTTTGAAAATACTTCAAGAGCGATTTCCAGCATATCCATTCAAAAAAAGAACGTATAAATATATTTCTACTATTGACGTTGACAACGCTTTTGCCTACAAATACAAAAGTTTGGTAAGAAGTGTTGGTGGTTTTGTGAACGATATTTTAAGTTTAAAAATCATGGAGGTGATTTATCGACTCTTTGTGCTGCTAAACCTAAGAGTAGATCCTTTTAACACTTTTCAAAAACTATTACGTTTAAAAAAAGAGCACAATGTTCAAACTATTTTTTTCTTTTTGATAGGTAATTACACTAGTTTTGACACCAATGTTTCTGCATCAAAACAAAAATTTCGTTTGCTTATAAAAGATATGGTTGATTATGCCTCAGTTGGTTTGCATCCTTCATATTATACAATGCAAGATGCTGCGCTTTTGAAAAAAGAAAAAGAGCGTTTAGAGAATATTACGAACATGTCTGTGAAAAGAACAAGACAACATTATTTGCGTTTTAGCTTGCCGGAAACCTATCAAAGTTTAATTGATTTAGAAATTGAAGAAGATTATTCTATGGGATATGCAAGTCATGTGGGTTTTAGAGCAAGCACTTGCACGCCTTTTTATTTTTATGATTTGGATTTTGAAATTCAAACACCTTTAAAAGTTTTTCCTTTTGCCTTGATGGATACTACTTTGAACGATTATATGAAACTAACGCCAAAGCAATCTTTGGGAAAAATTAGGGATTTAAAAAATGAAGTAAAAGCCGTTCAAGGAACCTTTATTACTTTATTTCACAACGAAAGTTTGAGCGATTATTTGCGTTGGAAAGGATGGAAACGTTTGTATGAATCCATGTTAAAAATTGCTGCTCAATAAATGATTCAGTACGTTTCAAGAAAATTATTGGATGAAAAAAAATACGATTTTTGTATTGAAAATTCGATACAATCAAGAGTCTATGCATTTTCTTGGTATTTAGATATTGTTGCTGATCATTGGGATGTTTTGGTGTTGAATGATTATGAGGCTGTAATGCCATTACCTTGGAAACAAAAATTAGGATTAAAATATATAACGCAACCTTATTTTTGTCAGCAATTGGGGATTTTTTCTTTGACAACAATTTCAGAGGAAACTCAACTTGAATTTATCAAAAAAATTCCATCAAAATTTTTGAAAGTTTCACTTGCTTTGAATTCTCAAAATATGTTGATAGCTCAGCAAGTCAAGAAAAATTTATTTGTACAATTGTCAAAAAATCATGAAACATTGTGCAAAAATTATTCAAAAGGTAGAAAGCACGCTATAAAAGTTGCCGAAAAAAATCAATTGATTGTTGCAGAAACTTCCCTACAAAGTTTGATTGATATTCAAAAAAAATTATATCAATATGAGTTTTCTGAAGAAAAATTACAAAAACTTTCCATGCAGTTACTGCGTCAACAAAAAGGAACAATTTTAGGAATTTTTAAAGATGAGGTTCTTTTGGGTGGTGCTTTATTTGTATTGTCAACAAAACGAATTGTGTATTTGTTTTCCGCATTTACGGAGTTAGGAAGAGAATTGCAAGCAGCAAGTTATTTGCTAAATTATATGATTAAAAAGAACGAAAACTCCCAACTTATTTTTGATTTTGAAGGAGGAAACATTCCAAATATGGGTAAGTTTTATAGAAGTTTTGGTGCAGAAGAAGAAACTTATTCTCTGGTAATCAATACTTTATTGTAGTAAATCCAAAATAAAATCATAGAAATAATTCCTGTAAACCACATTAAGATTGCAGTGGTAATTGCAGCTCCTTTGATGCCCATTGTTGGAATCAAATAATAGTTTGATGCAATATTGATAAGCAAAGCAATGGTTGCAATATAATAGTTGACATGCGCTTTTCCGATGGAAGAAAGTAAGTTTCCAAACAAACCTCTGAAAATATAAATTCCTACAATTCCTATCATCAGAATTAAAAATGTTTCTGAAAATTGAATAAAATTAATATCTAAAAGTGATAATAATTCTTCTGCAAAAAGAAAACTGAAAATAAGCATCAAACTGCTAATTAGGAAGAAAAACAACATATAGCTTTTAATGTAATTAACGATGTATTTTCTATCGAAAATATTTTCAGTATAACTCACAAAGTCAGTTGCCATGAAAACTCTTGGTAAAAAAAGCAAGCTAAAAGGAATCAACGAAACATATCTATAATTGGTCACCATTTCAGTGTCTTTCAGCAAATATCCGATCAATAAAATATCAATTACAAAAAGTAATTGCGTCACTACATTTGATAAACTTGCAAAAAAGCCATATTTCCAAAACGAAAAATCAATGATTGGAAGGTTGATTTTTATGGAAAAATTGACGTTTAATTTTTTGATAAACAGGAGTGAAGTGAATAAAGGAGCAACTAAAAGTGCTATTGAATATCCAATTTCTTGAAATAAATAACTGAGCACAAACACACTAATCACCAAAATAAAACTCATAAAAAACTCAGTGTACGCAAAAGATTTATTGTCATGTTGCAGTCTGAATTGTGCTCTTATAATTTCGAAAAAATAAGTTGGAAGTAAGACAAAAGATAAAATAATAACGTATAATTGAGTGTTTTCGAACTGAAAATCAATCAAAAAACTGACAGCAATAATCAGGGCAATTATTACTATTGTCGCTAAAAATCCCTTTTTGGTAACATATAAAAATAAACTGTCTTTTTCTTCTTTGGTTTTTAAAAGTGCGCCATAACGTATTAAACTCTGATTCAAACCAAGACCACTTATTGGAATTAGAAAAATGATGATGTTATATGCAAAAAGAACGACTCCTAATTCTTTGTCATCAATCAATTTTAGGGCAATCCAAGAAGCAAAAAATGACAAACATCTTGAAGCTAAAGTGGCTATAAAAATATAACTTCCTGCTCTTTTTAAAAAATTTTGTATGTAACCGGTGATGAGCTTCAAGAATTCACTTTTAAAGATTGATAATACCAATTCGAAAACATTTTTTGGATGGTTTCTTTGCTAAAATTGGTCACTGCATATGTATGCATTTTTTCTTTGTTTTCGGTTGTTTTTTTTGAATAAAATAGCAAACTTGCAAGTAATTCTTTTTTGCTTTTTTGAGAAATTAGTTTCCCAAAATCTTCAGGAAAAAACTCAGAAATCCCTCCGACTTTTGTTGAAATTACAGGAATACCACATGAAAAAGATTCTAAAATAACGCAAGGTAAATTTTCATAATTGCTGAATAACACAAAAACACTTGCCTCTTGCAAATGAATTGCCATTTCTTGTTGAGGAATGTGAGCTATAAACTCAATTTTTGCAGTTTCAAAATTTAATTTTTTGAGGAGATTTTTATAATTTTTATCACTTCCGCCAATAAATTTCCATGTAAAAAAACCTATTTCGTTTTCCAATAATTTTGCTACTTTTAACATGCCTGAAACATTTTTATGAGCATCAAATAAACTAGAAATATGAATGATAGTAAATGTTTTATTCGTATTTTTTATTGGAGTAAATACTTCAGTATCTACCACATTTGGTACTTTGCAATAGTTGCCATTGAAACCTAATTGTTTCATGGAATCTGCTAAATTATCAGCAACAGGACACACAAATGAAGCATTTTTAACAATCATTTTTGACAACATCTTTTGCATAATTCCTATATTTTTTGACTGCGGAAAATGATATCCTGTCCAATGTTCAGAGATGATATAAGGACTATTTTTGGTCAATTTCAAATACAAGGCAAACAATCCAAAAGGAAATAATGTATTGACATGAATGACGTCAAAATCACTAATCTTAGATGATAATTCGATAAATATAGAAATAAATCTTTTCCATTTTAAGAATGGATTTTTTGTTTTTTTTACATAACCAATATAGGTTTCAACATTGTTGATTTTTGCAAATTCGATTTCTTTTTTGATGGCAAGATTTTCATCAGTAATGATGTGCAAAACAGTTACTTTATGTTTCATAGCGACAGCTTCAGCATGCCTTTGAATAAAGTCGCCATTTGTGGGTAAAACTCTAGAAGGATACCACCCACAAAGAAAAAGAATGTGTAATTGCTTGTTCAAAAAAAAAGTATATAATTCATACAAATATAAACGTATTCTCTCGTTTTTATTTTATTTTTAGCACATGAAAATCGAACACATTTTTTTTGATTTAGACCACACACTTTGGGATTTTGAGAAAAACTCAGATTTAACATTCCATAAACTTTTCGAAAAACATGCAATTAATACAAATTTATCTGAATTTTTATCCGTTTATAAACCCTTAAACAAAGAATTTTGGAAATTGTATCGAGATGAAAAAATCAGTAAAGAAGATTTGAGATACCAGCGTTTAAAAAGAGCTTTTGATATGGTTCATTATCCAATTTCAGATGAACTAATTCATGTATTAGCTATTGAATATATTGAATATCTGCCAGAATTCAGTCATCTTTTTGATCACACTTTTGAAATATTAACGTATCTCAAAGAAAAATATGAGTTGCATATTATCACGAATGGTTTTGAAGAAATTCAGACAAAAAAAATGCAATCTTCCAATATTTATCATTATTTTGATAAAATTATCACCTCAGAATCAGTCGGCGTTAAAAAGCCAAATCCCAAGGTTTTTGAACATGCAATCCAAGTGGCAAATGCAAGAATTGAAAATTCAATTATGATTGGAGATAGTATTGAAGCTGATATTGAGGGAGCTTTACAAATAGGTATGCAAGCCATACATTGTAATTTTGAAGGAGAAGAAATTGAGGCTACATGTTTTAAAAGCATTACTTCTTTATTAGAAATCAAGCAATATCTTTAAGCAAATACCATATTAGTGTAAATACTTTATTTTATGAAATACTCTTCTAAATTTTCAGTTATTGCAAGTATCTTTTTGTTTTTTTCGTGTGCAGAATCATTGGATTTCAATCAAATAGATGATTATGTGAACAAACCCATTTTTACAGCATCATTGACTTATTTTACAGTTGTTCCTGCAGATTTTTTTGATTCCACAGGGACAATTCAACAAAATAGTATTTCAGAAACTACCAATTTTGATGCTTTGCAATCTCAGTTTGTAAAGGATAATTTAGTCAAACTTGATTTGGATGTAGCAATTAAAAATGAGTTTGATAGGGAAGTTACAATACGAGTTGAATTTTTAAATAATAATGTGACTGTTTATACATTTACACCCATCATTATAAAGGGTAATACACTTAATTATAAGTATTTAGAGGAAATTGAAATTGCTTCAAACTCAGCAATTCTCAATACAACACAAGTAAAAATAACTGCTGAACTAGAAAATACAGGAATTCAATTGAACTTAAATGACCCAATTGAATTTGAATTCAAATCGTCTGTGACAATGTACATTGAATCTAGTTTTTAAAGAATGAAAAATATTTTAGTAGTTATTGTTTTCGTAATAACGACGACCATTTTCTCTCAAAACAAACAAGTTTTGTATGATTTTGGTGAATTACCACAATCATTATTGCTCAATCCTGCTTTGGAGAATACTCACAAACTTCATGTGGGAATTCCCATATTATCAGGTTTTTCAACACAAATTGGTTCTTCTGAAGTGCTGTTAACAGATTTGTTTGCTGTTGATAATCAAAATATTAATGATAAAATATCTCAAGTGTTACATACACTAACTTCAGATGATTTTATGATGATCAATACACAAGTTGAATTGTTGAATATTGGCTATCGTTTGAACGAAAAAACATATTTAAGTGCAGGTTTTTATCAAGAAATTGATGCAATCGGATATTTTCCTAAAGATGTATTAGTGTTATTTACTGAAGGAAATGATGCCTTCCTCAACAGAAGTTTTAGTGCCTCACAAATTGGCTATAAATTCGATGTTTTAGGTGTTTTACATGCTGGAATTACCAAAAAAATTGATGAAAAACTAACACTTGGAGGAAGATTTAAAATTTATTCAGCAGCTTTAAATTTAGAGTCAACCAATAACAGGGGAACTTTTACTACAGTTCAAGGAACGAATAATATTTATACTCATTATATTTCTAATGTAAAAATGGAGCAAAGATCATCAGGTTTATTTGATACTAATGATGAAATGATTGAGGATCCAAATGAATATATTCAGCGAACTTTTTTGAGTGGAAATTTGGGTATTGGATTTGATTTAGGAATTACTTATCACATTAACAAGCAATTACAATTTTCGGCAAGCCTAATAGATATTGGTTTTATCAATCACAAAAAAAATGTAAAAAACTATAAAGAGGAGGGAAGTTTTGTTTATGAAGGATTTGAATATGAATTTGATCCAAATAGTAATCGAGATTTTTGGAGAGAAATCAATGATCGTTTAAATGAAGAATTACCAACAGTTGAAAACGAAAATTCGTATATTTCATGGAGACCAACCAAAATAAATATGGCTTTAAGATATAGTTTTGGAGAGAAAAGAAGTGAAATTTGTTACGACAATAGCTATCAAGATTTTTATACGGATGCTGTTGGCGCACATTTTTTTTCTGTTTTTAGACCGTTATCAACAAATGTAGCATTGACCGCTTTTTATCAAAAATCATTTTCAAAAAAAGTACATGCTAAAGTAACATATACTATGGATGATTTTTCCTATTCAAATATTGGAGCAGGGATGTCATTTCAAATCGGGAAAGTCAATTTTTATGGGATGTTTGATAATATTTTATCGTATAGAAATTTATCATCTGCAAATTCTGTATCTTTACAATTAGGAATTAATTTTATAATGAATTGATATGCATAGATTTAGGGTAACAATACTTTTGGTTTTTACGTCACTTATTTTAGAAGGACAAGAAATAAATTTAGATAAATATAAATACATTATAGTTTCTGATAAATTTCACTTTGTGAAAGAAGTTGACGGATATCAAACAAGTTCATTGACTAAATTTTTATTAGAGAAAAAGGGTTTTCAAGTTTTTTTAAGCAATGAAAATTTTCCAGATGAGTTATCTCTAAATAAATGTAATAACGCACTATTTGCTGATGTAAAAGATGAATCTGACTTTTTGACAACCAAGTCTATCATTGTGTTGAATGATTGTAAAGGAAAAAATATATATACATCAAAAGTTGGTAAAAGTAAGTTGAAAGACTATAAAAAAGCCTATCAAGCATCCATCCGAAGTGCTTTTGATTCCATGACAGATTTCATTTATTCGAATAAACCATCAGAGCAATCTTTGATAACTCCTGAAATTACAATAATTGATAAAATTGTTGTAACTCCAGATCCTGTTTCTCAGAAAAAGGAAGTTATTAAAGAAATATTGCCTAGTGAAAATTTATATGCTCAGCCAATTCCAAATGGTTTTCAATTGGTAAATACCACTCCAGAAGTAGTGTATGTGTTGCTCAAAACAGGAGTAAAGGACATCTTCTTATTAAAAGATAAAATGGGAATTGTGTATAAATCAGCAGAAAAATGGTTTGTTGAATTTTATCAAAATGAAATGTTAGTAACAAAAGAATTGAAAGTTAAATTCTAATAATTGTACTTATTTTTCCATCGATTTTTTAGCAATTCTTTGAATTGATTTTCTCGTTGATTTTCACCGGGTTCGTATAATTTTGTGTCATAAATTTCATCAGGCAAAAATTCTTGTGCCACAAAATTTCCTTCAAAATCATGGGCATATAGATATTCTTTCCCATAATCTAAGTCTTTCATTAGCTTTGTAGACGCATTTCTTAAATGAAGAGGTACTGATAAATCACCTGTTTTTCGAACTAATTCTTGCGCATTCTTAATTGCCAAATAAGAAGCGTTACTTTTGGGAGAATTCGCCAAATAAATAGCACATTGACTCAAAATAATTCTCGATTCTGGATTTCCAATTACATTGACTGCTTGAAACGTGTTATTAGCCAAAATCAATGCAGTTGGATTGGCATTTCCAATATCTTCTGAAGCTAAAATGAGCATTCTTCTTGCAATAAATTTCACATCCTCACCAGCTTCAATCATTCTTGCCAACCAATACACTGCCGCATTTGGGTCACTTCCACGAATTGATTTGATAAAAGCGGAAATTATGTCATAATGTTGTTCGCCTGTTTTATCATATCTAGCAGTATTTTTTTGAACTTTTTCTAATACTAATTTGTTGGTAATTTCAATTTCATTTTCTGATGAAACAAGCAATTCAAAAATATTAAGCAATTTTCGAGCATCACCTCCAGATACTTGAAGCAACGCTTCAGTTTCTTTAAGGCTGATTTTTTTAGATGCTAAAAAGGCATCTTCTTTCATAGCTCTCTCAAGCAATGCAATTAAATCTTCCTTATCAAAAGAATTCAAAATATATACTTGACATCTAGATAATAATGCAGGAATTACCTCAAAACTTGGGTTTTCAGTGGTTGCGCCAATCAATGTAACCCAACCTTTTTCAACGGCAGCAAGTAAGGAATCTTGTTGAGATTTGCTAAATCTATGAATTTCATCAATGAATAGAATTGGATTTTTGGAGGTGAATAATCCTCCACTTTGTTTTGCTTTATCAATTACATCACGCACATCTTTCACCCCAGCATTGATAGCACTCAAGGTATAAAATGGTCTTTTGGATGTTGTTGCAATGATGTTTGCTAATGTAGTTTTTCCAATGCCTGGAGGTCCCCAAAAAATCAAAGAAGGAATAACGCCTTGTTGAATCAATTTTGTCAATACGCCATTTTTACCCACTAAATGTTGCTGACTGATATAGTCATCCAAGGATTTAGGACGGATTCTTTCTGCCAAAGGTTCATTCATACAGTAAAAATAATAAAGATTTCTGACAGAGTTTGTAAAATTCAGAAATGGTTTATTTTTTGTTATTTTTATATGGATGGAAAACGAGAATCATTTATCATTTAAAACATCAATGTTTGTAATACCTGCAATTTTTGTGGGTGTTATTTGGGCTGTGTATTGGTTTGAAATTCAGTTCGGATTCAATTTTAATAAATACGGTGTTTTTCCACGAACAGTAAAAGGTTTGAGAGGTGTTTTCCTTACACATTTTATTCATTGTGATACAAAGCACTTATTTAACAATTCCATTCCGTTAATGGTACTTTTAAGCGCCGTTTTATATTTCTACAGGGAAATTGCTTTCAAAGTAATTGTTTATGGAGCTCTTTTAACGGGTTTCTTTACATGGATAATTGCACGAGATTCGTATCATATAGGTGCAAGTGGCATTGTGTATTTGTTGTTTAGTTTTGTTTTTTTTAGTGGTATTTTAAGGAAACATTATCGATTGATTGCCTTATCATTGATTGTGATATTTTTATACGGAAGTATGATTTGGTATGTTTTACCAATAGAGGAGGGCATGTCTTGGGAAGGGCATTTATCAGGATTTTTAGTGGGACTTTTTTTCGCGGTTTTTTATAAAAACAGAGGAATTGTCAAAGAAGAATTTCAATTTTCAGCATCTGAAATTGATACGTTTTTTGATGAAGACGGAAATTTCATAGAAAATACTGATGAAAGCTAATTTTTTTTACTTTTCACTAAAGACTAAAGACTAAAAACTAAAGACTTTCCTTTGTCTCACGGTTTCATATAATATAGCACCACAAGCTACAGAAACATTCAATGATTCTATTTCACCTAGCAATGGTAATTTTGCTTTAAAGTCTACCAATTTTAAAATAGAGGGATTTACACCTCTATCTTCAGAGCCCATGATGATTGCAATAGGTTGATTTAAATCAATTTCGTATACTGAATCTTCTGTTTTTTCAGTTGCCGCTACTGTTTTTATGTTGGATGCTTGTAATAAAAACAGGGCATCTTTAATATGATCAACTTTACAAATTGGGATTTTAAATGCAGCCCCTGCTGAAGTTTTTACTGTTTCAGCATTTACAGGAGCACTTCCGTTTTTTTGGATTATAATTCCATTTACTCCAGTACATTCAGCTGTTCTGATAATGGCTCCAAAATTTCGAACATCAGAAAGTTGGTCTAGAATTAAAAATAGGGGCATTTTATTTTCCTCCAAAGTTTTTTCTATCAATTGCTCTAAATCATAAAAAGTCACAGGTGAAATCTGCGCAACAGCACCTTGATGATTGTTGTTTTTTGACAATCGATTTAGTTTTTCAACAGGAACAATGCTAGTAGTTACTTTATGTTCACTGATTAATTTTTCCAATTCAACATGAAGTGAACTTCTCACTCCTTTTTGAAGATATATTTTATTGATGATAGTGCCACTTTGAATAGCTTCAATGATAGCTCTAAGTCCAAAAATGATGGTGTTTTCTGATGTCATGTTGCAAATGTATGGTATTTTTTGAGCAAAAAAAAGCCATCTATTAAAGATGGCTTTTTAGAATACTCTTTTAATTATTTTGTGTCAAAAGCAGTAGCTTGACTTGCTCCAAAATTTCCACCACCAGTAGCTTTTACAACACCACCAATAGTAAGTGAATAAGAACCATTTGCAGGGAAACTTAAACCATCACTATAAGCATCTGTGATTGTAAAAGTATAATCTCTACCAGCACATAAAGTGATAGTTTCAGTTGCAGATGCTTGTCCATTAGAGTAAGTACCTGCAGCTTTAGATGCAACTACACCTCCTAAAGCGTCAGTAACTCTCCATCCTGTTTCACTACCATAACCATCAAAAGTAATATTTAAAGTAGCAGTAACTTCTGTACAATTTTGAACGTAACTTAAAGTTGTATTAGCACCAATTGATAAACCTTCAACATCAGCGAATTTTAATCTTAAAGCATTCACTCCAATACCTAAATTAGTATCAGTTAAAACAACTGTTAATGTTCCTTCGTTAGAACCTGCTGGAATAGATACAGTAGGCACTGTATAAGATCCAGCTGCAGCCGTTGAAGTTGGTAATACAGTTATATCAAAAGATCGATCAGTACCAACTACATTTGCGGTATATACAGGAATATCAACTGATTTAGTACCTCCAACATCAACACCTGTTGAATATGTTGTTTTAGCAAACGTAATATAATTAGCATTTTGTCCAGCTGGCATTTCTTCTTCACAGCTAGTGAATGCAAATACTGTTAAAACAGTAAGTAATATAAGTTTAATTTTTTTCATATTTTAAAAATTTTAAAAAAATGGACAAAAAAGATTTCTTTTTTGTCCATTTTAAATCATTAATTAGTTTTGAGTTGAGATAAATGGATTGTCTTGTAACTCTTGTACTGGTATCTCAAAAGTCAATCTTTCATCATTATAAGGTATTGCAACACCTACAAATGATAAGTGGTTTGCTCCTCTACTGATTGTAGCTTTGTTACGTTTCATGGCTAAGTAACTTTTTCCTTCACCCCACAATTCTATTCTTGTTTGTAAATAGATGTGGTTTGTTAATTGAGCTCCATTCAAACCATCTACATAACTAGCATCTGGCACTCTTAAACTCATAAAGTTTTTTAGGATAGCTTTAGCACGAGCTTCATTACCAGATTTTGCAGCACATTCAGCAGCTAACAAGTGTACTTCAGAAATTCTATAGAAGTGAATATCATCTTGGATTGGTGTACCACCTCCAAAAGCAATTCTACGTGGATTATAGAACTTATTAATAGGTAATAAGTTTAAAGCACTTGCAGGATTGTTAAAGAATTGAGTTCTACGTGTGTCATTTGCAGGCATTTGGTTAAACAAATTTTGATCCATTACTTTGTAGTCACCTACACCAGCATAACTGAAAGAAAAGTAATCCACTTGACCCCAGAAAGATAATAATCCTACGCCAGTATTGGTATTTAAATCAACACCCCACATCCATCCTGGAGTAGATAATTGATTAAATCCACCTGTCAATTCTGTACCCTGCATTGGTGTAAAACCACCATTAGTAATTAAATCATTTGCCAATGTATATGCAGGACCATATGCTCCTTTAGCAGCCAAAGCATACGCTAAAATTGTTTGAGCTACAGGTTTGTTAATTTGTGACTTATTATCTCTAGTAAATCCGTCTAAGAAAACAATAGCTTCTCTTAAATCTTTTTCAATTAAATCATAAATAACTGACGCTTTTACTTTTGGTCCATTTACATCTCCTAAGCTTGTGTATAAAGGTAAAATTTCTTGATCAGCATTGTATTCATTTTGAAAAAGTTGTGTCAAGTAAAAGTAAGAATGAGCTCTCAATGCTTTTGCTTGTCCCATAACAAATCTTGCTGATGGTAAAGTTGGGTTTCCATCATTACCGCCTAATCCATCAATAATTAAGTTTACTGATCTAATGATTCTGTAATAATATCTCCAAGGGATATAGTTGGTTTGTCTTGTGAAATCTAGAGTTGCATTAAATTCAGTAATGTCCGCTCTATACCATCCGTATACACTTTGGCTTAAGGCCATATCACCACATAACATATCCATAAAAATGTCTTTTCCTTTTTGACCAAAGTCAGTGTGACTTCCAGTACCACCAGTTCCTGAAGTAAATGTCAAGGAGTATGCTCCAGCCATTGTACTCGCTAAAATTTCAGGTTTTACTGCGGCAGCGTCTTCAATCTGATCAGCAGTCAAAAACCCAGACGGTTGTTTTTCTAAAAAGTCTTTCTCACAACTGTAAGACAGGGCTAATATAGCCGAAGCAAAACCAATTTTTAATAATTTTTTCATTTTTTTATAAATTTATGTTTTTGTTAAAACTTTACTCTAACACCCAAAGTGATTGTTGTCATAGGTGCATATAATCCACGGCCTGAACCTCCAGTTTCACTGGTAGTTGGTAAAAATCCGTTTCTTGCTGTAGACTGAAATAAATTGTCTCCAGCCATCCAAATGTTTACTGATTGCATTCCTGCTTTAGCAATAATATCATTACTTAATGTATATCCAACTTTTAAGTTGTTTAATGCAATAAAATCAGTCTTTGTTAAGAATCTTGTTGATGTTGATATTGCATTCGCATCTAAGGCATCAGCTAATCTTGGAACATTTGTAATGTCTCCAGGTTGTGTCCATCTGTTAAAAATATCTGTATGATAGTTGTTACCTGCAGCTCCAAAACGATCACTCATTAACTCTGCATATTGACCATCATAAGCATAACCTCCCATACTGTAAGTAAATTGAGCCGAAATATCAAAGTCATGAACTCTTGCAGCCAATCTGAAAGCTCCTTGTAATTTAGGAATTGAAGATTTGTTTACATAAACCTGAGATGCTCTCGCATAAGTTTTTGTAATTTGTTTTTTGATATTTGTGTTATTAACTCTTTTCTGATACTCAACAATAGAACTTGTTTGATTGTTATTTTGTGTATCATTTGCATCGTTAGGATTTTGGATAAACCAAGGACTAGTCGCACTAGATGTTGGTTCTCCAGCATCAAGAAGACCATTGTCATTTAAATCATCCCAGTATTGATACCACATAGGAGCACCATCAGCTGGATCAACACCTGCCCATTCTCTCATATAGAAATCAAAAATTGATCTTCCACTAGACCATGCGTATGAACCTTGAACATCTAAAATTTTTTGTTGACCTGTTGCTGGATCTAGAGGCATATTGATAATTTCGTTATCTAAAAAGGCACCATTTACAGATAAATCTAAACTAAAGTTCTCTTTTTTAACTAAATGACCAGTTAAATCAAATTCTAAACCTCTGTTCATTAATTCACCATCATTTACTGTAATAATTGCAATACCTTGAGATGGTCCAACTCTTCTACTGAAAATTAAATTATCAGTTCTTTTGTCATAGAAATCAAATGATCCATCTAAGAAAGTACCTAACGTAAATTCAGTACCAAATTGCATCATTTTAGAGGTTTCCCATGTTAAATCTGGATTACCATTTCCACCTGGTTGAATAGAAACTTGTCCACCTAAGTTAGTTACGTTGAAACTATCATAACCAGAGTAGAAACCTACACCCCCTTGATCACCATTGATACCATAAGAGGCTTTTACTTTTAAGAATTTCAGCAAGCTATTATCTCTTAAGAAGTCTTCTTGACTGATAACCCAAGATGCACCAACTGAACCAAAAGTACCCCACTTGTCATTCACAAAACGTGAAGAACCGTCTGTTCTTAAAGATCCAGAGAAAAAGTATTTTTGATCAAAGCTATAATTTACTTGACCAAAATAAGATTCAACAGAGAAACCTTGGTTAAAACTTGTTGGTGTTGAAGTCATTTCAATAAAGTTATTTAACTCTAAAATAAAAGGACTTGCCATGTTTCTTGCGGCTTGAGAAATAAAGTTTTGGTCAAAATCAAAACTTTCATGAGCTGCTAAAACATCTAAGTTGTGTTTACCCCAAGATTTGTTGTATCTTAAGATTTGCTGGAAGTTTTGAGTTAAACTTTGTGATGTACTTATTGATAATCTTCCGTTATCAGGTGCAAAAGATCCATAAAATGGATTGATGAAATCTCTATTCTCATTAGTAGAATATTGAGTCCCATATTTTACTTGAAAATTCAAGTTATCTGAAAGTTTAAAATCAAAGTCAAAATTAGCATTCAACTCATGTCTATCTGTTTGATCTAGATCTAAAACAGCAGATGCAACAGGATTTAAACTATTTGCATTAGGTCTATTAATACCATAATCATATAAGAAACCACCTAATAATGGATCTGGAATTTTGTCTCCATTAACGTCTCTTTCAAAAACAGGATAGATTGGTGCCATTTTATCAGCAAATTCAAAAATGTTTTCAGCACCATTTGTTTGACCGTTATTAGTGCTTCTTGAAAAAGCATAACCAGCATTTGCACCTATTTTTAGCCAAGGTTTTATTTGAGAGTTCAAGTTCAAACGAGTTGTGTATCTTTTGTAATCTGAGTTGATAACAATACCATTATCTTCTAGATAACCGAAAGATGCGAAATAATTAGAAGTACTATTACCCCCACCCATACGTAAGTTTGACTCAATTCTAGTTGCAGCGTTTAAAGCTTCATCAGCATATCTCTCTGGTGTGTATAATCTTGTTACTCCAGGTCTTACAGATGCAGTTGCAGGATCGATTAAATCTGCAGCAGTTGCAGCATTCCACATATTGTAACCATTACCAATACCATTTGCACCAAGTAATCTTCCATTTGCAAAAGCAACTGGGTTTGCATTGTTTGTAGCAACCCCTCTATTATAAAGGCCTTCCCATACCAAACCAATGTATTGTTCAGGATTAGATATTACATCATATCTTGGGATTAATTGGTCATTGATACTTGATTTGATGTCAACTTCAATATATGATTTATCAGAAGTACCCTTTTTTGTTGTAATAACAACAACTCCATTTGCACCTCTAGAACCATAAATTGCGGTTGCTGTTGCATCTTTTAAAATAGTTGTACTTTCAATATCTGAAGGGTTAATTGAGTTGATACTTCCTGAAAATGGAATACCATCAACCACATACAAAGGAGCTCTGTTTCCATTAACAGAACCAAAACCTCTAATTCTAACTGCAGCAACAGAACCTGGTTGTCCAGAACCATTGATTACTGTAACCCCAGCTACCTCACCAATCAAGGCTTGAGTTACGTTTGAAAAGTTTTTTGCCTCTAGTTTTTCTTTACTAACTACAGAAGCAGTTCCAGTAAAGGATTTTTTTGTAGAAGTACCATACCCAACTACTACAATTTCATCCAATACGTTACTTTCTTGCTCTAACTTTATATTAATTGTGTTAGCACTTCCTACAGTTCTTTCAACAGTTTTATATCCTAAATATCTAAAAACTAACACATCGCCAGCTTTAGCTTTGATAGAATATTTTCCATCGAAGTCTGTTTCTTGACCACTTAAGGTTCCTTTTACAAGAACACTTACGCCTGGCAAAGCACCAGATTCTTCAGTAACTGTACCAGAAATAGTCTTTTCTTGTGCAAAGGAAATTTGCACCACAAACGCTAGTAATAGCGTTAAAAATCCATTAAACTTTGTCTTCATCGTATAATTATTTGAATTAATTAGCCGCAAAAGTCTTAAATAAATCTTAAATAAACAATTTTTTAACATTAAAAAATTCAGATACAATGAAAAAAAATAAAAAAAAACAACCCAGGATTGATTTTAATAAGAAATCAATATTTTTATTATTATTTAAATAACAACAAAATGTTGTTATTTAAATAACAGGTAAAAAAAAAATTGTTTTATGTGTAATATTATTTCTTTAACCCGTTGGGTGAAATTATTTGAA
>DDMS01000052.1:24081-59230 GCA_002340765.1 Flavobacteriaceae bacterium UBA2540 | reverse complement strand
TAATTAGTAGGTTTTATTAAAAGATCAAATCATTAAGTTTCTAATATTAAAATATCAACTAAAAACAGCATCTTCAGGGCAATTTTCATAATTCTTAGATGAATAATTACCTCTTTTAATTGAAAAAAGTATATATAGATCATCATCCTGGAAATTTTTTAATTTCAGAAAAAGGAACTTTAATTGTGTTCGATTTTGGGTATATGAAAACCATTTAAGACGATTTTTACAATACATATTTTGAATTGGCAAAACTAATAACGTTGCTTAAAAAGTGAATTTTCAAAGAGAAAATGTATAATTAAGAAATCCTAAAAAAAAGAAGGCAAAGATAAATTGATATTTTTTTGGCTTTTATAGCTTTATATTTGATGTAAAATCAAAGAACATTAAAATCAATAATTTCATCAATTTGTAAAATCTTACTACTTTAGTAAAAATTTTATAAAAATAGGTTTTAAAATATGCTAATTATTGGAATTAGTGGTGGAACAGGAAGTGGAAAAACCACTGTTGTCAATCAAATTATTATGCATTTGCCTTCTGATGAAGTTTGCGTCATTTCGCAAGATTCTTACTATAAAGTCAATGATCATCTATCATATGAAGAACGTACAAAAATAAATTTTGACCATCCAAGAGCTATTGATTTTGAATTAATGGTGCAACATTTGAAAGATTTAAAAGACGGAAAAATAATTGAACAACCTATTTATTCTTTTGTAACGCATAACAGAACAAAAGATACCGTGCAAACGCATCCAAGAAAAGTAATTATTTTCGAAGGAATACTAATATTTAACAATGAAGAATTACGCAATTTATTCGACATTAAAATCTTTGTTCACGCGGATACTGACGAACGTTTGATTCGCAGAATTCGAAGAGATATTTCTGAAAGAGGTAGAGATATTGACGAAGTTTTAAGCCGATATCAAACCACTTTAAAACCTATGCACCAACAGTTTATTGAGCCCACAAAGAATTTTGCTGACCTTATCATTCCGAATGATAAATTTAATACAGTGGCTGTTGATATTGTAAGAACTGTCATCAACGAAAAATTACAAAATGAGTTTTCTAGAAAGGATTAAAAAAAATGTTTTTTATAAATTCTTTACAAATGTTTTTGTAATGATCTTAATTCCATTCATTATTTGGATGATTTTTTTTGATGAAAATTCATTTTTGATTCATAAAAGGTTTGATAATGAAATTGAAGAATTAGAAAACGCTGTTATCTTTTATAAGAGTAAAATTGAAAAAGATAAAAATACCATTAAAAAACTGCAAGATTCCCTTGAATTAGAAAGATTTGCAAGAGAACAATACCTGATGAAAAAGGAAAACGAAGATATCTATATCATTGAATTTGATACTTTACAAAAACAATGAGCCATTTTTTATTTGACGAATTTCCGCTAGTTTCAGCTGCTGCTTGGAAGCAAAAAATTCAGGTAGAGTTAAAAGGTGCAGATTATAATGAAAACTTACTTTGGAGAACGGATGAAGGCATTACTGTCAAACCATTTTACACCAAAGAAGATTGTAAAAACATCCCTATAAATCTTCCTAAAAAAGGATTTAATATCTGCCAAAATGTTTTTATCGATGACGAAAAAACAGCAAATTTCTTGACAAAAGATGCTCTAAAAAGAGGAGCAACAGCCATTCATTTTAAAGCAAATAAACCTTTTGATTTTCAAAAAGTATTTGCAAATATTAATATAAAATCAATCCTAATTTATTTTCAGTTTTCTTTTTTAGAGGATACTTTTCAGGTTGAATTGTCAAATTTCTGTAATTCAGAAAATGTATTTTTCCAAACAGACATTATTGGAAATTTAGCCGAAAATGGCAATTGGTTTTTCAATATGAATGAAGACCATAAAAGACTCAAAAACATTTCAAATTCTTGTAAAAATACAATCTCAATTTCATTGGATTTGTATCAAAATGCAGGTGCCACCATTTCGCAACAGTTAGGATATTCTTTAGCACATGCAAATGAATATTTATTGGATTTTGGAAAAGAAATTGCTAACAATATTCATTTTTCATTTGCAGTGGGAGGTAATTATTTCTTTGAAATTGCAAAGTTAAGGGCTTTCAGAATTTTATGGGAAACCCTACTCAATGAATACGGAATTGAAAATTCGAATGTTCATATTTTTACACAACCAAGTTTGCGCAACAAAACGATTTACGATTATAATGTCAACATATTGCGAACAACTTCTGAATGTATGAGTGCCATTTTAGGAGGTTCAAACACGATTTCCAATGTTTCTTATGACGCTATTTTTCACAAATCAAATGAATTTGGCGAACGTATTTCAAGAAATCAATTGTTGATTTTACAACAAGAAAGTTATTTACAAGAAGCACAAAATGTTGCTGACGGAAGTTATTATATTGATGCAATCACTTCACAATTGGCAGAAAAAGGATTGGCTATTTTTAAGCAAATTGAAAAAGGTGGTGGATTTCTTGACCAATTAAAATCAGGAGTAATTCAGAAAAAAATCAAAGAAAGCGCACAAAAAGAAGAGACGGATTTCACCAACAAAAAAAATGTTTTGGTGGGCACAAATTTGCAACAAAACAAGAACGACCGCATGAAAAATGAGTTGGAAATTTATCCTTTTACTAAACATCGAAATATCAAAACTTTGTTGACGCCAATTACTAGAAAAAGACTTTCAGAAACTGTTGAAAAAGAAAGAATAGACAATGAATAGAAAAGATTTTTCAAAAATAAAAATTTCGGGTTCTGCTCAGAACTCCTACCCTTTGGGGAGGTTGGGAGGGGCTTTTCAACATGAAGATTTTATAGCGGGAATTGCGCCCAATCTAAGAGGACCTTATGCAACCATGTTTGTTCAAAGACCTTGGACAATCAGACAATATGCAGGTTTTTCAACCGCTGAAGAAAGCAATGCTTTTTACAGAAGAAATTTAGAAGCAGGGCAAAAAGGGTTGTCTGTTGCGTTTGATTTGGCAACACACAGAGGCTATGATTCTGACCACGAACGTGTGCAAGGTGATGTTGGAAAAGCAGGAGTAGCCATTGATTCTGTGGAAGATATGAAATTGCTTTTCGATCAAATCCCATTGGATAAAATGTCAGTTTCAATGACCATGAATGGAGCTGTTTTGCCCATTTTAGCATTTTTTATTGTAGCTGCTGAAGAGCAAGGAGTTGCCATTGAACAACTTTCAGGCACCATCCAAAATGATATTTTGAAAGAATTTATGGTGCGAAATACCTACATCTATCCACCTACTCCTTCTATGAAAATCATTGCGGATATTTTTAGTTATACTAGCAAAAATATGCCCAAATTCAATTCGATTTCTATTTCAGGGTATCATATGCAAGAAGCTGGTGCCTCGCCTGAAATTGAATTGGCATACACACTTGCAGACGGATTAGAATACATTCGTAAAGGATTGGAAACAGGCATGGATATTGACACTTTTGCGCCAAGATTGTCATTTTTTTGGGGAATTGGCATGGATCATTTCCAAGAAATTGCAAAAATGCGGGCTGCTAGAATGTTGTGGGCAAAAATTGTGAAGCAATTTCATCCAAAAGATGAAAAATCGCTGGCTTTAAGAACACATTCTCAAACAAGTGGTTGGAGTTTAACCGAACAAGATCCTTTCAACAACGTTGCCAGAACTACTATTGAAGCAATGGCAGCTGTTTTTGGAGGAACACAAAGTTTGCACACCAATGCTTTGGATGAAGCAATAGCTTTGCCTACTGATTTTTCGGCAAGAATTGCCAGAAACACGCAAATTTATTTGCAAGAAGAGACTCAAATCACCAAAACTGTAGATCCTTGGGCAGGCAGCTATCATCTCGAAAAAATCACAGAAACAATTTCCAATAAAGCGTGGGAACTCATCAACGAAGTGGAAGAATTAGGGGGCATGACCAAAGCCATCGAAAAAGGAATTCCTAAGATGCGAATTGAAGAAGCTGCTGCCAAAAAGCAAGCAAAAATAGATAGTGGTCAAGATGTGATTGTAGGTGTCAACAAATTCCGATTGAAAGAAGAAGACCCAATTCATACGTTAGAAGTTGACAATGAAGCGGTTCGTAAATCGCAAATAGAACGATTGCAACACATAAAAGCGACTAGAAATAATGAGGAAGTAAAAAAATCTTTGGCAAATTTAACATCCGCTGCAAAAAACGAAACTGAAAATTTATTAGATTTGGCAGTAAAAGCAGCCAGAAATAGAGCAACTTTAGGCGAAATTTCGGATGCTTTAGAAGTTGTTTTTGGTAGACACAAAGCAACTCATAAAACCATTTCTGGCGTGTATAGTAAAGAAATTAAAGACGATTCATTATTCAAAAAAGCAGCAGAATTGGCAAATAAATTTGCTGAATTAGAGGGAAGACGTCCTCGAATTATGATTGCAAAACTAGGACAAGATGGTCATGACAGGGGTGCAAAAGTTGTAGCAACTGGTTATGCCGATTTAGGTTTTGATGTGGATATTGGACCTCTTTTTCAGACTCCACAAGAAGCCACCAAACAAGCTGTTGAAAACGATGTGCATATTTTGGGCATTTCTTCTTTGGCTGCTGGTCACAAAACTTTGATTCCACAAGTCATTGAGGAACTAAAAAAATACGGAAGAGAAGATATCATGGTAATTGTGGGTGGTGTCATTCCTGTGCAAGATTATCAATTTCTTTTTAATGCTGGTGCCGTTGGTGTTTTTGGACCTGGCACCAAAATTGCACAAACTGCTATTGATTTATTGACGATTTTGATTGATAGTGTTATGGAATAATTTACAAGAATTTAAAAATATTAAAATATTTATTTCATCCCCAAAATTTCACAGTTCATTAAGTCCTATTATTTTTAAAAAAGGAAGTTTCCCAAATTGGATCATCAAAAACAACCGCTGATGAGAAATATTCTATTTTTTTATTCGCTATTCTTCAATTTTCAACTGTTGCGTAAACCACAATCAACGGAATCGTAACTGACTCCAAAAACAATCCTATTTTAGGCGCAAACATTTATTTGGATGTTACGTATGATGGCACTACTAAAAATGATGAAGAAAAATTTTCGCTTTAAACATCGCAAAAAAGGTTTCAATCGAAAAGGATTCATGCTTCTCTTATGAAACGTTTATCAGAACTACCAAAGTTTCATCACTCAAAATGTAATCATAAAATTAAAAGATGATAACAATTCTTTTGATGCTTTAGTCATCAACGCAGGTACTTTTGAAGCCAATGAAAAAGCAAAAGTAACGGTTTTGAAACCTTTAGATATTGTAACTACAGCCAGTGCTGCAGGCGATTTTTTGGGTGCGTTGCAAACATTGCCAGGAACCTCAGCAGTTGCCGAAGATGAACGATTGTTTGTAAGAGGTGGAGAAGCTGAAGAAACGCAAATATTTATTGACGGAATTCGAGTGTTCACTCCATACACGCCAACAGCCAATAATATTCCAACACGAGGAAGATATTCTCCTTTTTTGTTCAAAGGAATCACTTTTTCTACAGGCGGTTATTCCGCAGAATATGGTCAGGCGCTTTCAAGTGTGTTGCTTTTAAACACGATTGATGAACCAGATCAAGAAAAAACAGAAGTGTCCTTCATGACAGTAGGTTTGGGAGTTGGAAACACGCAGATTTGGGGTAAAAATTCATTAAGTATCAATACTTCGTATGTAAACTTAGCTCCTTATTTAGCGGCGTTTCCTGATAGAAATTCGTGGTCAAAACCTTTTCAATCTGGCAGTGGAGAACTCATTTATAGGCATACATTTCAAGACGATTCTATGTTGAAAATTTATGGCGCATTCAGCTATTCTGACTTTGATGTGATTCAGGAAGACATCAATTTTGTGGATGGTTTTCGCTTCGGACTTCAAAATCGTAATTTTTATTTGAATAGTTCTTACAAAAATAATTTAGGAAATAATTGGAAAATTGAAACTGGATTGAGTTTTACCAATGACAATTCAACGTTGAAAATTATAGATGATTTGGTGGAAAATAATGAAAACTCCATGCATTTTAAATTGAAATTGAGAAAACAAATCACGAATCGTTTCAAATTTACACTGGGTTCAGAATATTTTATCACCAATTTTGATGAAAATTACACCTCCATAAACAATCAAAAGTTTGACTACGGATTTAACAATCAATTATTGGCAACCTTTATTGAAACAGATGTTTTTTTCTCGAAAAACTTGGCAGCAAAAATTGGAATTAGAGCAGAAAACTCCCATTTATTAAATGAATTTACGTTGTCTCCAAGAGCGTCAATTTCTTATAAATCAGGAAAAAATTCGCAGTTTTCGCTTGCTTATGGTCAGTTTTACCAACAACCAAAAAATGAGTATTTGAAATTTAATCAAGAATTTTCATCAGAAAATACCTCACATTTGATTGCTAATTTTCAATATTCACAACAAAATGAAATTTTCAGAATTGAAGCGTATTTCAAAGATTATAGGAATTTAGTAAAGTTTGATACTGAAATGCCAAATTTCAATTCAGATTTCAATAATGATGGTGTTGGATTTGCAAAAGGAATTGATGTTTTTTGGAGACAAAATCAGAAAATCAAAAACACAAATTATTGGATTTCTTATTCGTTTTTGGATACAGAAAGAGATTACCGAAATTATCCTATGGCTGCAAGACCCAATTTTGCATCAAAACATAATTTTTCGATTGTGGCAAAACATTGGATTGAAAATTTAAAAAGTCAAATTGGATTCACCTATAGTTTTGCCTCAGGAAGAAGCTATACAAACCCAAATGAAACAGGATTTTTAAACAATGAAACCAAAAATTACAATTCATTGAGTTTGAATTGGGCGTATTTGATTGATCAGCAAAAAATTCTGTATTTCTCTGTCAACAATGCTTTAGGAACCAGAAATATATTTGGATATAATTATAAAAACACCCCAGATTCAAACGGATTTTATGACAGACAAGCCATCATTCCAAATGCTGATAGTTTCTTTTTTGTAGGATTCTTTTGGACAATAAGTGATGATAAAAAATCAAATCAATTGAATAATTTGTAGTATTTTACAACTCGGTAATGATAAATTACAATTCGGTATTATTATTGAATATTTTAAAAATAAACAACAGATATTTGACCTATAAAACAAAAACATCATGAAAAAAAACCTATTAATTATTGCATTTATTTGCTTCGGAATTTTAACAACAAAAGCCCAAGAAGAAGAAACGTTTGATTTGACAATCGAAGTTACTGGAATGAAAAAAACCACTGGAAAAGTTTTTATTGCAGTATATAATAAAAAAGAAAATTTTTTAAAAGACACTGAAAAATCATTAAAAATAAAAGTTGTTATTGAGAATAAAAAGGCAATAGCACAATTTAAAGGGTTGAAAAAAGGAGAATATGCTGTTTCTTTTTTCCATGATGAAAATGACAATAATAAAATGGATACCAAAATTTTTGGCATCCCAAAAGAACCTTACGGATTTTCAAATAACGCAACTGGATTTATGGGTCCACCAAAATTTGAAGATGCAAAATTCTTAATAGACAGCAATAAAACTATACAAATTAAAGTCAATTAAATTTCTTCAAAAACTCACAAACAACTTAATATCAATTTATTATGAAAAAAGTATTTTTATTCATATGGTTATTCTTTGCCCTAAACGCAACTAGTCAAAGCAATTATGAAAAAGGAATGCAACAAGCATTTGCCCTTTGGGATGAAGGAAAATTAACAGAAGCATCACAATTATTTGAGAGAATTGCTGCTGCTGAAAAAGAAAATTGGTTGCCACCATTTTATGCAGCTTACATAGAAATTTTAGGAAGTTTTGGAATCAAAGACGAAACAATTTTAAACGCAAAGTTGACAAAAGCACAAAAACTTTTAGATGATGCAACTTCCATTTCGGAAAATAATCCAGAAATTATCATCACACAAGCATTGCTTAACACAGCGTATATAGCATTTGACGGACAAAGATATGGCATGACCATGTCTGGAAAAAATAGTCAATTGTATGCAAAAGCATTGCAAATTGCCCCAAAAAATCCAAGAGTAATTTTAGGAAATGCAGAATGGAATATGGGAGCTGCAAAATTTTTCGGACAATCTACTAAACCATTTTGTGATGAAATAAAACGTGCCATTGAAATTGGAAAAGAAGAAAAAAATGACATTCCTTTTTATCCAAGATTTCAATTAAAAAGAGCTGAAGATGTTTTGAAAAAATGTGAGGGATAAAATAACGTAGTAGTCGCAATCATCAGAAAAAATGATTTTCGCGACTTTTTTATCCTTTTAAAATCTTTTGAATCAAATTTTGTTTTGCTTTTTCATCATTTCCAAACAACCATTGCAACACATTGTCTTCCCAAATTTCCTCTTTTTCGGTTTCAGAAATAATTTTTTTCTCAATTGCTAAATCCAAAATTTTTCCTGGATACGAAGATTGTGCATCACTTTCCATTTCTCCTAAAGGATAAGGATCATCTAAACCCATCAAAACTTGCTTGGTTCCTTGTCTTTTAAACATCAAATTCAAAGAATCTGTATCATGAACCAAGGTGTCAAAGAAAATATTTGGATGACCAACTGCTTTTCTTGGATGGTGTTTTCCTTTGAACAAATCAGGTCTACCATCAAATCCTTGAATGCGTCTTCCCAAATTCATTTGCGCCAATTGTCCTCCATGTGCAAAACAAGTTCTGATATTTGGATAACGCTCTTGCATACCATTCAAAGTATAAAAATGGTAGGCATCTCCACATTGCGCCAACATCCAAATCAGGTGAAAACGCCAATTTGAATTTTCTAGTTTGATCATTTTGTCACCATCATAAGGATGAATTTCGATGGCTAATTTGTAGTGGTCTGCCAATTCAAAAATTCGGTCATTTTCTTCGTCAAAAATACTTCGCCATTGACCAATAGAATCCATAAAATGGGTTGACAAACATAAAACTTTCAATTCTAATTCTTCTACACAACGTTTTATTTCATCCAAAGCTCCATAAATAAATCCTGGATGCACTACAAATCCACACGTAAATTTATTTGGATGATTTTTTTGCACTTTCGCATTAAAATCATTCTGAAAACGAAGCGCTTTTTTCATCTCTTCCAATCGCAAACCATTGCCATACAATTGTGATAAATTCAACACCACTGCATGATCTATTTTGTTGCGTTCCATCCACTTTAGCTTTTCATCAAGAAAAAAACTTGAATCAGTAACAGGTCTTTTCCAACCTTTTTGAAACATGTGTTTACATTCATCATCTACCCAAAAAATTTCTTTTTCTTTCATAAACTGAGGAATTTCCTCAGGATAGGGCAGCAAATGTGAATGGCTGTTTATACGAAGTTTTCGAACCCCCTTTCCCCCAAAGGGGGTAACACTTTTAGTATCTAATGAAATTGACATAAACTAATTCATTTTATTTTTAGATTGATTTTTTTATAATGGGTTTCTTCCCTTTTAGAAGGTTAGGATGGAATTTTATTAGGTGCTTCCATAAATGTTCCGCAATTGGAACACGTACATTTTTCAACATCTGAATAATAATTATCAAAAATAATTGGCATATCTGTTTCTATATTATTGAGTGCAAAAGTTTCTCTACACAGCTGATTTCCACAGTTTTGACAATACCATTCTAGGGCATCTAACATATTTTCAGAACGAGGATATTCAATCACCAAACCAACAGTATTTGCTTTTCTTTGAGGTGAATGCGGCACTTTTGCTGGCAATAAATAAATGTCACCTTCATTAATTTCAACATCAATCATAGTTCCATTTCCATCAATAATTTTCAAAATCATGTCTCCTTCAACTTGATAAAAAAACTCAGGAGTTTCATTATAATGATAGTCTTTTCGATTATTTGGACCACCAACAACCATGACAATATATTCCCCATTTTCCCATACTTGTTTGTTTCCAACAGGAGGTTTTAACAAATGACGGTGTTCGTCAATCCACTTTTTAAAATTTAAAGGTTGTACTAGATTCATAATTAAAAACCCATCCTATCCTTCCTAAAGGGAAGGAACTCCAAACTGGGTAAAATTTGGAGTTTGTTGTTAATATTCTTTTTATTAAATCACTCTTTTTAAATTTTTTTCACACACCAGACTTCCTCCATTTGGGTGGGATTGAGGTGTGCTACAAACTTTTTGTTCTTCCTCCATCAACTGGAAGATTAATTCCATTGATATAACTCGCTTTTTCACTAGCAAGAAATACAATTGCACTAGCTGTTTCTTCTGGTCTTGCGAAACGTTTTGCAGGTGTATAATTTTTCAACATTGCAGACATTTCTTCAAAACTTCGGTTTTCATTTGCTGCTTTTATATTGATAATTTCGTCCAAACGTTCAGTTTCAGTAAAACCAGGCAACACGTTATTGACAGTAATACCATGATTTCCAACTTCTGACGCTAAGGTTTTTGACCAATTTCCAACTGCAGCTCTAATAGTATTGCTAACTCCTAATCCTTCAATAGGCTCTTTAACTGAAGTTGAAATAATATTAATGATTCTACCATAACATTGAGTTTTCATAAACGGAATGGTTGCTTGCACTAAAACATGATTGGATTTTAAATGCTGAGTGAACGTATTTTCAAACTGTTCTAAAGTTGCCTCTAAAATCGCTCCACTTCTTGGTCCTCCAGTATTGTTTACCAAAATATGAAATCCGTGATTATTTTTTATAAAATCTGAAACTATCTTTTGCAATTCTTCAGGTTTCGAAAAATCGGCTATCAAATAACTGTGTTTTTGTTCATTACTTTTTGGTAATTCTTGTAAAACTGATTTCAGTTTTTCTTCATTTCTTGCAATCAACGTAACGTTTGCGCCTTCTTTTGCTAACAAAATTGAGGTTGCTTTTCCTATTCCTGCTGTACTTCCGCAAACAAGTGCGTTTTTATTTTGGATTCCTAAATTCATTTGTATCGAGATAATAGAAAAAAAGTACAGAATAATGACCTATTTTAATCTTTTTTCTTTTCTCTTTTTTCTTAATTCTTATTTATATTTTATACATATATTTTTTGTTTCCGTAAAAAAACGCAGCGCTTCAAATCCACCTTCACGCCCCAAACCCGAATCTTTTTGACCGCCAAAAGGTGTTCTCAAATCTCGCATCATCCAAGTATTTACCCACACAATTCCAGTTTCTAATTTCTGTGAAAAATTCATGGTTCTTTCCAAATTATTTGTCCATAAAGTTGCTGACAACCCATATTTTGTATCATTTGCTAAAAATAAAGCTTCTTTGTCATTTTTGAAAGACATCAAAGTAACAACTGGACCAAATATTTCTTCCTGATTTAATCGACATTGATTGTCAAAAACTTCAATAATTGTAGGTTGTAAATAATACCCATTTTCACAATTTTCGACCACTACTTTTTTTCCTCCAAAAAGGATTTTTCCTCTATCATTTTCAGCAATATCAATATAACTTTTTACTTTTTCCAAATGTTCTTTGGATGCTAATGCTCCAATATTTGTTAATTCATCTGCTGGATTTCCAACTTTTAATTCAGAAACTTTTTGGATAAAATCATTTTTAAACTTTTCATAAATAGATACTTCTACCAAAATTCTACTTCCACACAAACAAATCTGACCTTGATTTGAAAACGAAGAACGAACCGTTGTTGCCAGCATTTTTTCATAATCACAATCTTCAAAAATGATTGTTGGATTTTTCCCTCCTAATTCCAAAGATAGTTTTTTAAACATTGGCGCAGCAATTTTTGCAATATGAGCACCTGTTTTTGTGCCTCCAGTAAATGAAATTGCTTTGATTTTTGGATGAGAAATAATGGCTTCTCCAACTTGATTTCCCAAACCATGAACGATGTTTAAAACACCATTTGGTAAACCTGCTTTAATACAAATTTTTCCCAACAAATACGCTGTCATTGGTGTGATTTCGCTTGGTTTTGCAATCACACAATTTCCAGCAGCAATAGCGGGTGCAATTTTCCAAGTGAATAAATACAAAGGCAAATTCCAGGGAGAAATACAACCTACTACTCCAATAGGTTGTCTTAATGTAAAATTAATAGCATTCAATCCTACACTTTCATGGCTTTCAGAAGAAAACTGTGTGATGGCATGTCCAAAAAAACGAAAATTATTGGCAGCTCTTGGAATGTCAATTTCAATTGCCAAGCTCAATGGTTTTCCATTATCAATAGATTCTGCTTTGGCAAAATCAGCTAAATTTTCTTCAATTAAATCTGCAATTTTTAGTAGGATTTTACTTCTGTAATCCAAAGAAGTTTGTGACCATTTTGGAAAAAAACTTGCAGCAGCTTCATAAGCATTTTCTACATCTTCTTTTGTTGAATTCGGAATTTGTCCATAAATCTCTCCAATTGCAGGGTTGTAATTATCCAACCAATTGTTTTGAGTTGGATTTATAAATTGCCCATTGATGTAGTTTTGAATGTTCATTTTAAAAAAAACAATATAATCTTTACCATATTTCTAACTCTTTATTCTCTAATCTTTATTCTCTAATCTCAACCCTATTTTATCTTTAAATAAGCAGTCACTTTTATTTCCACCACCAAATCTGGATGTGGTAACTGATGCACAGCAACTGTAGTTCTTGCAGGTCCAGTTTCTTTATCAAAAAACTCCGCATACGCTTTGTTATAATCTGCAAAATCATTCATATTGACCAAGAATGAAGTAACGTCTACTGCATCTTTTAAACTAGCTCCAACTGCTTTTAAGTTGTTGTCAATATTTTGTAAAACTTCTTTTGTTTGGATATAAGCATTCAGCTTTTTAGTACCCATTTCATCAATGATTTCAACGCCCGCAATAGAATTATCTGCTCTCCTAGAACTTGTTCCTGATACAAAAATAAAATCACCCACCACCTTTACATGTGGATATGCGCCTCTTGGTGTTACTTGTTTCATAGTATATGTCCCATCCTAACTTCCTAAAGGGAAGGAACTCCAAACTGGGTGAAATTTGGAATTTGTTGTTTATATTATTTAAATTAATCTAATCATTTCATTCTTTTCCGAAACCAACCTTCCTCCCTTTGGGAGGATTGAGGTGGGCTTTTACAATCCTGCTATTTTATCTTCTTGTAAAATTTCATTTGTTTGCTCAATTACCGCATCTAAAATAACTTTTAATTCTATTTTTTTCATGTTTACATGTGTGTGAACGGCTTCATCTGAAATCAAATTTAGCAATGCTTTGTCTTGCGCTCTGCCTTTTTTCATGGCTTCTTCATAACCAATATGTTCATTAAAAGTCACTAATGAATATTTTGAAAAATACTGATTTGGAAAGGCTTTTTCCAAGTCCATTTCAATCTTTCTTTTTTGTTTGAACAATTCATTGGCAACGTGATCTCGCATTTCAAAGAAGTTATCAATTGCTAAATCTGCAATGGCATCTGTGTCTTTTTTTCTGGCTTTCTGATATTTTTTAAAAACAGCTTCCCAACTTTCCAATTTTTTATTCAAAATTTCATCCAACACTACAACATCTTCAAAAGAAGCATTCATTCCTTGACCGTAAAAAGGTACAATTGCATGAGCTGCATCTCCCAATAAAACTGTTTTTCCTTTATAAAACCAAGGTGAACATTTTACAGTTCCTAAAGGTCCTGTTGGGTTGTTCAAAAACTCATCTTTGATATTAGGTATCAACGCCAAAGCATCAGGAAATTCTTGTTCAAAAAAAGCTGTTATTTTTTCTTCGGATGTTAAATTATTGAAATTATATTCCCCTTCATCAAAACTTAAAAAAAGTGTCACTGTAAAACTTCCATCCCTATTTGGCAATGCAATCAACATGAAATCGCCTCTTGGCCAAATGTGCAAATGATCTTTACTAATTTGATGATTTCCAGATGAATCTGCAGGAATCTCTAATTCTTTATACCCATGAGTTAGGTAATTTTGAGAATAACTGAACAAAAATTTTCTTTCAGAAATATAACTTTTTCGCAAACTTGACCCAGCACCATCCGTCCCAAAAATTACTTGGGAAGTGACTGAAAATTCTTCATTTGTTTCTGAATTTATAAAAAGTGCAGTCCCATTTTCTATGTCTACTTTTTTACATTTATGGTTAAAATGGATGGTTACGTTTTCATGTTTTTCAGCTTCATCTAGCAACAAAGCATTCAAATCCCCTCTTGAAATTGAATTGATATACTCACCTTCTCTACCTGAATAATTGGATGAAAAAGTATTGCTTTCTTTGTCATGCATCAATCTTCCAAACATGGGAATGCAGAGTTTTCTAGCTTTTTCCTCAACACCACACAAACGCAATCCTTTCAAACCTCTATCTGACAAAGCTAAGTTGATAGAACGTCCAGCAGAAATGGCTACTTTTCGCAAATCTGGTCTGCTTTCAAAAACTTCCACCAAAAATCCTCTTTGCGCTAGTCTTAATGCTAATAACGAGCCACATAAGCCTGCACCAATAATTAATACAGCCCCTCCTAAATCCTCCCCAAAAGGGAGGACTTTTTCAATCTGACTCAAATCATGATCATTTTTTTTCATAATTATTTTTTAATGTATTTAAACCTCCTTTCCTTTGGAAAGGATTGAGGATAGGCTTTCTACCATTCTATAAACATCTTCAAAACTGTTATACATTGGCACTGGTGCACAACGAATTACGTTTGGTTCTCTCCAATCTGTGATGATATTTTTTGCTAATAATTGTTGATGTAAACTTTTATTAGCATCTTTAATTTGAATAGAAATTTGACAGCCTCTTTCATTTGGATTGGATGGCGTAATTATTTTTATTTTGTCCGTTTCAATTTGTTGGATTAAAAATTCGAAAAAACCGGTTAATTTTTCTGATTTTTCTCGCAAAGCATCCATGCCAACTTCATCAAACAAATCCAAAGAGGCTAAAATGGCAGCCATTGATAAAATTGGCGGATTTGACAATTGCCAACCTTCTGCACCTTCCATAACATCAAAAGGCATTCTCATGTTGAAACGTGTTTTTTTGTTGTGATTCCACCAACCTGAAAAACGCGGCAATGCTGCATTTTTCGAATGTTTTTCGTGAACAAAAATTCCTGCCAAACTTCCTGGACCTGAATTCAAATATTTATAGGTACACCAAGCTGCAAAATCCACTTCTGAATCGTGTAAATTTGGCTGAATATTTCCAACTCCATGTGCTAAATCAATTCCCACAAAACAGTCTTTTGAATGACCAATAGCTGCAATTCTTTTCAAATCCAAAAACTGACCTGTATAATAATTGATACCTCCAATCAGCAACATTGCAATTTTATCTCCTTGATTTTCAATAATTTGCTCTAAATCTTCCATTCTCAACAAATCTTCTCCTTCTCTTGGTTTCCAAAGAATTAAACCTTCTTGAACATCAAAACCATGGAATTTTAATTGAGACTCTACTGCATATTTATCTGAAGGAAAAGCATCACTTTCAATGACAATTTTGTATTTGATTTTTGTAGGTTGATAAAAAGAAACCATCAACAAATGCAAATTTGTAGTTAATGTGTTCATCACCACCACTTCAATTGGTTTTGCACCTACGATTTTCGCCATTTTTTCAGTCAAAAATTCATGGTAATTCAACCAAGGTCTTTTTGCTTCAAAATGACCTTCTACTCCCAAATTTGCCCAATCTTTCAATTCTTGAAGAATGTAATTTTCAGTTGATTTTAGCTGTAGACCCAAGGAATTTCCTACAAAATACAGCCATTCATTTCCGTTTATATCTTTGGGAATGTGAAATTGATTTCTAAGATGCGAAAGCACATCTTGGGCATCCATTTGTTTGGCAAATGCCAATGAATTTTGATACTGCATGCAAAAAATATTGGTTTGTTTTCAAAGATAAAACAATACTTTTAAGTTTTCAATTTATGAGCATTTGATTTTTTGTAAATTCGCTAAAAAATACATCAGATGAAATTTTTAAAAATAGTGGTTTGTTTGATTTTTATCATTTTTATGTCTTGCAAAAATGACATTGAAACGATTCAAGAGTTGGAAAAAGTGACTTTGGCCATCAAACAAGAATTTGCTCCAGACAAAAGAGTGGAACTTTTTGACATCAAATTTGTTCAGAAAAACAATCTTTTTTCACTTGAAGGAGAAACAACTTCGAAAAATACGCTTAGTATTTTGACAGACAGTCTCCAAAAAACAAATCTCAAATTTGAAAACAACGTTCGAATTTTGCCTGATTCAGTTGTTGGTGAAAATCGATTTGCAGTAGCAAAAAATTCGGTAATTAATATTCGTTCAGAAGCATCTCATTCAGCAGAATTGGGCACACAAGGTTTGTTGGGAATGTCATTAAAAGTTTTGGACAAAAATGGTGACTTTTACAGAATTCAAACTCCTGACAACTACATTTCTTGGGTTGATAAAGGAGGCATTCAACTGATGAATGAAACAGAAATCAATCAATGGAACGCTTCAAAAAAAGTACTTTTTACGGCACTTTTTGGATTTGTGTATGCGCAAAAAGATGTTGAAAAATCGATTATTTCAGATATTTCTTTAGGTGGAATGTTGCAATATATTGCTGAGGATACTGAATTTTATCAAGTAAAATATCCTGATAATAGAATGGGTTTCATCAAAAAAAAAGACTCAGTCATTTATGAATCTTGGTTAGAAAACTTGTTTCCAACAAAAGAATCTATTGAGGAGATTGCGAAAAAAATGGAAGGTTTTCCTTACTTATGGGGAGGAACTTCTGCAAAAGGAATGGATTGTAGCGGTTTTACAAAAATGGTGTATTTATTAAATGGATTTGTGATTCCTAGAGATGCATCACAACAAATAAACGCAGGAAAAACCGTTGATGAACAACTCAATTTTTCAGATTTACAAAAAGGAGATTTGTTGTTTTTTGGAAAAAAAACCACCAAAAATAAGAAACAAAAAGTAACTCATGTAGGCATTTGGTTAGGAAATGACAAACAAGAATTTATTCATGCTTCAGGAAATGTACATATCAGTTCTATGGATAAAATGCAACCTCGTTTTGATGAAATGAATAAAAATAGGTATTTGGGAAGCAAACGATATTTGGGTGAAAAAGACATGAATATTGTTGATTTGAAAACGAACAACAACTTGAAAGAATAACCATTTCTGAAATTTTATGATTAATTAACATCAAAAGGAGAAAGCTATCCATTTAATATCGATACTTTTGCGCGCTATTTTAATAAAAATATATGAAGCGAATTAAAGAATACAAAAAATTGTTCAGCATTGAAAGTACTATCGATTTAAAAGAGTTGAAAACAACTTATAGAAATTTGGTAAAAGAATACCATCCAGATAAATTTGTGGATGAAACTGCGAAATTGGAAGCTGAAGAAATCAGTACAAAAATTATTGACGGGTATCATTTTTTAGTGGGTGTTGCTCCTGAGACTAAAGAAGCCAATTTAGAAGAATACAAAATCACCACTTCAGAATGTCAAGTTGCTGATTGGCGTCATAAAAGTATGCTGTTAGAAGTTACTTTTTCTGATGGAAATGTTTACGAATACTTTGGTGTTAATAAAATCCTTTTTGGAAAATTTATCAACGCAAAATCGATGAACAACTTTGGAAAAAGAAATATTTATAATTCTTTTTTATATCGAAAAATCAAAAAAATAGCCGTAAAAGCTTAACTTTTTTGTCAAGTTCTTTAGGATTTGACATATGTCTAATACAACACTCGAAACTTAATAGTTCCCTCTACATTTCGTAATTTTTCAATCACTTCTTTGTTATACTCTTTGTCCAAATCAGTAATTACATACCCCACTTTTGGATCTGTAGATAAATATTGACCACTGATATTCAAGTCGTATTTTGCCAAAATCTTATTGATTTTTGCCATTACACCAGGGACATTTTTATGAATATGTAAAAAACGGTGGGCATTTACTTGTCTTGGCAAACGAATATTTGGGAAATTTACCGCATCAACTGTATTTCCATTATTGATATATGCCATTATTTTATTTGGTACAAAATCAGCAATATCTTTCTGAGCTTCTTCAGTACTTCCTCCAACATGTGGCGTTAAAATTACGTTTGGCAAACCTTTTAATTCCGAAGTAAAATCTCCATTTTTTGAAGGTTCGATTGGATATACATCCACAGCAGCACCAGCTAATTTTCCCCTTTTTAAAGCATCAGTCAAAGCTTCAATATCTACAACAAAACCACGAGCCAAATTGATTAAATGAGAACCATCTTTCATTTGTTCAAACTCTTCTTTTCCGAAAAAATTATAATTTGACGGATTGTCGTCAACATGTAAAGTAACCACGTCTACAATTGCCAATAAATCTTTTAGAGAATACATTTTTGTAGCATTACCAATGGATAATTTATCTTCAATGTCATAATAATAAACGTCCATTCCAAGTGCTTCTGCTAAAACAGACAATTGTTTCCCTATGTTTCCGTAACCAACAATTCCTAATTTTTTTCCACGGACTTCTCTTGAACCATCCGCAGTTTTGTTCCAAAAACCATTGTGAATTTCTGTACTTCGTTGAAAAACAGAACGCATTAACATAATAATTTCGCCAATTGCCAATTCAACTACAGAACGTGTATTGCTATATGGAGCATTAAAAACAACGACGCCATTTTCTTTACATGCTTCTAAATCAATTTGTTGAGTTCCAATACAGAACGCACTTACCACCATTAATTTGTCTGCTGCTTCAATCACTTTTTTAGTGACATTAGTTTTGGAACGAATTCCTAAAACGTGAACATCTTTGATTTTTTCGATCAATTCTTCTTCGGATAAACTTTTTGAAATAGATTCTACAGAAAATCCGTCAGTTGATAACTTTTTAAACGCATCAGGATGAACGTTTTCTAATAATAAAATTTTAATCCTGTTTTTTGGGTATGAGATATTTCTTGGCAATTTGTTTATGTATAAAAATTCGTCAAAATTTTGGGCAATATGATCAGCTTTTTCAGTCGTTTTTTTTCTTGAAATATTTTCAGTATAAGCAAAAAACTTGTCTGCAACTCCTGCTTCACGAGTTACATAATCGCTGTAACCATCACCAATTACTTGAATTTCTCCTTCTAATTGAATGTTTCTCAAACATTCAATTTTTCCATTGTGATGTGAAAGTACGTTTTTGGAATCAAAACCAACGATTTTTCCAACTTCGTCAAACTCAAAAGTATTTGCAAAAACACGATTAGAAGGAATATTATATTCTGCTACAATTGGATCAATAAATTCCTTGAATCCACAAGAAATTACATAAATATCATCTTTAAATTCTTGGAAAAACTCTTTATTTCTCTCAATTGATGATGAAACTTGCTTTCTCAATTGTTTGATTAATTCGCTTAAATCCTCTTTGTGAGCATTCAATAAATTGATTCTTCTTCGTAAAGATTCTGTAAAAGAAATTTCTCCATCAATTCCAAGATTTGTAATATCAATAATTTGTTGAATGATCGCAACTTTTTCAGGATTATTTTTAAGGGTAATTTCTGCTAAAACATCCAAAGCTTCAACGCGAGTTAATGTGCTATCAAAATCAAAAACATAATTTCTTTTGGTGGTCATCATTGTATAATGAAATCCTTAATTTCAGTCAGTAAATTTACAAATTTCGAAATTAATACGATTACTTCTGATGAGTTTTATGAAATCAATTTTTTTTACTCATTTTAGCATAAAAGTTGACAAAATATCAATCTTTAATCACTAAAAATTATGAAATCCTAAAAGAAGTAGCCACCAAATGATGGGTAACGCTTCTACCCAAAAAGTACTATAATATTTTAATTGATTCACTTTTGCTCTCATCAGCAATACAATCACTAAAAAAAAGAATATCATAAACGCATTTTTTGTCTCGAAATTAACAGAAAGTGCATATGAAATCAATAAAGAGAAAAGCATTAAAATCAATCCTAATCGTTTTGTTTTTGGAATGCCAATTTTTCTTGGAATGGTTTGAAGTGAAATTGCATCAAATTGTAAATCTCTGATTTCGAAAGGCAAAATGAGAACAATAACTAAAAAAAAACGTTGAATAAACAATAAAATAGCTTCATATGAAAAGCTTTTTGTGGCTTCAAAAACAGGAATAATTACCGAAAATGCAGCCCAAACCAATGCAACAATGATTATTTTTAAATACCCAATATTGCGAAGATTTTTTTCAAATCCACTTAAAAAAGGAACAGCATATAATATGGTTAAAATCGTAAATGGAGAAGCTAACAAAATTGTGTTTATGGGAAGTGAAAAAGCATAAAAACACATTGCTAAAAAACAAAAAAATGAGAAAATTTGAATGATTTTTAAATCTCGTGTCAGACTTCTATGATGCAACTTTGCAACCCCAGCATATTTGACAAAATTATACCCTGTAATAGTTCCAAAAAAGATAAAATAATCTAAATTTTTTTGATAAGATAAATCAAGATATATTTCAGTAATCCTCAGAAAAGCATATGCAGCAAAAGCGACGTGAATACTAGCATTGATGTAAAAATCAATAATTTTATTAAAAACATTCATTTGACAAAAATAGTATTTCTGTTCATAACCCAAAAAAACAGTTGATAATTATTTTATTTTGGGAATATTCTAACAAAAAATAAACTTTCTAAATCATTACTTTTGCATTGTAAAAAAAATATATAAAATCGAAAGTTTAAAAAAACCTAAATCGATTGAAATTAAAGACATCCTAACTTACGCTAATGAATACAAATTCGTTTCAATTTAGACATATTGGACCTAATAAAAAGGAACAAGACATCATGTTGTCAGCCATTAAAGTTAATAGTTTAGAGCAGTTAATCAATGAAACTGTTCCTGAAAATATTCGTTTAAAAAACGATTTAGATTTGGAACCAGCCATGAGCGAATATGAGTATTTGGCTCATATTAAAGAACTTTCAGAAAAAAATAAAGTTTTTAAAAGTTATATTGGTTTGGGGTATCATGAATCAATTGTGCCAAGTGTTATTCAAAGAAATATTTTTGAAAATCCAGGATGGTACACAGCTTACACGCCTTATCAAGCAGAAATTGCACAAGGAAGATTGGAAGCTTTATTGAATTATCAAACCATGATTTGTGATTTAACAGGTATGGAATTGGCAAACGCTTCTTTATTGGACGAAGGTACAGCTGCTGCAGAAGCAATGGCTTTGCTGTTTGATGTGAGAGATCGTGATAAAAAGAAAATTGATGCCTCAAAGTTTTTTGTTTCTGAAGAAATTTTACCTCAAACATTGTCTATTTTATTTACACGTTCTGCGCCAATTGGCATTGAATTGGTAGTTGGTAATCATGAAAATTTTGATTTTTCAAAGGAATTTTTTGGAGCAATTTTACAATATCCTGCAAAACACGGACAAGTTTTTGACTACACAGGTTTTGTTGCAAAAGCAAATGCAAACAACATCAAAGTTGCTGTTGCAGCTGATATTTTGGCATTGGTAAAATTAAAAGCGCCAGGTGAATTTGGGGTTGATGTTGTTGTTGGAACTTCGCAGCGCTTTGGAATTCCTTTAGGATATGGAGGGCCTCATGCCGCTTTTTTTGCAACAAAAGACGCTTACAAAAGAAGTATTCCTGGAAGAATTATAGGCGTGACCAAAGATAGAGATGGAAATCGTGCTTTGAGAATGGCTTTACAAACTCGTGAGCAACACATTAAACGTGAAAAAGCAACTTCAAATATTTGTACTGCCCAAGTTTTATTAGCTGTAATGGCAGGAATGTTTGGGGTATTTCACGGAAAAGATGGTATTCAACATATTGCAAATAGCGTTCACAATAAAACCAAATTGCTAGCTGATTATATCAAAAAATCAGGGTTTAACCAATTAAATTCCTCTTATTTTGATACTTTAATGGTCGAAGTTGATAGTTTAAAACTAAAACCAATTGCTGAATCTCATGAGGTAAATTTTAATTACATTAACGATAAATTCATTTCGATTTCATTGAATGAAGCAACTACGCAACAAGATTTAATAAAATTATTTGCTATTTTTGATCAATTAAACGGCAACCAAAGTTCAGCTAACTTGGATTTAAAAGAGGATTTTAATGTAATTTCTGAAAATCTACAAAGAAATACGCCGTTTTTAGAAAATAAAGTTTTCAATACTTATCATTCTGAAATTGATATGATGCGTTATATCAAGAAGTTAGAACGCAAAGATTTGGCTCTAAATCATTCAATGATTTCTCTAGGGTCTTGCACAATGAAATTAAATGCAGCTTCTGAAATGTTACCTTTAAGCAATTCGCAATGGGGAAATATTCACCCTTTTGTCCCTTTAAATCAAGCTGAAGGTTATCAAATTGTATTGAAAAAATTAGAACACCAATTAAATATTATTACTGGATTTGCAGGAACTTCTTTGCAGCCAAATTCAGGAGCACAAGGAGAATTCGCTGGTTTGATGACTATCAGGGCTTATCATTTAGCAAATGGAAATTCTCACAGAAACATCTGTATTATTCCTTCTTCTGCTCATGGAACAAATCCTGCTTCTGCTGTGATGGCTGGGATGAAAGTGGTGGTAACAAAAACCGATGAAAAAGGAAATATTGATATTGAAGATTTAAAAGAAAAAGCTATTGAGCATTCTGAAAATTTGGCTGCTTTGATGGTAACGTATCCTTCAACTCATGGTGTTTTTGAAAGTGCAATTCAAGAGATTACTCAAATTATTCATAATCATGGAGGTCAAGTATATATGGATGGTGCAAATATGAACGCACAAGTAGGATTGACAAATCCTGCAACAATTGGTGCTGACGTTTGTCATTTAAATTTACATAAAACCTTTGCGATTCCTCATGGAGGTGGAGGTCCTGGAGTTGGTCCAATTTGTGTTGCGCCTCAATTGGTTCCTTTTTTACCTACAAATCCAATGATTGAGACTGGAGGTGAACAAGCAATTACATCAATTTCTGCAGCACCTTGGGGTTCTGCTCTGGCTTGTTTGATTTCTTATGGATATATTAAAATGCTGGGTTTTAAAGGGATCACAAATGCTACTGAAAATGCAATTTTAAATGCAAATTATATAAAAGCTCGTTTGCAAGGTTCCTTTGATACACTTTATACAGGTGAAAAAGGACGTGCTGCTCACGAAATGATTATTGATTGTAGAAATTTTAAACAAAACGGAATTGAAGTGGTTGACATCGCGAAACGTTTGATGGATTATGGTTTTCACGCACCAACAGTTTCGTTTCCAGTGGCTGGAACTATGATGATTGAACCAACAGAATCAGAAAGTTTAACAGAATTAGATCGTTTTTGTGATGCAATGATTTCCATCAGAAAAGAAATTGATACTGCAAATAAAGAAGATGAAAATAATCCTTTGAAAAATGCACCTCATACCCAAGAAATGTTAACAAATGATAATTGGACATTGCCATATTCAAGAAAACAGGCAGCCTTTCCTTTGGATTATGTTGCCGAAAATAAATTTTGGCCTTCAGTTAGAAGAGTTGATGATGCTTATGGAGACCGAAATTTAATATGTTCATGCAACCCAATTGAGGATTATATGTAAAAAATAAATAAAATTTTTATGAAAAAAAGCCGTCTTACAAATAGAAGCGGCATATTACTATATTTTCAATTCGTAAAAAATTATTTACTGAATTTAGAGTATTTGTTTTTAAACTTGTCAATACGTCCTGCAGTATCAACTAATTTAGACTTACCTGTATAAAATGGGTGAGAAGTTCTTGAAATCTCTAATTTTATTAAAGGATATTCAACACCGTCAACTAATAACTTATCTTTTGTGTCAGCTGTAGAACGAGTTAAAAACACATCTTCATTTGACATATCTTTAAAAGCTACCAATCTATAATTATCTGGGTGAATTCCTTTCTTCATTTCTTTAATATTTAATACTTTAATCTTATGTTTGCTTGTGTAAAATTGGTAAAGTTTTACACATAATCTTTAAAATAGCTAATTAGTACTATTTTGAGGATGCAAATTTAAGTTATTTTTTTAATTTACAAATAAATAATTTATATTTATTTGCACTAATAAAAAAATTACTAAAAACATCAGTAATTATTCAGAAAAACTCATGTTCATCAAGACAAAATCAATAAAATGAAAAACTATTTTTCAATTATCTCGCTAATTATATCTTTATTTTTTATCATTTCTTGTGATGACAAGTATAATTTTACGCTTGAAGTTCCAAAAAAAACCACATTGAATAAATCAATTTCAGGAATTTTAAAAGAAGAAAATAATAAACCAATTGACAGTGTTCAATTTCTATTAAACGGAATAAAAATACCTTCAAATGGAAGTGAATTCTCAATAAATACTAAAGAAATTGGCGTTGGAAAACAAGTTATTTCAGCGTTGATTTTTTATCTTGGAAAAACAAAAAAACAGAATAATTCATTTGAAGTTTTGGCTGATGTTGCTCCTGAAATTTACACTTTCAATATCATCAATTCGTATCCTCATGATTCGAAAGCGTATACACAAGGATTAGAATATCACAAAGGTTTTTTGTATGAAACAACAGGGAGAAAAGGCCAATCTAGCCTAAGAAAAGTGGAAATCAACACTGGAAAAGTATTACAAAAAATAGATTTGGACAATGCATATTTTGGTGAAGGTATGACCATTTTTAATGATAAAATATTTTGGTTAACATGGCAATCAAAAAAAGGGTTTGTTTATAATTTGGATACTTTTGAACTTGAAAAAGAATTTGAATACAATAATAGCGGTGAAGGTTGGGGTTTTACACATAATGATACTGAATTAATTAAATCTGATGGCACCAATAAAGTTTGGTTTTTAGATCCTGAAACTCAAAAAGAAAAAAGATTTATTCAGATTTATACCAATAAATATGCCCTTGACAACCTTAACGAATTGGAATTAATTGACGAAAAACTGTACGCAAATAAATACCAGCAAAATGCAATTGTTCTTATTGATATCAATACTGGTGTGGTTTTAGGAGTTGCTGATTTGACTGATTTGAAAAAAGAAATGGAAAAATCTCAAAAATTAGTTCCAAATGACGAAGTTTTAAATGGCATTGCTTTCGACAAAGAAAATAATAGAATTTTTGTCACTGGAAAAAATTGGGCGAAACTTTTTGAAATCGAATTGGTTAAAAAACAATAATTCACGCATTTAAAAGTTCTATTTTTATAAAAAATTTAGTATGCGTAACTTTTTAGTTTTTTTAATTTTTTCATTACTTATTTTAGTTAGTTCTTGTAGAAAAGATTTTTCAACAATTCCAAGTTTTGGAAATTTAGAGTTTTCAAAAGACACCGTTTTTTTAGATACAATTTTTACCAATATTGGTTCTGCAACTTACAACATAAAAGTCTATAACAGAGGAAATAAAGCGATTACAATTCCTAAAATTTCTCTAGAAAACGGAAATTCATCAAACTACAGATTGAATGTCGACGGAATTGCAGGTAAAGAATTTTTTAATATTGATATTTTAGCAAAGGATAGTATTTATGTTTTTGTTGAAACCACCATTGATGCAAATAACCTAACAAATCCACTATACACTGATCGAATTTTATTTGATACTGGAAACAATCAACAATACGTTGATTTGGTGACTTTAGTGCAAGATGCCAATTTTATTTTTCCTGGAAGAGAGCCAATTTCAATGAAAATTGATAGTTTAACGATTGATGGTCAACCAACAACCATAAAAGGAAGGTTTTTAACTGATGCTGAACTCACTTTTTCTAATACAAAACCAACAGTAATTTATGGATATGCAGCTGTTCCTAAAAACAAAACATTAACCATAAATGCTGGCGCAAAAGTTCATTTTCATAATAATTCAGGATTGATTATTGATAAAAATGCCTCTCTGAAAGTCAATGGAAATCTGAATGAAAAAGTCATTTTTGAAGGAGACAGATTGGAAAATAGTTTTGGAAAAATTCCTGGACAATGGGGTACCATTTGGATGCGTGCAGGAAGTAAAGACAACGAAATTCATCATGCAAAAATAAAAAACGGCGTGATTGGAATTCTAGTTGATAGTCTTGGTTCTGGAATAAATCCAACTTTAAAACTCTCAAATACCGAAATTTACAATCACTCAAATTTTGGGATTTTAGCAAGAGAAACCAATATTGAAGCTCATAATGTAGTTATTGGTTCTGCAGGACAAGCATCTTTGGCTGCCACAATTGGTGGGACCTATAATTTCACTCACAGTACTTTTGCGAATTTTTGGAACAATGGAGTTCGTCAATTACCAGCAGTTTTGGTAAATAATTTTTTCGTTTATGAAAATTCTTCAGGGCAAGAAATTATTGAAATAAGAGATTTGATTGCCGCAAATTTTACTAATTGTATTTTTGATGGTAATAATAATATCGAATTTTTATTAGATAAAGTTGAAGGAAGTTTGTTCAATTATAACATACGTAATTGCATGATTTCTTTCATTGATTCTAACAATTCACTCTCTGGAAACGTAGAAATGAATTTTACGAACAATCCAAATTATAAAAATATCATCTTAAATGGTTTGGCTGATTTTAGAAATACCCAGAACGAAGATTTCATTATTGGTGAAAATTCTGCGGGAATTAATAAAGCAATTTCAAGCAGTTTTCCATTTGATATTTTTGGTGTTAGCAGAACCAATTCTCCTGATATTGGTGCTTATCAGCATATTATTTTTGATTGATAAAAAAAACCTCACAGGTTTTATAAAACCTGTGAGGTCTGAAAAAATATCAATTCAACTTTTTTTAGTTAATTCTTATAAACAATCCCATCTTTCATAACAAAAACAACGTTTTCCATTGTGGTAATGTTTTTTGTTGGATCTTCATTCACTGCAATAATATCTGCTAAAAATCCCTTTTGAATTTGTCCTAGTTCGTTTTCCATTTTCAACAATTTAGCATTAGTAATTGTAGCTGATTGCAATGCTTCAATAACTGGCATTCCTGCAGCAACCATAAATCCAAATTCTTTTCCATTGTCACCATGTTTAAAAACACCAGCATCTGTTCCAAAGGCAATTTTAACTCCTTTTTTGATTGCTTTTCCAAAAGTTCCTTGAATTTGAGGACCAACAGCCAACGCTTTTGGAACTACAATATCTGGATAAAAACCTTTGATGGTAGCTTTTTCAGCAACTTCTTTCCCAGCTGTAATCGTTGGAACCAAAAAGACATCATATTTAATCATCAAATCCATAGTTTCTTCACTCATATACGTACCGTGTTCTATGGTTTTTACACCTCCCAAGACAGCTCTTTTCATACCTTCATCTCCATGTGCGTGTGCAGCCACAAACATTCCATAGTCTTTTGCAGTTTCGCAAATTGCTTTGATTTCTTCAATCGTAAATTGAGGATTATCTCCAGATTTTGCAAAACTCAACACACCTCCTGTTGCTGTAATTTTTATCCAATCTGCGCCATTTTTATAACGCTGTCTTACCGCTTTTTTAGCATCATCAACAGAATTTATAACACCTTCTTTTGGTCCTGGATCACCAATAAAAAGTTTATTTCCACCATTTGTTGGGTCAGCGTGACCACCTGTAGTTGCCAATGATTTTCCTGCTGTAAAAACTCTTGGGCCAAGAATTTTACCTTGATCTATGGCCTTTCTGATAGCAATATTTACGCCTGTACCACCCAAATCTCTTACAGTTGTAAATCCGTTTAATAACGTAGTTTTGGCAAATCCAACTGAATTAAATGCTACATCTGCTTCATTTAAAATATATTTCTCCAATTGAGTTTTTGGATTGAATTCCTGTTCCATATGAACGTGAAAATCAATCAAACCTGGCATTACTACTTTGTCTTTTAAATCAATTGTAGTTATTTTTTTACTTTTCGCAATCAAAAATCCATCTACAACATCAATAATCTTATTTTTTTCAATAATAATAGTCTTGTTAGTTTCAATTTTTCCTGATTTTGTATCGATCAATTTTCCACATAAAATATGTGTTGTTTGAGAAATTGTATTTTGAATCATAAAAAGTACGCATACAAAAAAGAATATTTTTTTCATTTGGGTTGTTTTAGTATCTAAATGTATGAAAAATTGAGTAATTTGCTCAATAATTTTTTGACAGATGAAACACGTAATTATAACGGGAACAAGTAGAGGAATTGGCTTTGAATTGGCACAATTATTTGCCAATAAAGGTCATAAAGTACTAGCGATTTCAAGAAATACCAAACCTTTATCTACCATAAAAAACAAAAATATCACCATACTTTCTGCAGATGTCGCTAACAAAGAAGATTTAAATTCAGTTACTGATTTCATCAAAAACAATTGGAAAAAAGTGGATATTTTGATCAATAACGCAGGAAAACTAATCAACAAACCATTCACAGCATTGACCACAGAAGACTTTTTAGAAGTGTATAAAGTAAATGTTTTTGGAGTTGCTGAACTCACAAAAAATATGATTCCTTTTTTACAAAAAGGTAGTCATGTGGTAACCATTAGTTCTATGGGAGGCATTCAAGGAAGTATGAAATTTTCTGGATTGGCAGCGTATTCGTCTGCAAAAGGAGCTGTAATTACATTATCAGAATTGCTTGCTGAAGAATATAAAGAACAACAAATTGCGTTCAATGTTTTGGCAATTGGAGCTGTTCAAACAGAAATGTTGGCAGAAGCTTTTCCAGATTATAAAGCGCCACTTTCTGCTCTTGAAATGGCAGAATATATTTATGAATTTGCTGTAAATGGCAATAAATTTTACAATGGAAAAGTATTGCAAGTTTCCTCTTCAACACCTTAGTTTTTGAAATCAGATTATCAAAATTATATTCCGAAAAAATCCATTCCTTTTGTTGATTTTTTAATTGAAAAGCATTCTTTTGATTTAAAAATAGTCAATGAAAGAGTAACAAAACATGGTGACTTCAGAAAACTTCCGAATGGAAAATTTCAAATTACCATTAACAATAGTCTGAATAAATTTCAATTTTTATTGACCTTGATTCACGAAATTGCACATCATGTAACGTATGAAAAATTTGGAAGAGTGCAACCTCACGGTAAAGAATGGAAAACTGTTTTTCAACATATGATGTTACCTTTTTTACATCCAGAAATTTATCCAAAAGAAATTTTAGGACATTTGGCAAGCTATCTAAAAAATCCAAAAGCAAGCACTGATGCTGATGCTAAATTATCATTAGCATTGAGAGGAAATGTAGCTGAATCAGGGAAATTATTTATTTTTAGTATCCAAAGTGGAGGCTTATTTGAATTTAAAAATACTATTTACAAAAGAGGAAATCAACGCAGAACACGCATTGAATGCCAAAATATTAAAACAAAAAAAATATATTTATTTCATCAAAATGCAGAAGTAACTCCTGTATTTAGCAAATAGATTTTTTAGAATTATCTTTCTCTTTTAATGAATAATGTATCTAATTTCATTTCATTTTGAAGCCAATCTCGTAATTCAATTTCCTTCAAATTGATTGTTGATTCTAGGGTTTTTGAATTCCATTTTACGGAAGCAATTGGAATGGTATCAATTTTTATAAAATCTTTAGAGAACAGCATTTTTGCAAATCCAATTTGCTCGACTTCATTATATCTAATTTTTACATCTTTAGCAATTCTGCTAAAAGCCACTGCTTTTTTGTCTTTAGCTATTGCATCTTGTTCTATTCGTGTATTCAGTTGGAAAATGGTTTGCTGTAATAACGAAATTTGATCTTCTAATTCGGTGATTTTCTCTTTACTTTCTTGCAATTCCTCTCTTTTTTCTTTGTATGCAGTGGTTATCAACTCAAAACTTTTGGTATCACTTCCTTTAATTTTCAATTTAAAATCAGCTAAATTTGTGTATAAAATATTCTTTGTCAACTCGTTATTTAAATCATTTTTAGTTGCATCTGAAACTTCATTGAAAAAATTTAATAATATTTCTTTATTCTCTAAATCTTTCTCCCAATCAATCAAGGTTAATGATTCGTTTTCTTTGATTTCATTATTGATAAAATTCGAAATTTGATTGTTGATTTTGTTTTCATTGAACAATTTCACAAATGTAAAAATGGCAGGAATCATTACTAAAATCCCAATGATCGTTGCCAAAGTTGCATATCGTTTTCTTTTTTGGGTGTTGGCATATTCATGCATTGGAAAATTTAACAACTTTAACACTAAGAAAGTTGCTAAAGCAATAAAAATTGCATTGATTGTGAACAAATAAATTGCTCCCAGAAAATAGGAAAAATTCCCTTTTGCAAGCCCATATCCAGCTGTGCATAAAGGCGGCATTAAAGCTGTAGCAATGGCAACTCCAAAAATCACGGAAGCAATTGTTCCTTTTTTTGTTCTTGCTACCATCAACGCTAAACCACCAAAAAAGGCGATTAGTACGTCTCTAATATCAGGACTTACTCTTCCCAATAACTCAGAAGTATCTTCACTTAATGGAAAAAGATAAAAAAACATGAATGAAGCAAATAAGCTCAACACAATCATTACACCTAAATTTTTCACAGATTGTTTAAGAGTAATCACATCATTCAAAGCAAATGACATTCCAATTCCTAAAATTGGACCCATTAAAGGAGAAATCAACATGGCGCCAATAACCACTGCTGTTGAATTTGCATTCAAACCAATAGAGGCCACAAATACAGCAAAAATTAAAATCCAAGCTGTTGCTCCCTTAAAGGTAATATCTGCTTTTATAGCCTCAATTGTCGCTTTATGATCAGTATCTTCTCTAAAATCAAAAAGATTGTTTAAAAATGATTTTACATGAATAAAAACCTTGGAAAAGTCTTCTTTTTTATTTTCAAATGCATTTTTTTCTTCATCAAAATTGTTCTGTTCTATAAACTCTTCTTTCATACTTGAATGTTAAAAAAGTGAAGATATAAAAAACTCACTTAAATTTAGTTGTTAAAAACTTATTCCACATAAATTTTATCAATCTCTAAACGAAAATATTGTGCTTTTTTATTTCCAATTAAAAAAGCAATCTCCTCAAAACTAGTGGCTGAAAAATTAGGTAAACTCAATACTCTTCCTCTAAACTTTGGTTGCATTTCTGAAAGATGAATTTCGATAGTTTCCCAAGTATTGTTGGTTTGAAAAGTTCCTACATAAGAATAATAATCATTCCTATTTTCTTTAATTCTCAATTGATATCTATTTCCATCACCTTTTAATCGAACCTTAATTTTGGTGAAAGAATTTACTTTCTTTTGAGAAAACTGATATCTTACTGATGAAAATCCTCCATTATTTTCTAGAGATACTTTTCCGTAAAAAATAGCATTTCCTTCATCATTTATTTCGAAATTCCCTGATGATTGTCCCCCCATAACTCCATCATCAATTACGTTCCAAGAGGAAATATCTGTGTCTTTTGAAAAATCAAAAATAATTTGTTCAGAGCTCATTATTAAAAAGAGAAATAAAATTGAAATGATTATTTTTTGCATTCTTATTAAAAATTAAGTAAAAGTAAGTTTTAAAAAGACTCCAAAATAAAAAACTCTGTAAAATTACAGAGTTTTTTTTGTGACCGGGCTGGGGTTCGAACCCAGGACCCTTTCATTAAAAGTGAAATGCTCTACCAACTGAGCTACCAGGTCATATTCTTTCTAAGCGGGTGCAAATATAAATAGTTATTTTATATAAAACAAACGTATTTTTATTTTGTTTCGCTTGAATATGTCTCTCTCACTTTTTTAAATAAATTTGATGAATACACAAACTCTACAACAGCCTCATTATCAGTTTTAAATATATCTTCACTAGTACCCTCCCATGCCTTAAGCCCGTTCTTTAAAAATATAATTTTTTCTCCAATTTCCATTACTGAGTTCATATCATGAGTATTGATTACGGTTGTAATGTTGTATTCTTCTGTAATTTCTTTAATTAAATTGTCAATAACGATAGCAGTTTTTGGATCTAAACCAGAGTTTGGCTCATCACAAAACAAGTATTTTGGATTCATAACAATAGCTCTTGCAATTGCCACACGTTTTTGCATCCCTCCTGACAATTCAGCAGGAAGTTTTTTATTTGAATTTTCTAAATTGACTCTATTTAAAACAAAATTGACTCTTTCTAACCGCTCAGATTGGATTTTTTTTGTGAACATTTTCAAGGGAAACATCACATTTTCCTCTACAGTTTGTGAATCAAAAAGAGCACTTCCTTGAAAAACCATTCCAATTTCTTGTCTCCATTGTCTTTTTTCTTCGATAGTAAAATTAGTATTTATTCTCCCATCAAAGGAAATAAAACCCTTTTCAGGTGTATGTAATCCTATCAAAGATTTAAGAAAAACTGTTTTTCCTGATCCACTTTGCCCAATAATCAAACTTGTTTTTCCTGGATAGAATTTTGTTGAAATACCGTTTAAGACTTTTACGTCACCAAAACCTTTGTGCAAATTATTTACCTCTATCATTTTATGTTAAAAGCATTTGAGTTAAAAAATAATTAGCTATAACAATTAAAATTGTTGTCCAAACTACAGATTTTGTACTTGCTTTACCTACAGCAATTGAACCTCCTTTTACATAATACCCATGATATGAAGGAACTGTTGCAATTAAAAAAGCAAAAACCAATGTTTTAATAATTGCATACGTTATTAAAAAAGGTTTAAAATCCATTTGTAAACCTTCAATATAATCAACACCGCTTATCAATCCTGAAAGAACACCTGCAGACCATCCTCCAAAAATTCCCAAAACCATTGCCAATAAAATCAAAAATGGATAGAAGAAAATTGTTGCAATAATTTTCGGTAAAACTAAATGATTTAGTGAATTTATACCCATTACTTCAAGTGCATCAATTTGCTCTGTAACTCTCATAGTACCAATACTTGAAGTAATATAAGAACCAACTTTTCCTGCTAAAATAATAGAACAAAAAGTAGGCGCAAATTCTAAAATTATTGAGCGTTTTGTTGCAAAACCAATAAGCGCTTTTGGGATAAAAGGACTATCAACATTTAGTGCCGTTTGAAGCGCAATTACACCACCAATAAAAAATGAGATAAACATAATTATTCCTAACGATTTTAAGCCAAGTTCTTCAATTTCTTTAAGTAATGATTCGTAAAAAAAACGCGCTTTTTGCGGTCTTTTGAAAACTTGCAAAAGCATTAAAAAATACTTACCAACATGTTCTATGTAATTCATAGGTCTAATTTTGTGCTAAAGTATTAAATTTAGATAAACAGACTGTAAATTTACTAAAATCAAAATTTAAAATAATTACATTTGACCAATCATTTAAAACTATTTTCCATGAAAAAATTTTTGCTGTTTCTTCTATTAATTACGTCTCTTACAAATTTTAAAAAAGCACCTGATAACGAAGAAAAACCTAAACTTATTATAGGAATTGTTGTTGACCAAATGCGATATGACTATTTAACTAGATATTTTAATAGCTATGGAAATGATGGTTTTAAAAGACTTTTAAGAGAGGGTTATTCTCTTGAAAACGCACATTTTAACTATATCCCAACTTATACTGCTGTTGGTCACGCATCTGTTTATACAGGATCAACTCCTGATCATCATGGAATAATTGGTAATAATTGGTATGATAAATTCCTAAAAAAAGAAATTTATTGCGTTGATGATATTAGATATTCATCAATTGGAACTGAATCAAAATATGGACAAAAATCCCCTTATAGAATGCTTTCAACCACAGTTACAGATCAATTGTTATTGGCTCAAAATATGCGTGGAAAAGCGATTGGAATTGCCTTGAAAGACAGATCAGCCATTTTATCAGTTGGTCATACTGCAACTGCTGCATATTGGTTTGAAGGTGGTAACAAAGGAAATTTCATCACAAGCTCTTTTTATATGAAAGAATTACCAAAATGGGTAGTAGATTTTAACAATCAAAAAAAAGCGCAATTCTATACATCTCAACCTTGGAATACCCTTTATGATATAAAATCTTACAGAAATAGTACTCCAGATAATTCAATTTTTGAAGGAGTTTTCAAAGGAGAGAAGTTTCCAGTATTTCCTCATGATATTCCCAATTTAAAGGCTGAAAATGGAAATTTAAGTATCATTTCAGAAACACCTTTTGGAAATTCAATTACATTAGATTTTGCAAAAGCTGCAATTATATCAGAAAAACTAGGAAAAACAAACGAAACTGATTTTTTATCTATCAGCTTTTCAAGTACTGATTATGTTGGACATAAGTTCGGAGTTGATGCTATTGAAACTGAAGATACTTATTTGAGATTGGACAAAGATTTGGCTGATTTATTAAAATTTTTAGACAAAGAAGTTGGTCTTGGAAAATACACGGTTTTTTTAACTGCAGATCATGGAGCTGTTAGGGTCCCTGCTTATTTGGACTCCTTAAAAATCCCTGCTAAATATTTTGATGCTAAAAAGTTTAAAATATTTTTAGATTCTATTTCAATCAAAAATTTTAAATCTACTGAATTGGTTGAAAACATGTCAAATTATCAACTTTTTTTGAATAAAGATAAAATAACTTCTTTGGGATTAAAAGTAGATGAAGTTGCAGAAATTTTTGCAAATGAACTCGTGAATTTTGAAACTATAAATAAAGTTGTGTCTGCCAAAACTCTACAAAACTCCAATTTTACTAAAGGAATTTTGAACGTTTTACAGAATGGATATCACCAAAAATTTTCTGGAGATGTTATATTAATTCCAAATCCAGCATCAATATCAAGGCAAAAAACCGGAACAACACATGGTTCCGGATTTTCATATGACACTCACGTTCCTATTATATTTTATGGAAATGGCATCAAAAAAGGAGTTTCAAAAAAATACTACGAAATCACAGATATTGCTCCAACTATTGCTAATTTGCTAAGAATTGAAGCGCCTAATTCAACCACAGGAAAAATTATTGATGAGGTCCTAAAATAAGATAATAATGTTCCAAAAAAAACATTTTTTTTCACATCCTTATTACTGAATATTTATTTAGTAAACAGTCAAATTACGGTTCTGTCGCATCTGCTA
>DDMS01000052.1:0-23787 GCA_002340765.1 Flavobacteriaceae bacterium UBA2540 | reverse complement strand
ATAAGTTCTGGATTAACATTATTTCCTTTACCAACGATTTCACTTTTTGGAAATCGATTTTCTTCTAAAGCTATCAGACAATTTCCAATAATCTCTAAGGGGGCAAATTCTTAAATTTTGGAACATTTTTCAGCTTGACATTCCTTATCCATGTTAAAATATTTTAAATAAAAATACTAAAAAATTTGTTTTGTAGAACCAAAAACCTAGTTTTATAGGGCCAATTTTTCCTCTTAAAAAGCGGTTGACCTATAGGTGTACCTATAGAAAAGTTTAAGTTCTAAAGTATAAATTTACTAGTGATATTAAAGGGTGAAACTACCTCTTTATCTTTGAAATAGATATACAAAATGATAATCATTGCAGGTGCAACTGCCAAAAAAAGCAAACCCATCTAATGTGATTTTGGGAGAAAAATTTCAGCCATCATACAACGTGCACTTCCTCCACCACAAGTTTCAATGGTTTCTAAAGAACTTGAAATAATCTTGCAATGTTTGGTGATTTGCTGAATTTGAGTTTGAGTAAGACAATCAAAAGCAGATTGACTCATCACCAAAAATCGTTTATCATTTGCACCTTTTACTTGCAACATATTTCCTGCAAAATGATTGACTTGTTCTTCTGTAATTTCAATAATTTGCTTTTTATCTTCTTTTAAATGTCTTAAAACATTTTTTCGTTCTTGTTTGTCATCTATCGAAGAAAGGCAAATAACAGCAAATGTTTCTGCCAAACACATCATTACATTTGTGTGATAAATGGCTTTTCTTTTTTTATCAACTGTTTGATTTGCGTTAAATAAAATCGGTGTATATTCAAAATCTTCGCAGAATTCTATAAACAAATCTTCATCAGCTCTTGGCGATAACGCACAATATGCTTTTCTGTTCACACGATCCAATAATAAACTTCCTGTTCCTTCTAAGAAAATTTCTTCTTTTTCCGCAGAAGAATAATCAACCACATTTTCTATCAAAAAACCATTTTCTTCGAGAATTTCTAAAATATCTTCCCTTCTTTCTAAGCGTCTGTTTTTGGCAAACATTGGATATAAGGCAACTGTACCATCTTCATGGAATGAAATCCAATTATTTGGAAATAATGAATCAGGGGTGTCAAATTCATCAGTATCTAAAACAACAATAACTTGGATTCCAAATTGCTGTAATTTAGCAACATACGCATCAAATTCTTGCTGCGCTTTCCTGTTTATTTCAGCATTTTTTAAATCTAACTCTTCTTGATAATAATTATTGACAGATGTTTGTTCATTCATCCTAAAATTTATAGGACGAATCATCAAAATGGTATTGGTAGTTTGTTGCATATCATAAAATGAAAAACAAAATTATGATTTTTTCTTGATTTTTTGGTTTGATATAAAAAAGCTTTTTTTATTCTCTAGCCAATGGAAGTGTTGAACATCGCAATAATCCTTCTTGTTTTGCAATTTCGGAATATGGAACTTCTTCCACAATAAAACCTTGATTTCGCAACCAAGAATTGAGTCTTGTAAAGTTTTTTTCTGAAATCACAACTTCTTCAGAGATTGAAAAAATATTACTATTCATATCATACATCTCTTGTTTTGTAATTTCAAAAATGTTTTCTTTACCAAAATATTGAACCAACCAAATGTATTCATCTTCAATTAAAAAGCCATTTTTATGAAGAATGGCTTTGTTTTTTCCAATCGGTTGAAAACAACAATCTAAATGAAGTGCATTTTCTTTTGGATCAGTATTATGCTTTCGCAACTCAAAAGATTTCACTTTTTTATGAGGAAAAAATTGCTGAAGTACCAAAACTGCACTTTTATTTGTACGAGCTGTAATATAATTTGGATAGTCTTTTTCGGAGTAAGTTCCAACGAAGATATAGTCATTACAAGGCACAACATCTCCGCCTTCAATATGACATTCTTTTGGAAGTTCTATGATATTTTTTGGATTAATTTGATTTGTAACATGCTGAATTGCTAAATATTCTTGTTCTCTATGAGGCAAAATATTTGCTTTAATCAATTTATCATCAATCACAAAAGCAATGTCTCTTGAAAAAATTTGATTGTAATTTTGAATTACTTTTGGTCTAAAAACAGTTACATCATACTTATTAAAAACAGCTGCAAGCGCCTCCATTTCAAGCATCATATCATCTTCTTTTGGATATGTACCCTCAATAACATGCTGTCTACTTTTTGGATCATAACATTCCTCAGCTTTTGGATCAGGTCCATTGCTTTTTGCAGTTCCTAAAACCACTGCTTTTAATTTAGATGTTTCGTTTTTAATATGAAGCTGTAACATTCTTTTAAGATAAAAAAAGCTTCATGAATCATGAAGCTTTCGATTGTAAAAATAACAAAATATTTTATCTTTTATCTATGGTTTTAAAAGGTCTCAAAGTTTCGCCAGTATAAATTTGACGTGGTCTTCCAATTGGTTCCGATTTTAACCTCATTTCTCTCCATTGTGCAATCCATCCTGGCAAACGTCCCAAAGCAAAAATTACTGTAAACATATCTATTGGAATATCCATAGCTCTGTATATAATTCCTGAATAGAAATCTACGTTTGGATATAATTTTCTTTCAACAAAATAAGGATCATTTAACGCTTCATATTCTAAGCCTCTAGCAATATCTAAAATTGGATCTTGCACTCCTAAACTATTCAATACTTCATCTGCTGATCTTTTGATAATTTTTGCTCTTGGATCAAAGTTTTTATATACTCTATGTCCAAAGCCCATCAATCTAAAAGGATCATCTTTATCTTTAGCTTTCGCCATATATTTTTTTGTGTCTCCACCATCAGCTTTGATTGCTTCCAACATTTCAATAACTGCCTGATTTGCACCTCCATGAAGAGGTCCCCAAAGTGCAGAAATTCCTGCTGATAATGACGCAAATAACCCTGCATGTGATGAACCAACCATCCTAACTGTTGATGTTGAACAGTTTTGCTCGTGATCAGCATGTAAAATCAATAACTTATCTAATGCGTCTTTGATAATTGGGTTTACAACAAACTCTTCATTTGGTTGTTCAAACATCATTTTCATGAAGTTTTCAACATAACCTAAAGATTTTGAACCATAATTTAATGGTAAACCAGATTTTTTTCGCATTGTCCAAGCAACCAAAACTGGAAACTTTCCCATAATTTTACAAATTGCTTTATACATATCTTCATCAGATTTCACATTCACTGAAGAAGGATTAAACGCAGTCAATGCACTCGTTAACGAAGACAAAACACCCATAGGATGTGCTGTTTTTGGAAACGCATCAACGATTTTTTTTACATCTTCATCAACCACAGATTGCGCTTTGATGTCTACATGAAATTTATCTAATTGTTCTTTAGTTGGTAATTCTCCGAAAATTAACGCATAAGCAACTTCAAGAAAATTTGCTTTTTCTGCCAATTCTTCAATACTATAACCTCGGTAACGTAATATCCCTTTTTCACCGTCTAAAAACGTAATACTGCTCTCGCAAGAACCTGTATTTTTGAAACCAGAATCTAAAGTTATAACCCCATCAGTGGCTGTTCTTAGGTTTTTAATATCGATAGCAACCTCATTCTCAGTTCCTTTCACTAATGGAAATTCGTACGAATTTTCTCCTATTATTAACTTTGCAGTATTTGACATATTCAATCTATTTTTTTTGTGGAAGTGTTTTGCGAAGATACCATTTAATTAAATATTTTAAAAGTTGAAAATGATAGTTTTTTAGATGGATAAAATAAAATTTACTGATTTAACAATTCTTTAATAAAACAAAAATCCCCTTAGAAATTCTAAGAGGATTATACAAATAATTTAAACAAAATTATATTTTGAATGCTTTTTCTTGAGGATAATATGCTACATCTTCTAATTCTTCCTCAATGCGCAATAATTGGTTGTATTTTGCCATTCTATCAGAACGTGAAGCTGAACCAGTTTTGATTTGTCCGCAGTTTAAAGCAACTGCTAAATCAGCAATGGTATTATCTTCTGTTTCTCCAGACCTATGTGACATTACTGTTGTATAACCTGCATTTTTTGCCATGTTTACAGCAGCAATTGTTTCTGTCAAAGTTCCAATTTGGTTTACTTTGATTAAGATTGAATTAGCAATTCCGTTTTCAATTCCTCTTGACAAACGCTCAACATTGGTTACAAATAAATCGTCTCCAACCAATTGAACTTTTTTCCCAATGATTTCAGTCAAATACTTCCAACCTTCCCAATCATTTTCATCCATTCCGTCTTCAATTGAAATAATTGGATAATTGCTTGCCAATTCAGCCAAATAATCAGCTTGCTCTTTGCTAGTTCTTATTTTTCCAGTTTCTCCCTCAAATTTTGAATAGTCATATTTTCCGTTCACATAAAATTCTGCAGCAGCACAATCCAACGCAACTTTTATTTCGTCACCAAAAACATATCCAGCATTTTTAACAGCCAATGCAATTGTATCTAACGCATCTTCTGTTCCGTCTAAAGTTGGAGCAAAACCACCTTCATCACCAACTGCTGTTGACAAATTACGATCGTGTAATACTTTTTTTAAATTGTGAAAAATTTCAGAACCCATTTGCATTGCATGTGTAAAAGATTTCGCTTTTACTGGCATAATCATAAACTCTTGAAAAGCAATTGGCGCATCAGAATGCGAACCACCATTGATGATATTCATCATTGGAACAGGCAAAGTGTTTGCAGAAACACCTCCCACATATCTGTACAATGGCATTCCTAATTCAGCTGCTGCAGCTTTTGCAACTGCCAATGAAACTCCTAAAATAGCATTTGCACCAAGATTTGATTTGTTTTTTGTTCCGTCTAATTCAATCATAATTTGATCAATCAAATTTTGTTCAAAAACAGAAGTTCCTAAAAGTTCTTGTGCTATTATTTCATTCACGTTTTTGACAGCGTTTAAAACGCCTTTTCCCATATAAGCTTTTCCACCATCTCTTAATTCCACGGCTTCGTGTTCGCCAGTTGAAGCTCCTGATGGAACTGCAGCTCTTCCTAAAACGCCGTTTTCTGTGGTTACATCTACCTCTACTGTTGGGTTTCCTCTTGAGTCAAATATTTGACGTGCGTGAATGTTTATTATAATGCTCATTGATTCTACAATTTTAAAATTTAATTTATTTTAAGTTTTTGGTTGATTTGTAAAGAGATGCCAATTTACAAAAAAGTTGGACGCAAAAAATAATATGAATTTGATTAATTACGAAAACGTTTGCTAAAAAATTTCGAATTCAAAAAAAATTCCACTTAAGTTAAGTGGAATTTTTTAATTAAAAAGGAATCTTAAAATTGAAAATTAAGACACTAAATTTTTTGTTTTTTTATACTTTCAATAAATTGATCAAATAAATATTCAGAATCATGTGGTCCAGGACTTGCCTCTGGATGATATTGCACCGAAAAAGTATTTTTATTTTTCAAACGAATTCCTGCAACAGTATGATCATTCAAATGAACATGGGTAATTTCGATATTTTCATTCGCTTCAGTTTCTTCTTTATTGATGGCAAAACCGTGATTTTGAGAAGTAATTTCACCTTTTCCTGTTAACATATTTTTTACAGGATGGTTGATTCCTCTATGACCATTATGCATTTTATAGGTCGAAATTCCTTGCGATAAAGCTATCACTTGATGTCCCAAACAAATTCCAAATAACGGAAAATCATGTTCAATAATTTGTCTAGCAACATTTTGAGCATCCAATAAAGGCTCAGGATCTCCGGGTCCATTAGAAATAAAATAGCCATCGGGATTAAAAGAAGTCAACTCTTCAAAAGTAGCATCGTAAGGAAACACTTTAATGTAAACACCTCTTTTAGCTAAATTTCTTAAAATATTTTTTTTTATGCCAATGTCTAAAGCTGAAACTTTGATTTTAGCATTTTCATTTCCATAAAAGTAAGGTTTTTTTGTTGATACTTTTGAAGCTAATTCTAAACCTTGCATGCTTGGAACATTTGCCAATTGATTTTTAAGTCCGTCAATATCATCAATATTTGTAGAAATAATCGCATTCATTGCGCCATTATCTCTTATATAGGCAACCAAAGCTCTTGTGTCAACATCTGAAATGGCTACCAAATTGTATTTTTTGAACCAATCTAATAAAATACCATCAGAATCTACTCGTGAATGTGTAAAACTAAAATTACGACAAACCAAGCCTGAAATTTTTATTCCATCAGATTCAACTTCGTTCTCATTTACGCCATAATTTCCAATATGTGCATTTGTAGTTACCATTAACTGTCCAAAATATGAAGGGTCAGTAAAAATTTCTTGATAACCTGTCATTCCTGTATTAAAACAAATTTCTCCTGTGGCTGTTCCTTTAATTCCTATAGATTTTCCGTAAAAAATCGTTCCATCTGCTAATAAAATAAGTGCTTTTTTTCTAGTTTGATACTTCATTTGTAAATAAATATTATGTGATGTAAAAATATAAAAAAAGGGATAAACATTACTGCTTATCCCTTTATATGTGAACTATGAATCATTTATTCTTCTGATTTTGTTTCAATAGTTGTTTCTGATTCTAGTTGAGGAGTAGTCGCTTTTTTGCTTTTTCCTCTTCTTGTAGTTTTCTTAACTTTTGTTCCTTTTGGATTGTATATTTCGTTATAATCAACCAATTCAATCATTGCCATTGAAGCGTTGTCACCTTGTCTATTTCCAAGTTTGATAATTCTTAAGTAACCTCCTGGTCTTTCAGCAACTTTTACAGAAATTTCTTTAAATAATTCTGTAACAGCATATTTATCTCTTAAAACAGAGAATACAATACGTCTATTGTGAGTTGTGTCTGATTTCGATTTTGTAATCATTGGCTCTACAAAAACTCTTAATGCTTTTGCTTTTGCAACGGTTGTATTGATACGTTTGTGCTCAATAAGAGAACAAGCCATATTCGCTAACATCGACTTTCTGTGCGCTGTTTTTCTACTTAAGTGGTTTATTTTTTTTCCGTGTCTCATGACGTTTGTTTTATGCTTTCATCTTGCTCAACCCTTTTTGATGAGCAAAATATGAAAGATTAATCTCTATCTAATTTATATTTTGCCAAATCCATTCCAAAACTCAATCCTTTGACAATCACTAGTTCTTCTAGTTCTGTTAATGATTTTTTTCCAAAGTTTCTGAATTTCATTAAATCACTTTTATTGAAAGATACCAAATCACCTAAAGTATCAACTTCTGCTGCTTTTAAGCAATTCAAAGCTCTTACAGAAAGATCCATATCAATCAATCTTGTTTTTAACAATTGACGCATGTGCAAAGATTCTTCATCATAAGTTTCTGTTTGTGCAATTTCATCAGCTTCTAGAGTGATTCGCTCATCCGAAAACAACATGAAATGGTGAATTAAGATTTTTGCAGCTTCAGTTAAAGCTTCTTTAGGATTGATTGAACCATCAGTGTCAATCTCAAAAACTAATTTTTCAAAATCCGTTTTTTGCTCAACACGAAAGTTTTCGATTGAATATTTTACGTTTTTGATTGGTGTATAAATTGAATCAGTAAAAATTGTTCCAATTGGCACACCTGTTTTTTTGTTTTCTTCAGCTGGTACAAAACCCCTACCTCTTTCTATGGTAATTTCTGCATTTAATTTTACAGATTTATCCATATTACAGATAACCAATTCTGGATTTAACACTTGAAAACCAGAGATAAATTTTTGGAAATCGCCCGCTTTTAATTGTTCTTGTCCAGAAATATTGATTGATACAGTTTCTCTATCAGTTTCATCAATTTGTTTTTTAAAACGAACTTGTTTTAAATTTAAAATGATTTCTGTAACGTCTTCAACGATTCCACTTACAGTAGAAAACTCGTGTTCAACGCCATCAATTCTTAATGATGTAATCGCAAATCCTTCTAAAGAGGATAAAAGTACTCTTCTTAAAGCATTTCCAACTGTTAAACCAAATCCTGGTTCTAATGGTCTGAATTCAAATCTACCATTAAAATCAGTAGATTCAATCATTATTACTTTATCGGGCTTTTGAAAATTTAATATTGCCATGGTTCGTTTATAAGGATTATTTAGAATATAATTCTACGATTAATTGTTCTTTGATATTTTCAGGAATTTGTAATCTTTCTGGGACTTTTACAAAAGTACCTTCTTTTTTATCAGCATTCCAAGTTAACCATTCATACACATTAATGCTAGATGCCAATGCGTTTTCAATAGTCTGTAATGATTTTGATTTTTCTCTTACTGCAACAATATCCCCTTCTTTTAATCTAAATGAAGGAATATTTACAATTTCTCCGTTTACAGAAATGTGCCTGTGAGAAACCAATTGACGTGCACCGCTTCTAGAAGTTGAAACTCCCATTCTGTATACTACATTATCTAGTCTAGACTCACAAAGTTGTAATAAAATTTCACCTGTAATTCCCTGAGAAGCTTGTGCTTTTTTGAAAAGGTTACTAAACTGACGCTCTAAAATACCATATGTATATTTAGCTTTTTGCTTTTCCATTAACTGGGTAGCATATTCAGATTTTTTTCCTCTACGTTTTGCAGCACCATGCTGTCCCGGAGGGTAATTTCTTTTTTCGAAGTTTTTGTCTTCGCCAAAAATTGCTTCACCGAATTTACGGGCAATTTTAGTTTTTGGTCCTGTATATCTTGCCATTTCTTTTTGATTGTTAAAGATAGGGATTATGAATTAAGGCTAATCCTTCGATAATCGAAATCCTATCTGGTTAAAATTTTTAATTATACTCTTCTTCTTTTTGGTGGACGACATCCATTGTGTGGAGTTGGAGTAACGTCAATAATTTCAGTTACTTCGATACCTGCATTATGAAGTGATCTAATTGCAGATTCTCTTCCATTACCTGGACCCTTTACGAAAACTTTTACTTTACTTAAACCTGCCTCTTTTGCAACTCCTGAACAATCTTCAGCTGCTAATTGAGCTGCATATGGAGTATTCTTTTTAGAACCTCTAAAACCCATTTTACCAGCTGATGACCAAGAAATTACGTCACCTTTTTTGTTTGTTAAAGAAATAATGATATTATTGAAAGTAGCGTTTATATGAGCTTCTCCAACAGAGTCTACTATTACTTTACGTTTCTTTGCGCTTGCTTTTGCCATAATTTTTGTTGTTAAGCTATGTTTTTTAGTAAATTGTATTTAAAAAAAATACGTCACACTAAATACATCAGCTAGATTAATCTGTAACTTATTTTTTCTTGTTAGCTACCGTTTTTCTCTTACCTTTTCTTGTACGAGAATTATTTTTTGTTCTTTGACCTCTCAAAGGAAGACCAAGTCTGTGACGAATTCCTCTTTGACATCCGATATCCATTAAACGTTTGATGTTTAATTGAACTTCAGAACGCAATTCACCTTCGATTGTAAAAGCACCTACTTGTTCTCTAATTGCTGCGATTTGATCATCGTTCCAATTTTGAACTTTAATACTTTCATCAACACTTGCTTTTGCTAAAATTTTTTTAGCCCTACTGTTTCCAACTCCAAAGATATAAGTTAAAGCAATAACTCCTCTTTTATTTTTTGGAATGTCTATACCTGCTATTCTTGCCATTACCCTTGTCTTTGTTTAAATCTAGGATTTTGTTTGTTTATTACATATAATCTACCTTTTCTGCGAACAATTTTGCAGTCGGCGCTTCTTTTTTTAACTGATGTTCTAACTTTCATCTGTTTTCGTCTTTTATTTAATATCTGTAAGTAATTCTTGCTTTCGATAAATCGTATGGGCTCATTTCTAGTTTCACTTTATCACCAGGTAATAACTTGATGTAATGCATTCTCATTTTTCCAGAGATATGAGCGGTAACAATATGACCATTTTCTAATTCTACACGGAACATCGCATTTGATAATGCTTCTGTAATTGTTCCATCTTGTTGAATTGCAGATTGTTTAGCCATATTTATTTAATCGATTTTCTATTGCTATTTCCTGTTTTCATCAAACCATCATAGTGACGATTTAATAAATAGGAATTAATTTGTTGCATCGTATCAATTGCAACTCCTACCATAATGATCAATGAAGTTCCTCCATAAAACATTGCCCAACTTTGTTGAACACCAAATTGAACAACAATTGCTGGTAAAATTGACAATGCTGCCAAAAATAATGATCCTGGAAAAGTTATTCTTGATAATACAGAATCTAATCTATCAGCTGTGTCTTTCCCTGGTCTAATTCCTGGAATAAAACCCCCACTTCTTTTTAAATCATCAGCCATTTTATTAGTTGGAATCGTAATAGCTGTATAAAAAAAACTAAAAACGATAATCAATATTGCAAAAATAACATTGTACCACAATCCATTCATATCCTGTAAAGATGCAATCGCCGGAAATCTTTGAGCCAAAGCAACTGGTAAAAACATGATTGCTTGAGCAAAAATGATAGGCATTACACCTGCAGCATTTAACTTTAATGGAATATAATCTCTTGAACCTGCAACATTTTGAACGTTTCCAGCAACAGTTCTTCTTGCATATTGTACAGCAATTTTACGAACAGCTGTTACTAATAAAACTGTTAATAAAATTACTACAAACCAAACAATAATCTCAATCAAAACCATCATTACACCACCTGCACCAGCATTTGTTGTTTTTGCAACAAACTCTTGTAAAAAAGCAGCAGGAAAATTTGCAATAATACCAACAGTAATTAACAATGAAATACCGTTTCCAACACCTTTATCAGTAATACGCTCACCCAACCACATTGCAAAAATTGTTCCTGCAGTTAAAATGATGATAGAAGAAATCCAAAAAGTTGCACCACTTACTAAAAAAGCTTCCGGTCCTAAACCAAATTGAGTTTTAATTGCGGTGATATAGGTTGGAGCTTGAACTAATGTAATACCAATAGTTAGCCATCTTGTTATTTGAGTGATTTTTTTACGACCACTTTCTCCATCTTTTTGTAATTTCTGTAAATAAGGAACTGCAATTCCCATTAACTGGACAACAATAGAAGCTGAAATATAAGGCATAATACCCAAAGCCATTACAGATGCTCTCGCAAATGCACCTCCCGTAAATGCGTTTAATAAACCTAAAAGACCACCTGAGGTGCTTTCTTTTAAAGCTGCTAATTGCAATGGATCAATTCCTGGAAGAGGAACTGCAGCCATGAAACGATATACAGCAATGAGACCTAAAGTTAGAAGAATTTTATTTTTTAATTCTTCAATTTTTAAAATGTCTTTTAAGGTATTTATAAAATTCATCATTTACAAATTGTTATAAAGTTACAGCTTCTCCTCCAGCAGCTTCAATAGCTGATTTCGCTGTTGCTGTAAATTTGTGAACAGTAATAGCCAGTTTTGATTTTAATTCACCTCCACCTAATATTTTCACTAACTCATTTTTACCAGCCAATCCAATAGCCACTAAAATATCTAGATTAACCATATCAGTTATTACTCCGCTTTCAACTAATGATTGAAGTTTATCTAGGTTGATACCTTGATATTCTTTACGGTTTATATTTGTAAAACCAAATTTTGGCACACGTCTTTGAAGCGGCATTTGACCACCTTCAAAACCTATTTTTCTAGAATAACCTGAACGAGATTTCGCTCCTTTGTGACCTCTAGTTGCAGTACCACCATGACCAGAACCTTCTCCACGAGCTATTCTTTTTTCTTTTTTTACAGATCCTACTGCAGGCGTTAAATTATGTAAACTACTCATCTTAAATATCTTATTTTAATTCCTCTACAGAAACTAAATGTGAAACTTTATTTACCATTCCAAGGATTGTAGGTGATGCATCATGCTCTACAGTTTGATTCATTCTACGTAAACCTAATGACTCTAAAGTTCTTTTTTGATCTTTAGGACGTCTAATTTGACTTTTTACTTGTGTAACTTTTATTTTTGTCATCTTTCTTAGATTTATCCGTTAAATACTTTTTCTAAGGAAATACCTCTTTGTTTTGCAATAGAGACAGCATTACGCAATTGTAATAAAGCGTTGAAAGTTGCTTTTACTGCATTGTGTGGATTTGATGAACCTTGAGATTTAGATAATACATCATGAACTCCAACAGATTCTAAAACTGCCCGTACAGCGCCCCCTGCAATAACTCCTGTACCAGGAGAAGCAGGTTTAATGAATACGTTGGCACCTCCAAATTTTCCTTTTTGTTCATGAGGAAGTGTTCCTCCGATGATTGGTATTCTCACAAGATTTTTCTTAGCATCTTCAATTGCTTTTGCAATTGCAGAAGAAACATCTTTCGATTTACCTAAACCATGTCCAACAACTCCGTTTCCATCACCAACAACAACTATTGCAGAGAAACCAAACGCTCTACCACCTTTTGTAACTTTAGTAACACGTTGCACACCAACTAATCTATCTACAAGCTCTAATCCGCTTGGTTTAACTCTTTCTACGTTTTTATAACCTTGCATAATTCTTAAAATTTTAAACCAGCCTCTCTTGCAGCATCAGCTAATACTTTAACTCTACCATGGTATAAATAACCATTTCTATCAAAAGCAACATTTTCAATTCCATTATTCAAAGCTTTTGTTCCAATTGTTTTACCAACTGCAATAGCTGCTTCTCCTTTAGTTGTTACTTTAATATCTTTGTCTCTTGATGAAACAGAAGCTAATGTTACTCCGTTTTCATCATCTACTAATTGAGCATAAATTTCTTTGTTACTTCTGTAAACAGATAATCTTGGTTTGGTTGATGTACCAAAAACAATTTTTCTGATTCTTTGTTTGATTCTAGCTCTTCTTTCTAGCTTTGATAATGCCATAATACCTATATGTTATGCAGATTTACCTGCTTTTCTTCTTAATTTTTCACCTACGAACTTAACACCTTTACCTTTGTATGGCTCTGGGCTTCTGAAAGAACGAATCTTTGCAGCAACGTGACCCACCAATTGTTTATCAAAAGAAGTAAGTTTAATGATTGGATTTTTTCCTTTCTCAGAAACTGTTTCTACTTTAACTTCTGGAGCTAATTCAAAAACAATATTATGAGAAAAACCAAGTGCTAAGTCAAGTTTTTGTCCTTGATTTGAAGCTCTATATCCAACACCAACTAATTCAAGTTCTTTAGTCCAACCTTTACTAACCCCTTCAATCATGTTATTGATTAATGATCTCATTAATCCGTGTTGTGCTTTGTGATTTTTAGACTCTGATGCTCTATCTAAAATAATAACGCCATTTTCGATCGTAATAGTAATTCCTTCAGAAATTGTTTGAGTTAAAACTCCTAAATTTCCTTTAACAGTTACTAAATTGTTATTAATGTCTACATTTACACCTTGTGGAATGCTAACGGGATTTTTTCCTATTCTACTCATTTCTTCTAGTGATTAATAAACGTAACATAAAACCTCTCCTCCAACATTTTCTTGACGGGCTTTTTTACCTGTCATTACTCCTCTTGAAGTTGAAACAATAGCAATGCCAAGGCCATTTAATACTCTTGGCATCTCTTTAGAGCCAACGTATTTACGTAAACCTGGAGTACTAACTCGCTGAATTTTTCTGATAACTGACTCTTTTGTTTCTTTATCATATTTCAGTGCAATTTTGATAGTTCCTTGAACTTTATCATCATTAAATTGATAACTTAAAATATAACCTTGATCGAACAAAATTTTTGTCATTTCCTTCTTCAAATTTGAAGCTGGAATTTCTACAACTCTGTGTCCTGCAGAGATTGCATTTCTTACTCTGGTAAGATAATCCGCAATTGGATCTGTATACATATTTACTTAAATTGCGATTATGGTTTTCAAAATCTCTATTGAACCTACAAGATTAACTTGTGATGTTTGAACCTATAATCAGTTAAAAATTGTCTTACTCAAAAAAATAGAGCGCGCAAAGATACACTTTCTATTTTATATTTTTGAATTTATTTTGGTTACTACCAGCTTGCTTTAGTAACTCCAGGAATTAATCCTTGGTTTGCCATTTCACGGAACGTAACCCGAGATAAACCAAACTGTCTCATATATCCTTTTGGACGACCTGTTAATTTACATCTGTTGTGCATTCTTATTGGTGATGCGTTTTTTGGTAATTTTTGCAATCCTTCAAAATCTCCGGCTTCTTTTAAAGCCTTTCTCTTTTCAGCATATTTTGCAACAGTTTTTACTCTTTTACGTTCACGAGCTTTCATTGATTCTTTAGCCATTTCTTAATTTTTTTTGAATGGTAAACCTAATTCTCCTAATAATGACTTTGCTTCTTTATCAGTTTTGGCAGTTGTTACGAAAGTAATATCCATACCATTGATTTTCTTTACTTGGTCAATATTTATTTCTGGGTAAATGATTTGTTCAGTAATCCCTAAATTGTAATTACCTCTTCCATCAAATCCGTTTGCTTTGATTCCGTTGAAATCTCTTACACGAGGCAAAGATGCAGTAACTAATCTATCTAAAAATTCGTACATTTTGTTTCCTCTTAACGTGACTTTTGCACCAATTGGCATTCCTTTTCGTAATTTGAAGTTTGCAACATCTTTCTTTGATATTGTAGAGATTGCTCTTTGACCAGTAATTTTAGTCAATTCTTCAACAGCATTATCAACCAATTTCTTATCTGCAATAGCAGCTCCAACTCCTTTAGAAATTACTATTTTTTCTAATTTAGGAACCTGCATTACATTCTTGTAACTAAACTCTTCAATAAGAGAACTAATTACTCTTTCTTTATATTCTGCTTTTAATCTAGGTACGTAACTCATGATTATTCTTATTTTTTAGTTTTTTTAGAGATTCTAGTTTTAGTATCTCCATCAACTTTATAACCTACTCTTACAGCTACACCACCATCAACCAACAAAACATTTGAAATATGTAAAGAAGCTTCCTTTTTAGCGATACCACCTTGTGGGCTTTGAGCACTTGGCTTTGTATGTTTTGAAACTAAGTTTACACCTTCTACTAACACTCTGTCTTTGTCTTTGATGATTTGTAATACTTTACCTTCAGAACCTTTATGGTCTCCAGCAATTACTTTTACAGTATCACCTGATTTTATTTTGAATTTCTTCATTGTATAATTATTTAAAGCACTTCAGGTGCTAATGATACTATTTTCATGAATTGTTTCTCACGAAGTTCACGAGCTACAGGACCAAAAACACGTGTTCCTCTCATCTCCTCTGATGGATTTAAAAGTACACAAGCGTTATCATCAAAACGAATATATGAACCGTCTTTTCGTCTTACTTCTTTTTTAGTTCTTACAACAACTGCTCTTGATACTTGACCTTTTTTCACAGTTCCGTTAGGAGTTGCCGCTTTAATAGTTACAACAATTTTATCTCCAATACTTGCATAACGTTTTTTCGTGCCTCCTAAAACTCTGATTACTAAAACTTCTTTAGCTCCAGTATTATCTGCTACTTTTAATCTTGATTCTGTCTGTAACATATTATTTCGCTCTTTCTAGGATTTCTACTAATCTCCAACGTTTAGATTTACTCATAGGTCTTGTTTCCATGATCCTAACAGTATCACCTTCGTTGCAATCATTCTTTTCGTCATGTGCAACGTACTTCTTAGTTTTTAATACGAATTTTCCGTACATTGGGTGTTTAACTCTTTTTACTTCTGAAACAACAATAGATTTTTCCATTTTGTTACTAGAAACAACACCTATTCTCTCTTTTCTAAGATTTCTTTTTTCCATCTTTAAAACTGACTATAGAATTATTGTAATTCTCTTTTTGTTAACTCTGTTGCAATTCTTGCTACAGTTCTTCTTAGGCTTCTTAATTGCAACGGATTTTCAAGCGGTGTAATTGTATGTGCCATTTTAAGATCAGTGTAGTTTTTATTCAACACTCCTAGCTTTTCTTTAAGATCTGCTAAGGATAATTCTTTTATTTCTGCTTGTTTCATTTTAGTTAGAATTATGCGTTAAAATCAAAATCTCTTGCTACAATAAATCTTGTTTTCACAGGAAGTTTTTGAGCAGCTAATCTTAAAGCTTCTTTTGCAACTTCAAGGGGTACACCACCAACTTCGAATAAAATTCTTCCTGGTTTGATGACAGAAACATAATGATCTGGAGCACCTTTACCTTTACCCATCCTAACCTCTAATGGTTTTTTGGTGATAGGTTTGTCTGGAAAAATTTTAATCCACAACTGCCCTTCTCTCTTCATAAAACGGGTAGCTGCAATACGAGCCGCTTCTATTTGTCTTGAAGTTAATAAATCTTGATCTAGAGATTTTATACCAAACATTCCGTTAGAAAGTTGGCTTCCTCTGCTAGTATTACCATGCATGTTTCCCTTCAACTTCTGTACCTTACGGTATTTTACTCTTTTTGGCTGTAACATTTTTAATTTCTAATTTAAAAATTATTTTCTTTTACGAGGTTGACGTTTAGAAGGACTTGAAGCGCCACCACCTTTTGTTGGAGCTTGTTTTTTAGTTAACCCTACTAATGGAGATAACTCTCTTTTTCCATAAACCTCACCCTTCATAATCCATACTTTAATTCCTAATCTTCCATAAGTGGTATGAGCTTCAGCAAGCGAATAATCAATATCAGCTCTGAAAGTTGAAAGAGGAATTCTTCCTTCTTTGAAATGTTCAGAACGAGCCATTTCTGCACCATTCAAACGACCTGAAATTTGAATTTTAATTCCTTCAGCATTCATTTTCATTGTAGCAGTAATTGCCATTTTGATTGCCCTTTTGTAAGAAATTCTATTTTCGATCTGACGAGCAACACTAATTGCAACTAAATTTGCATCTAATTCTGGACGTTTAATTTCAAAAATATTAATTTGAACTTCTTTACTAGTGATCTTTTTAAGCTCTTCTTTTAACTTGTCTACCTCTTGACCTCCTTTACCAATAATGATTCCTGGACGTGCAGTAGTGATAGTGACGGTTACAAGTTTCAATGTGCGCTCAATAAATATTCTAGACACACTTGCTTTTGATAATCTAGCATTTACATACTTTCTTATCTTATCATCTTCAGCAATTTTATCTCCGTAGTCATTACCACCATACCAATTAGATTCCCAACCTCTGATGATTCCTAATCGATTTCCTATTGGATTCGTTTTTTGTCCCATTTCTACTTAGATTATTTACTTAAATTTTTACTTCCTAATTCTAATGTAACGTGATTTGAACGCTTACGAATTCTGTGAGCACGTCCTTGCGGAGCTGGTCTTAATCTTTTCAACATTCCAGCGCTATCTACGCAAATAGATTTTACAAATAAACCCGCTTCTTCGATACTAGAGTTTTCATTTTTAGCTTGCCAATTTGCAATAGCAGATAATAATAATTTCTCTAAATTTTTTGAAGCATCTTTTGGACTGAATTTTAAAATGTACAAAGCTTTTTCAACTTCAATACCTCTAACTTGATCAGCAACCAAACGCATTTTTCTTGGTGATGTTGGACAGTTAGTAAGCTTTGCAAAAGCGCGTTGCTTTTTCTCTGCTTTTATTTGATCTGCCATGTTTTTTTTACGAACTCCCATTTCCTACCTATTTTTTACCTTTATTTTTTGCACCTGCATGTCCTCTAAAAGAACGAGTTGGTGAAAATTCACCTAATTTGTGCCCTACCATGTTTTCTGTAACATAGACTGGTACAAACTGACGTCCATTATGAACAGCAATTGTTTGTCCAACAAAATCTGGAGTAATCATACTTGCTCTTGACCAAGTTTTGATTACAGTTTTGCTTCCAGCTTCTACGTTAGCTAACACTTTTTTCTCTAATTTATAGTGAACGTAAGGTCCTTTTTTTAATGATCTTGCCATAACTTATTATTTCTTTCTACGTTCTACGATATACTTGTTACTAGCTTTGGTTTTAGATCTAGTTTTATATCCTTTTGCAGGAATACCATTTCTTGATCTTGGATGGCCTCCAGAAGCACGACCTTCTCCACCACCCATCGGGTGATCAACAGGGTTCATTCTTACTGCATTTACTCTTGGTCTTCTTCCTAACCATCTTCTTCTACCAGCTTTACCAGAAACTAATAACTGATGATCAGAGTTTGAAACAACTCCAATTGTAGCAATACATGTTAAAAGAATCAATCTAGTTTCACCAGAAGGAAGTTTTACAGTTGCATATTTACCATCTCTTGCCATTAATTGAGCAAAAGAACCGGCTGAACGAGCCATTACAGCTCCTTGTCCTGGTCGTAATTCTATACAAGATATTGTAGTTCCTAAAGGAATTTCACTTAAAGGCATTGCGTTTCCAATTTCTGGAGAAATACCACTCCCTGAAGTGATTATTTGATCAACTTGTAAACCATTTTGAGCTATCACATAACGTTTCTCACCATCCGCATAATATAATAATGCAATAAAGGCTGTGCGATTTGGATCGTACTCAATTGTTTTTACTGTTGCAGGAATACCGAACTTATCTCTTTTAAAATCGATTGTACGATATTTTTGTTTATGACCACCTCCTACATTACGAGTTGTCATTCTACCCTGACTGTTTCGACCTCCAGTTCTTTTTTTCGGAGCGATTAAACTTTTCTCCGGCTTATCAGTTGATATGGCGTCGAACCCATTTACAACTCTAAAACGCTGACCTGGTGTTATTGGTTTTAATTTTCTAACTGACATTGTTGTCTTTTTTCTTACAGATTGTTATAAAAATCAATACTTTCTCCTTCAGCTAACTGCACAATTGCTTTTTTAAATCCACCTTTGGTACCGGTAACCAAACCTTTCTTGGTATACTTTGTACTTTTTTGAATTGGATAGTTTAAAGTTTTAATGCTTGAAATAGAAACACCATAAATTGCTTGAATAGCACTTTTTATTTCTAATTTGTTAGCTTTTTTTGCAACAACAAATGAATAACGATTATTAACTTCACTATCGTTTGTTGCTTTTTCTGTTATAATAGGTTTTATTAAAATACTCATTTTGAATCCCTATTTATTAAAGTTTGTGTGTAATCCCTCTAAAGAACCTTCAGTAAATACTATTTTATTCGCATTTAAAATACCATAAGTATTTAATTCTGAGGCGTTAATTACTTTAGATGTTTTTAAATTTCTTGAAGATAAATACACATTATTATTTAAGTCACCTAAAACGAATAATGATTTTTTTGTATCTAACTCTAAAGCTTTTAAGATGTCCACAAAATTTTTAGTTTTTGGTGTTTCGAAATTAAAATCTTCAATAACAACTAAATTGTGTTCATTAGCTTGAATGCTTAATGCTGATCTACGAGCTAAACGCTTTAAGTTTTTATTCAATTTGAAAGAGTAACTTCTTGGTCTTGGTCCAAAAAAACGTCCTCCACCTCTAAAAACTCCTGATTTAATTGAACCTGCTCTTGCAGTACCAGTTCCTTTTTGCTTCTTTATCTTTCTTGTAGAACCCGAAACTTCTGCTTTTTCTTTAGTTTTGTGCGTTCCTTGTCTTTGATTGGCAAGAAATTGTTTAACATCTAAATAAATTGCATGATCGTTAGGCTCTATTCCAAATACATCATTAGAAAGTTCAACTTTTCTACCTGTATCTTTTCCTGTAATATCTAAAACTGCTACTTCCATTATTTCTGAATAGTTACAAAAGCATTTTTGTGACCAGGAACCGCTCCTTTAACAACAAGTAAGTTCTTTTCTGGAACTACTTTTAATACTCTTAAATTTTGTACTTTCACATTATCACCACCCATTCTTCCTGCCATTCGCATTCCTTTGAATACTCTAGCTGGATATGATGCAGCACCCACTGATCCTGGGGCTCTTAAACGATTGTGTTGACCATGAGTAGCTTGACCAACTCCGGCAAAGCCATGAAGTTTAACAACACCTTGAAAACCTTTTCCTTTAGATACTCCTGATACATCAACGAATTCTCCCTCTGTAAAAAAAGATACAGTTAAGGAATCCCCTAATTTAAAATTTTCTTCAAACCCTTGGAATTCAACGACTTTTTTCTTAGCAGTGGCGCCAGCTTTTTTAAAGTGACCGTCTAACGCTTTGTTAGAACTCTTTGCCTTTTTGTCATCGAAACCAAGCTGCAAAGCATTGTAGCCGTCAACCTCTTTGGTTCTGACTTGGGTAACAACGCAAGGACCTGCTTCGATTACTGTACAGGGAATATTCTTCCCGTTTTCATCAAATAAGCTGGTCATTCCAATCTTTCTACCTATTAACCCAGACATGTTTTAATTATTAATTAATTTGTTTTGTTTTTTGTTCCTTTGGGTTTCAAAAAAAACAGCGTAAAAACATTTTCAACGCTGAATTTGTTTTTACCGTTTTTCCTTCGCGAAACGCTCAGGACATGTTACTATTTTTATGAAAATCAGAAAAATAGCATTACCCTACTCTAATTAGGGCTGCAAAAGTATAAAAATATTTCGGTTCAACAAAGCCAAACCAAAATATTTTAAAAAAATTATACTTTTATTTCTACCTCAACTCCACTAGGAAGTTCCAATTTCATAAGTGCATCAATCGTTTTTGACGATGAACTGTAAATGTCCAGCAAACGCATGTAAGCACACAATTGAAATTGTTCTCTCGATTTTTTATTCACGTGTGGTGAACGTAAAACCGTAAATATTTTTTTATTCGTTGGTAAAGGAATTGGGCCGTTCACAACAGCTCCAGTACTCTTTACTGTCTTCACGATTTTTTCAGCAGATTTGTCTACCAAATTGTAATCGTAAGATTTTAATTTTATTCTAATTTTTTGACTCATCGTTTATTTTTTTAGTAGATATTATCCTTTAGCAGCTGCTATTACAGTTTCAGAAATACTTGAAGGTGTTTCTTCGTAGTGTGAAAATTCCATAGTTGAAGTTGCTCTACCAGAAGACATTGTTCTTAAAGCAGTTACATAACCAAACATTTCTGATAATGGCACTGTTGCTTTAACAACTTTTGAACCAGCTCTATCAGACATGTCTGAAACCTGACCTCTTCTTCTATTTAAATCTCCAACTATGTCTCCCATGTTTTCTTCAGGAGTTAACACTTCTAACTTCATGATAGGCTCCATAATCTTTGCTTTTGCAAACTTTGCAGCAGCTTTGTAACCCATTTTTGCAGCTAATTCGAAAGATAATTGATCTGAATCGACAGCGTGGAATGAACCATCCATCACTGTAATCTTCATAGAATCCATTTCATAACCAGCCAAAGGACCATTTTTCATTGCTTCTCTAAATCCTTTTTCAATTGATGGAACAAATTCTTTAGGAATATTTCCTCCTTTGATTACAGATTCGAATTGCAATCCTTGGACACCAGCATCAGCAGGCTCCATTCTGAAAACGATATCAGCAAATTTACCACGCCCACCAGATTGTTTTTTATAAACCTCTCTGTGTTCTGCAGCAGCAGTAATTGCTTCTTTATATTCAACTTGAGGTTGACCTTGATTTACATCAACTTTAAACTCACGTCTTAAACGATCTACAATGATATCTAAGTGCAACTCACCCATTCCAGATATGATTGTTTGGCCTGAAGCTTCATCGGTTCTTACGGTAAATGTTGGATCTTCTTCTGCTAATTTAGCTAAAGCAATTCCTAATTTATCAACATCAGCTTTAGTTTTTGGTTCAACAGCAATACCAATAACTGGATCAGGGAAATTCATCGATTCTAAAACGATTGGATGCTTTTCATCTGAAAGAGTATCTCCTGTTTTAATTGATTTAAATCCAACTGCTGCCCCAATATCTCCAGCTTCAATATAATCAATTGCATTTTGCTTGTTAGCGTGCATTTGATAAATTCTAGAGATACGTTCTTTTTTTCCTGATGTATTGTTCAACACATAAGAACCCGCATCTAATCTTCCTGAATATGCTCTAAAGAAAGCCAAACGTCCAACAAATGGATCAGTTGCAATTTTAAAAGCCAAAGCAGCAAAAGGTTCTTTTACATCTGGTTTACGTGAAATTTCTAATCCTGTATCAGGATCAGTTCCGTAAATATTTTCTCTGTCTAAAGGAGAAGGTAAATAACGACAAACAGCATCTAATAAAAACTGAACTCCTTTATTTTTGAATGATGAACCGCAAATCATTGGAATGATTGCCATGTCTGTCACAGCTGCTCTTAAAGCTGTATGAATTTCGTCTTCGGTAATTGAATCTTCATCTTCCATGAATTTCTCCAAAAGATTTTCATCATATCCTGCTACTTCTTCAATCAACAAAGCTCTATATTGTTTAGATTCTTCTTTTAAATCTTCAGGAATTTCAACAATATCAAAAGTTGCTCCTAAAGAGTCTTCGTGCCAAATAATTGCTCTATTTTTTACTAAATCAACAACTCCTCTAAAATCAGATTCATCACCAATTGGTAAAACAATGGGTACTGCATTAGAACCCAACATTTCTTTTACCTGTCTATTAACCATCATAAAATCAGATCCTTGACGGTCCATTTTATTAACGAAACCAATTCTAGGCACCTTATAATTATCTGCCAATCTCCAGTTAGTTTCAGATTGAGGTTCTACACCATCAACTGCTGAAAATAAGAAAACCAAACCATCCAAAACACGTAAAGATCTATTTACTTCAACAGTAAAATCTACGTGACCTGGAGTATCAATAATATTGAAATGGTAACTTTTTGAATCATCAGTTGGCTGACCATTTTCTCTTGGAAAAACCCATTCACAAGTTGTTGCAGCAGAGGTAATTGTAATTCCTCTTTCTTGCTCTTGCTCCATCCAGTCCATAGTTGCAGCACCATCATGTACTTCACCAATTTTGTGAGATACTCCTGTGTAATACAAAATACGTTCTGTAGTTGTAGTTTTACCAGCATCAATATGTGCTGCAATACCAATATTTCTTGTGTATTTTAAGTCTCTTGCCATTTTTAGAATCTGAAGTGTGAGAATGCTTTATTGGCATCTGCCATTTTGTGAGTATCCATTCTTTTCTTAACAGCAGCTCCTTCTTCTTTAGCTGCAGCTAAAATCTCAGCAGCTAAACGTTGGGCCATGGTTTTTTCGTTACGCTTTCTAGTGTAAGTAATCATCCATTTTATTGCCATAGACACTTTACGATCGGGTCTAATTTGCATTGGGATTTGAAATGTAGCACCCCCAACACGTCTTGAACGAACTTCAACGTGAGGCATTACATTTGACAATCCATCCTTCCAAACTTCTAAAGCTGTCTTTTCTTCATCAGTTTTTCGTTGCTCTACGATGTCTAGTGCATCATAAAATACTTTAAACGCCACAGATTTTTTACCATCCCACATTAAGTTATTTACAAAACGTGTAACCAATTGGTCATTGAACTTTGGATCTGGTAAAAGCTCTCTTTTTTTGGCTCTTCTTTTTCTCATGTCTTTACATTAAAAGATTTTAAATTACTTTTCCTTACCTTTTGTTTGTGCTGCAGCTGATTGTCCTGGTTTTGGGCGTTTTGCCCCATACTTAGATCTGCGTTGAGTTCTTCCTGCAACTCCTGCTGTATCTAAAGCGCCACGAACTACGTGATACTTTACACCTGGTAAATCTTTTACTCTTCCACCTCTAACTAATACTATCGAGTGCTCTTGTAAGTTGTGTCCTTCACCTGGAATGTAAGCGTTTATCTCATTACCATTTGTCAATCTAACTCTGGCAACTTTACGCATTGCTGAATTAGGTTTCTTTGGTGTTGTGGTATAAACACGGGTACAAACTCCACGTCTTTGAGGACAAGACGACAAAGCAGCCGATTTACTCTTCTT
>DDMS01000062.1 GCA_002340765.1 Flavobacteriaceae bacterium UBA2540 | reverse complement strand
ATATTTAATTTATAAAATAGATTTATAATCTAATTTAAAACAAAAAACATTCATTTTTAGAAAATTAAACATCGTGATGTTAGACGAAACAGATAAAAAATTACTGAATTTATTACAACAAAACGCCAAACAAACCACAAAACAATTGTCTTTGCAATTGCATTTGTCAGTTACTGCCGTTTATGAACGTATTAAAAAATTAGAGAAAGAGCAAATTCTTGAAAAATATGTTGCCATCATCAATAAAAATAAAATTGAAAAAAACTTTTTGGTTTTTTGTCATATCAAATTGATGCAACATACCAAAGAATACGTAACTACTTTTGAGAAAGAAATTCTAAAATTGTCTGAAGTTTCAGAATGTTTTCATGTGAGTGGTGACTATGATTATATCTTGAAAATTTATGTAAAAGACATGGAATCATTTCGTGATTTTATGATTACAAAATTAACAGCCATCAAATATATTGGCAGCACTCATAGCAGTTTTGCGATTGAGCAATTAAAGAATACGACAGCAATTAATTTGTAAAAGAAAACCCAGAACAAGATTGTTTTGGGTTTTTTTAGAAAATTTTTTAATTTTTACAAACTATTTATTCAAATGTGATCCATCACAATATCCATCAGTATTTGATGTATTCCCACATCCACATTTTGGTCTATCTATTTTCATTTTTTTATATTTTTTAAAATTATTGATTATTATTATTATTTCGTTTTTACAACAAATGACATTTCCATCATATCATCAATAAATTTGTCTTTCAAGTTGTCAAAAAATGATTTAGAACCATATTTCACATTGAAATCAGCTCTGTTGATATTGAAAACTTCACTTTTGAAAACAGTTACACCGCTTTCAGTTGAAATCATTGCAGGAATTGTAATACTTTTTGTTACATCCTTGATTTGTAAATTTCCTGTTACTGCTAATTTTGATCCATCCTTTTTTACTTTTGTAATTGTAAACGTAGAAGTTGGATATTTTTCAACATCAAAAAAATCATCTCCTTTTAAATGACCTTCAATTTTTGCTGCGCCATTAGAACCAGCCATGTCTAAGTTTTTGATTGTAGTTAAATCAACTACAAATACTCCGCCATTTAACAAACCATTTTTAACATCTAAATTTCCGCTTTTCAAAGCTACTGTTCCATTGTGAGATCTTGTAGGTTTTGAACCTTTCCAATTTAATACTGATGCCGTAACATCAACATTATCTGCTTCATAATTTAAATTTATTTTAACTTCTTCATTTAAAAATACAGTTTCTTTTTTTGCGCTTTTAAAAGCGGTAAATACTGCTGCTAATATCACTATTATTACTATTGATTTTTTCATTTTTACTAAGTTTTAAAATTAAATTAATTTCCATGGCTAATGTACATAATTGTTTTCCATGGAAATTATATTTTTTTGTTTTTTAACAAATAATTAATAACATAAGCAGCTGCATGCAACCCAAAAGCGGCTGGCATAAAACTAATGGTTCCGTAAAAAGACCGTTTATATTTAGCATGTTCAACTAATTGTAAGCTAGTCTCTTGCTGCATTTCTTCAGAAAAAACCACTTTTATTCCCTTATGGATTTGTTCTTTTTTCAATCTTTTCCGAATCACTCTTGCCATTGTGCAATTATTTGTCTGTTTAATTTCTGCCACTCTCACCTTAGAAACATCCATTTTGCCTCCTGCACCCATTGAACTGATAATTTTCACTTTTTTTCGTTTTGCGGCAATCATCAAATTGAGTTTTGGAGTGATGCTATCAATACAATCCATCACAAAATCGAATTCATTTGTTACGATTTCAAAAGCCATTTCTGGAGTCAAAAATTGTTCTTTGATACTAATCTCAATTTCGGGATTGATGTCTTTTAATCTATCTGCTAAAACCTTCGCTTTTGATTTTCCAACTGTTGATTGCAAAGCTGTTAATTGCCTATTCACATTGGTAATATCAAAAACATCACCATCCACCAATGTCAATTTTTGAACACCTGCCCTTGCAATAAATTCGGCTGCATATGAGCCAACACCACCCAAACCAACAATAAGGATATGCGCGTTTTTGAGGGTTTCAATTCCTTCTTTTTGAATTAATAATTCTGTTCTTTCTAACCAACTCATTTTTTAAATATAGTATTAAAATTCACTTGTATTTTTTCTTTTAAGGCAGCAATTTCGATATTTTTAATTATTGCAATTTTCTGATAAATCGATACTATTGACACTTCTGAATTATCAGTTTCAATAAATAAATAATCCAAAGGGAAATCTAAAATTACATTTTGCAAATCACTTTTTGACAATACAGTCTCCCCAAAAGAAAGAAAAATTCCGTTGAAAACTAAACTTTCTGCCAATTGTTTGTTTTTTTGAAATCCGTGAAAAATCCAAGTTTGTGATGGTGAAAACTGTTTTTTGATTTCAATAATTTCCTTAACAGCGCTTACACAATGAAGAATCATTGGTTTCTGATATTTTTCCGACAGATGAATTTGCTGTATAAAAACTGCCTTTTGAAAATTGAAATCAACGTCAATTGCTTTGTCTAAACCACATTCACCAATTGCATAACAATTTTCATGTTGCAACTTTTCCTCCAACAAAAACAATTCGATTTCCAAAGTTTCTTTTTTCAAGAACCAAGGATGAATTCCCACAGAAAAAGGTGTTGAAAAATCAATATCTGTAGGATATTTATTTTGAATTTCAAAAACCTCTTTTGAGTTTGAAGGGTGATGTGTATGAACGTTGATGAACAAGTTGGTTGTTGGGTTTTGGTTGGTTGTTTATAGTTATTGGTTGTTGGTTTAAATTCGTAATTCGTAACTTATAATTCGTAATTTATAATTCGTAATTAAATTTACTCTTTATTCTTAGAATCAATGACAATTGTTACAGGCCCATCATTTAAGATTTCCACTCTCATATCAGTGCCAAATTCGCCAGTTTGTACTTTTTTCCCCAACTCTTTTTCTAAAGAAAAAACAAAATTTTCATACAAAGGAATGGCAATTTCTGGCTTTGCAGCTCTGATATAACTTGGTCTGTTTCCTTTTTTGATGAATGCATGCAACGTAAATTGACTCACCACAATGACTTCTCCTTGAATGTCAATGAGTGATTTGTTCATCACTTGATTTTCATCATTAAAAATTCTGAGATTTGAAATTTTTCTGACTAAAAAATCAATGTCTTCTTGCAAATCTTCTGCAACAATTCCCAATAAAACCAACAATCCGTTTTCAATGGAAGCCACTTTTACTTCGTTAATGGTAACGCTTGCTTTTGAAACTCTTTGAATGACAACTTTCATACTTTTAATCTTCTTCCTCTTCCCAAGAATCTGTTCTGTAATGCTCTGATTCGTCTTCACCATCTAAAATTTGAAGGTAACTTTTATAACGAGACCAAGAAATTTTTTCTTCCTCCAAAGCTTGTTTTACGGCGCAATTTGGTTCTTTCAAATGCAAACAATTATTGAATTTGCAAAACTTTTTCAGCTCAAAAAACTCAGGAAAATAATCATTCAATTCGTATTTGTCAATATCCACAATTCCAAAACCTTTGATTCCTGGCGTATCAATAATTCGTGCATTGAAACTCAAATCGAACATTTCTGCAAATGTTGTGGTGTGTTGACCTTGTTTACTTTGTTCCGAAATTTGTTTTGTTTTCAAATGCAAGGTTGGCTCAATCGTGTTCACTAAAGTTGATTTTCCAACTCCGGAATGACCAACAAACATCGCTGTTTTTCCGAACATAATTTCTTTGATTTTATCAATATTGGTATTTTGAGTTGCAGAAACCTCTACACATTGATAGCCAATAGCTTCATAAATATCTTTTAGGTATAAAATTTCATCTCTTTGTTCAATTTCATAAATATCAATTTTGTTGAAAACCAATACTGTATCAATTCTGTAAGCTCTTGTGGTCACTAAAAAGCGATCAATAAAAGTGGTGAACGTTGGTGGATTATCTATGGTAACCAATAAAAAAACGACATCAATATTTGAGGCAATAATTTGTATTTGTTTGGAAAGATTCACTGATTTTCGTGCAATGAAGTTTTGACGATCAAGAATGATTTTGATAATTCCGATTTCTTCGTCGCCAATTTTCTCTAAAAAAAATAAAACTTTGTCACCAACTGCGATTGGATTGGTGCTCTTTATTCCCTTAATCCTAAATTTTCCTTGGATTTTACACTTGTGAAAATTGCCATTTTCGGATTTCACCAAATACCAACTTCCAGTAGATTTATAAACGATTCCAGTCATCATAATTAGTCCAAAAGTAAAATAAAAATTTAATTCAAAACGTGAGAATAGTTTATATTTTTCGAAAAACCATTTAAAATTTAACCCATGAAAAAACAAATCTTTTTTTTTAGTATTATTATTTTAGCATTCTTTGAGGCAAACGCTCAAGTAGAATATAAAATTATCACAAGTGTAGAATCAATTGTTCCTGCTGGATTAGGGCGTTCAAGGCTTATCAGTGTAAATGAAGAAAAAAATTATAAAGATTTTACTTCAACTCAAAGTGATGAGGATAACTCTCGTAACAAATCAAATAGAGATGAAATACGTGTCAGAAATTTTGATGAAACAAAACTTTTAAATTTTTATAATCTTGGAGGAATTCGGTTTCAGAATATTGCTGCTAATGACGCTGTAATTTCATCTAAAATAAACACAATGGTAGAAGAAGGTTGGGAATTGGCTTTCGTGAATAGTGCAGTAGAAAGTGATGCTGGTAAAGATGATGGTCAGGGAATTTTTATCACAAGATATCTTTTTAAAAGAACTAAAAAATAACTACAAATAAAAACCTCACAAGTTTTTGAAAACTTGTGAGGTTTATGAATTCTAAATTTTAAAACTAATCACCGTGTTTTAGGGATTTGCGTTAAAAACTGAGAGGCCTGTTTGAGCTCTTTTTTGTTTTTTCAACAAAAAAAGCGAGTAACGAATGCCTCACCCTTATGGTAATGCACAAAAATTATCCGTTGATGATTTTTTCTTGATGATTGATAGATTCTTGGTGAATTGCTTTGAACATTTTCAAAACAAATTCTTCGCTCAAACCTTTGCTTTCCCCCTCTAAAATCATATTTCCTAAAATCTCATTCCAACGTTTTGATTGTAAAACTGCTACATTTTTATCTTTTTTAAGTTCTCCAATTTGATCGGCAACTTTCATTCTTTTTCCAAGCAATTCAATCAATTGACTATCCACAACATTGATTTGAGCACGCAAATTATCCAAAGAATTTTGGTATTCAGCATCTGTATTTGTTTCTTTTTTGATTTTCAAATCCTCCATAATTTTAATCAACCTTTTTGGAGTAACTTGCTGAGCAGCATCACTCCAAGCATTTTCTGGATCAATGTGAGTTTCAATCATCAAACCATCAAAATTCAAATCTAAGGCAGTTTGAGAAACATCAAAAATCATTTCTCTGTTGCCCGTAATGTGAGATGGATCACAAATTAAAGGTAAATCAGGAAATTTATTTTGGAATTCGATTGCCAATTGCCATTCAGGAATATTACGATATTTTGATTTTTCATAGGTAGAAAATCCTCTGTGAATGGCACCTAAATTTTTGATCCCTGCAGTGTATAAACGCTCGATTCCTCCAAGCCATAGGGCCAAATCCGGATTTACAGGATTTTTAACCAACACAATTTTGTCAGTTCCTTGCAAAGCATCCGCGATTTCTTGCATTATAAAAGGTGAAACTGTTGAACGCGCACCAATCCAAAGTAAATCAACATCATTATCCATGGCTAACTTTACATGAGCTGCATTAGCAACTTCTGTACACGTTTTCATGCCAGTTTCTTCTTTTACTTTTTTGAGCCATCTTAAACCAATTTCTCCAACACCCTCAAACATTCCTGGTCTTGTTCTTGGTTTCCAAATTCCTGCTCTATAATAGTTTACATCAGAATGTTTTAATTCGTGTGCAATTTTCAAAACTTGCTCTTCAGTTTCTGCACTACAAGGCCCTGCTATTACTAGTGGATGCATCAAATTCATATCATCCAACCATGTTCTTAATTCTTTTGTGTTTTTCATTTTTCTGATGTTTTTGGCATTTATTTTATGCCGTTTAAAATTTGTTTTATATAATTGGTATTTTCCATCTCGTTGTAAATTTCATCAAAATTTTCTAGTTGCATCAACTCTTTAAAATGTTGCAAATTATTGATATATTCCTCTAATGTTTCAATAATATTTTCTTTATTTTGTTTAAAAATTGGCGTCCACATTGCTGGAGAACTTTTTGCTAAACGCACTGTAGAGGCAAAACCTGAACCAGCCATATCAAAAATATCGCGTTCATTTTTTTCTTTTTCTAAGACCGTTTTTCCCAACATAAATGAGCTAATATGTGATAGATGGGATACATATGCAATATGTTTGTCATGTGCTACAGGATCCATATATCTAATTCTCATGCCAATTGCAGTGAATAACTCTAATGCTTTTTCTTGCAATTTAAAGGTTGTTTTTTCCACTTCGCAAATGATATTGGTTTTGCCAACATATAAATTGGGAATTGCTGCTGAAGGTCCTGAATTTTCTGTACCAGCAATTGGATGACAAGCCAAGAAATTCCTTCTTTTTGGGTGATTTTCAATCACTTTGCAAATGGCTTCTTTGGTTGAACCTGCATCAATCACCAAGGTATTGTCAGAAATATTGTCTAAAATTGAGGGTAACATTTTCACAGTTGCATCTACAGGTATTGAAATAATCACCAAATCTGCATTTTCTAAATCCTCTAAATCAGCTTTTTTATCTATCAGATTTAGAGACAACGCTTCCTCTAAAGTACCATCTTTTCTACTAATCCCATGAATTATAGTTTCTGGATAATGTTTTCTGATATCAATTGCAAAACTTCCTCCAATTAAACCAACTCCTATTAAATAGATATTTTTCATTTTATTGCTATTGGCTATTAGCTTTTGGCTTTTAGCTAAATTCTTACAACTTATTATTTTTTATTTTTCCAATGTCAACTGTCTACTGTCTAAACTCTTCCAATTGCTTCTTTGATAATTTCAGAGGTTACACACAATGAAAAACGGATGTAACCTTCTCCTTGCGAACCAAATACAGTCCCTGGTGTAATGAAAATATCTTTGTCATACAAAATTGAATCTGTTAATTCTTCTGATTTTTTTCCAGGAGAAATTTTCGCCCAAACAAACAAACCGGTGGAATCTTTTTCATAAGTACATCCTAATTTATCCACCAATTGCCAAATTAAATTTCGGCGTTCTTCATAAATTTTATTTTGCGCTAAAAACCAATCATTGCTCATTTCCAATGCTTTGATGGCTCCTTTTTGTATTCCGTAAAACATACCAGAATCCATATTGCTTTTTACTTTTAAAACTTCGTTGATATAACTTGCTTTTCCCAACAACATTCCAACTCTCCAGCCAGCCATATTAAAAGTTTTGCTGAGTGAATTTAGCTCTAAAGCCACCTCTTTTGCCCCTTCAACGCTTAGAATACTCATAGGCTTTTCGTTCAAAACAAAACTATATGGATTATCGTTGATGATCAAAATTTGATGTTTTTTTCCGAAAGCAATCAACTTTTCAAAAGTTTCTAAAGTAGCATTGGTGCCTGTTGGCATGTGAGGATAATTGACCCACATGATTTTTACTTTTGACAAATCTTGCTTTTCTAATTCTTCAAAATTAGGTTGCCAACCATTTTCTTCACTCAAATTGTAAAAAAGAGGTTTTGCAACCAATAAATTTGTCACAGAAGTATAGGTTGGATATCCAGGATTTGGAATCAAAACGCCATCACCTTCATTCAAAAAAGCCATTGAAACGTGCATAATTCCTTCTTTGCTTCCCATTAAAGGCAAAATTTCATTTTCTGGATTTGAATCAACTTGGTACTTTTCTTTGTAGAAATTTGCCATCGCTTTTCTCAATTCTGGCAATCCCTGATAAGACTGATATTTATGTGCTCCTGCATCAAATAAACTTTGTTGCATTGCCTCTAAAACCGCTTTTGGCGGATCTAAATCAGGACTCCCAATTCCCATATTGATAATAGGTTTTCCTGCCAATTGTAAATTGCGAACTTCCCGTAATTTATGCGAGAAATAGTATTCTTCAACAGTATCTAATCTTTTTGCTGCGCTAATCATATACTTTCATTTTTTTCTTGAAAAGGATTCAAGGTTGATGGATGTCTGCCATTTTTATATACCCCTAAAACTTTAAAATTCTCTGCCATAATCTCAATTAATGAAATGGATTTCTGATATTCTTTGAATTCTTCGAAAGTAACATCCACAAAAAAGGAATATTTCCAGGGAGTTTCAATAACAGGCAAAGATTGAATTTTAGTTAAATTCATTTTACAATCGCTCATCGCATTTAAAATTGCTGCCAAACTCCCTCTTTTATGATTCAATTGAAATTTAATAGATGCTTTATTGCAATTTTCATAAATTGTTGGAACATTAGTTTGCACAATTACAAAACGAGTTGAATTGTCTTTAATGGTTTGAATATCATCTGCCAAAATTGCCAAACCGAAAATTTCAGCAGCTATTTTGGGAGCAATGGCTGCAATTCCTTTAAGTTGTTTTTGTGCAATTCTTTTGGCAACCTCAGCTGTATCCACATCTTCCACCATTTTGATGTGAGGATATTTTTTAAAAAATTCTTTGCACTGCAATAATGCCATTGGATGTGACCAAACTTCTTGAATATCAGCAATTTCTTGTCCTTCTAACGCCATCAAATGATGGTGAATATTCAAATATTCTTCGCCAATAATTTGCAAATTGTTTTTGTCAATCAACGCATAATTAGGAATAATGGAGCCAGCAATCGTGTTTTCTAAAGCCATAATTCCAATGGTTGCTGATTGATCAATCAAACTATCTACCAAAATATCAAAAGACATGCACTCTTTCAATTGAATGTCATCTCCATAAAAATCTTGTGCAACTTTATGATGATTGGAACCTTCTGCTCCTTGAATGGCTATAATATTTTTGTTCATATATCCTCTAAAAAAAAAGCCTCGAAAATTTCGAGACTTTATATTTTATGTATTTTTTTAGCTTAACAACACACTACAAAGTCTCTTCTTTTATTGTAAAAATAAAAGTAAAAATAGAAACCTGTCCAAGTATTGCAAATCATTTGTTTTCGTGTTTTAACGCGACAAATCTAACTATTAAATTTAAAATTGCAAATAATATGTAAAAAGTTTCTAAACTTTTATCAAATAGCTAATTTTCAGTTGATCCAGTTCTAAAAATTCAACAAATTGATAGTTTTGTTAGCTATCTGCTAATTTTAAAAACTTTTTACCCCACTAAATCTCTCAGCCTTTGCGCTGCAATTTCAGCAGTAATGTCTCTTTGTGGCGAACCAAACATCTCATAACCCACCATAAATTTCTTCACAGTTGCACTTCTTAACAATGGAGGATAAAAACTCATGTGCCAATGCCAATGATTATTTTCCAATCCGTTAGTTGGTGCTTGATGAATTCCACTTGAATACGGTGTATGTCTTCAAACTAAAGT
>DDMS01000011.1 GCA_002340765.1 Flavobacteriaceae bacterium UBA2540 | reverse complement strand
TTTTTGCTGACGATTTACAACAATTACAAGGGCATTCAATTAAAAACCATAAATGGCAGCTAAAAAAACCAACAACAAAATGCCAACAACCAAAAACCAACCCTTGTACTTGCCGTTCGTTGCACTACAATTTGTGCGCCAGTGGGTGCTCATTGCAGTGCACTCACTTATTTTATTGCACACATTCCACGCATTCCTCACGCATAGCTCTCTTTTGCACCCAAACCCTTTAAGGTGTAAACGGCTTTTTATTGGGTGCAAACCGCTATTACACAATTTTGGCTCGCCTGCTGCTCACTTCGGGCTGATCAGGGTGTCACAGTTTTTGAAAAGCACCCATTTTGCATATAAAATAACCGTTGCAAGTATTAAGTTATGATTCAATAAATAAGTTTGTTTATAGTCTTTAACAACATTCGTTTAAAAAGTAAACAACGGATTATTACATATTGCAAATGCGCACAAGAGCAAAGTATTCCGTTCATCATTCATCGTTTAGGCACTGCGCTAAATTCAATAAATAACATAATTCAACACCTAAAATAATAAAGTACACAACAAGCATTCAACAAACTAAAGCGAAGTGCACATCACTCCTCATTCTTCACTACATAAATTGCCCTTGCCTTTCCCACAGCTTCAAAAACATAGCCTGCACTGAGCCCCGACGAATGTGCCACCCTTGCGTTTACCACGTAGTTGTTGCTCGCACTTATGCCGAAAAGGCAACGTGCTTTTGCCCCAACACCCTTCGTTCATCTCGCCCGGCGGCTCGCTTAAATGCTACCGCATTTAGCTAGCGATTACATGCAAAATAAACTTTATATATACCCTAAAACAATAATCCAAAATCTTAAAAAAATAAAAAAAGCTTGCAAAGTTAGGTTGTTTCCTTCGCCAGCCACACCATTACTATCAAGGTCAAGCCTGCCTACCGGACAGGCAGGCCCGTTGGGTTTTGAAAAAAATCTCCACCCTACATTTATTTCCAATTAAAATTAAGCATAAATAAAACTGCCAACTACAACTATAAACTGAATACTAAAAACGGGTTGTATTTTTCTCAAAAACCTTGACAGCATTTGCCCCACAACCAGCATTGCAGCTATCTTTTTTCTTCTTCCGAAAATTATATGCGCGAAGCGCCTTCCGAAGCATATAATTTTTAAATCAGTTACTATGTCAAATTTTGAAATCAGAACCCATCAGATGGGAAGAACCTATAATTTACCGCACTTTTTTATCTTGTCTAAAGGCTTAAACAGTGGCCGACTAATGCTCCAGCCTTGTCCAAACTGTTTTGTAATTACAACCGGTTCAAAACAAACCCGGGAGTCCTTATTTTATTTATGCCAATCCCTTAAAATAGGAAAGTACTTTCACTACTATTTAAAAGGAAGCGTAATCCCATTTATTTGCATTTCAGATGCTAAAAAAGTAATGCAAACAGCTTTACAAAATAATCAGGAGCAATGGCAAATTAAAGTTCAAAAATTAAAAAAAATTGAAGCTTTAGAGTCCAACCTAAAACAACAGCTTTCAGCAATTTCACAATTAAAAATGGTATTGCTGAGGTCTTAAAATACAACCATAAAGCCTAGTCGTCATCCTAAGCAAGCCTGCACTGAGCAATGTCATGCTGAGCTTGTCGAAGCATTGTCGAAGTGTCATCCTGTATTCGGTTCCTGAGCGGAGCCGAAGGATGATCTGGGATCTCATCCCCAAGAACTAACAACCAAATCCCAACAACCAATAAAAAATGAAAATCATTATTGCCGGAAGTCGAACCTTTAACGACTACAAAAAACTTTGTGAAATATGCGACCTATTTCTCCAAGATCAAACCGATGTTGAAATCGTAAGCGGCGCTAATTACAAAGGTGCTGACAAGCTGGGTGAGCAATACGCAAAAGAGAGAGGCTATAGTATAACTCAATTCCCTGCAGATTGGAAAAGATTCGGTAAAGCTGCAGGACCAAAACGCAATGAACAAATGGCAAATTATGCAGATACGTTAGTTGCTTTTTGGGATGGAAAAAGCAGAGGTACAAAAAATATGATTCAAATAGCAGAAAAAGAAATTTTAAAAGTAATTATCATACCCTTTTATTAAAGCCTGCTCTGAGCTTAACCTGTATAGGTTTTGTTGAAGGCTAAAAGAGGATTCCTTCCTCCAAAATAATTTTTATAAAAAACTGAATTACTGTCCCAAATATTTGCTAAATTTGGGACATAAATAAATGAAGAATGACTACGTCTGTTCAAAATAAAATTGAAAACAAAATAAAATCAATGAAAAGAGGGAGTATTGTATTCCCCTCTACATTTGATGATATTGGTAATGTTGAAATTGTAAAAAAATCATTATTAAGACTTGAAAACAAAAAGTTCTTAATAAGATTAGCTCATGGAATTTATTTATATCCAAAACAAGATAAATTATTGGGGGATTTGCATCCATCTATTGAGGAGATTGCAAATGCAATTGCAGAAAGAGATAAGGCTAGAATTATCCCAACAGGAATAACCGCTCTTAATAAGTTAGGGTTGTCAACTCAAATCCCAATGAACATTGTTTTTTTAACTGATGGAGCTCCAAGAAGTATAGTCGTTGGTAAAAGAACAATAAAGTTCAAGCGAACATCTCCAAAAAACTTAGCTGTAAAAGGAGAAATTACAAATTTAATTATTCAAGCTCTTAAGGAAATTGGAAAAGACAATGTAACAGCAGAGCAATTAGAAAAAATTAAAATACACCTAGTAAAAGAAAAACAAGAAATTATAGAACATGATGCTAAACTAGCTCCTGTTTGGATATCAAAAATTATGAAGAATAATTAAATATGAAAGCGTTTATAAAACTTAGCAATAAAGATAAACTGAACATATTCAATCAAGTCAGTGAAATAACTGGACTTCCATCTTCTGCAGTTGAAAAAGATTGGTGGGTAACTTTATCATTGAATATTATATTTTCTTTGTCTTATTCAAAACATATTGTTTTTAAAGGAGGAACATCTTTGAGCAAGGCCTGGAGTTTAATAGAACGTTTTTCAGAAGATATTGACTTGGTAATTGACCGAAAACACCTAGGTTTTGAAGGTGAATTAAGCAAAACTCAAGTTAAAAAATTACGTAAAGTATCTTGCTCCTTTATTGGAAGTGAATTTTATAAAGACATCAATGATGCTTTAATTAAACTTGGTGTTCCTGATTATGAATTAGTTGTTCAAGAAACAAAAGACACAGACACCGATCCCTTAGTTATTGAATTACGATATAAATCTTTAACAGAAACATCTGATTATTTAAGACCAAGAGTATTGATAGAAGTTGGAGCACGTTCTTTAATGGAGCCTATAGAAAATAAATCCATTATTTCTATGGTTTCTGAGAGGTTTAGAGAACTCCCCTTTGCTGAAACAGAAATAACAATACCTGTTGTTTCTCCTAAACGAACTTTTCTTGAGAAAATATTCCTATTGCATGAAGAATTTCAAAAGGACACTAAGTTTATTAGAGTAGAAAGAATGAGTCGTCATTTGTATGATTTAGAAAAGCTAATGAATACAGCTCACGGCACAGAAGCATTGAAAGATCTTGAATTATACGATACAATTGTAGCACACAGAAAGAATTTCAATGCAATAAGGGGAACTGATTATGCAAAGCACAATCCAAAATCAATCAACATTATACCTCCAATAGAAACTTTAAAAGATTGGGAAAAAGACTATAAAACCATGCAAGAAAGTATGTTTTATGGGACCACTTTATCTTTTAGCAAATTAATGGAACGCATAGCTGAATTAAACGCTAGAATTAAAACAATGTAATGATGGGGAAAATTAGGAAATCTTATCATATTTATATAGCCAGGTAATAAACTTAAACAAATGAGTTTATTTAATCTTCAATATTATTTATACTTAATGTTTCTGGATAAGCTCCTCCATAATAACTTGTTTAGGTAAAAAATTCCAACAATAATAACTACTGCTAAAAGTAATTTTGTTTGCTATAGCGCCATTATTAATAAATTTCATTCGTTTATCAAATAGCAATAATTGCAACTCTTTATTTTTAAAAAGTTGTTTTGGAGCAGCATCATTGAGCCAGGTATTAGTCATAATCAATGCAAAAGGTTTATTAAAAAATAAAGCACGTTCAAAGTATTTTCGTTTATTGGTAAAAGGAGGATTACTCACCATCACATCCCACTGCTCAGGTTCATACCTAAAGAAATCCTTTCCTTCAGAAATATGACTAAAAACCACCTTATTTTGCTTGCTAATTTGTTTTACAAATTCACTTTGCTCAGTATCAAACGGACACCAAACAACGGCATTTTCTGGTATGTATTTTAAAATAGGTTTAACGCCATAAGCTGGGGTAAAACATTCATCGTTATTACCATAACTGTACAATACTTCTTTACTGTTTATCATTCAATTTGTAAAAATTAAAAAAGCACCTGATGAGGTGCTTTTAATGTTGATTAATATTTCTTAGTAAACAACCACTTCAAAAAACAGGAAACCACAAAACTCACAACAGCGCCAATAACAGCCATTACAACAGTAAACAGCACATCATTCAACCCAATATTAAAGATCGTTGAAAGTAAAGTACCACCAACCACTCCCGACTTTATTTGTAAATCATTATATAACATACGTCTTAGTCTTAGTCAAGGTCTTAGTCTTGGTTTTCGTTTTGGTCAAAGTCTTGGTTTTCGTTTAGGTCATCCACATCATCAGTTACCACCGCCTGACTCACAGCAGTTACCACAGTTCCGGCAACAGTTAAATAAGTGGCAACAGTTACCAAAATAGCAGGTAAGCTTATTGGAGCTGCAATAATAGCCCCACCAGTGGCTGCCAATGCAATCCCAATGTTTCTCAGTTTTCTAAAAAAAGTTGGGGTTGGTTTTTTATAACGTTCAGTAATTTTCATTTTAAAAGTATTAAGATTTAATAGTTAAGGTTACTTGTTCTTTTCGGTCAAATGCCTGATAGCAATACGAAATTATTTTTTGAAACAAAGGCCTTGAATACAATCCTTTTCCAATGCCATTCAAATGTCCAACAGGAGCCAAACAACCTTTTAATTCTGTTTGTGCATCATTGGCTGGGTGAATCAATATCAAACTTCGTCCAGGCACATTTTCAAGCTGCAGATGGTATTTAAACTTTTCTGAAAATCGAGGCTTCAGAATATAAACCCCTTCAGGAATGCAAGACACTTGTTTTTTATTGTCAAGCCAGGGCAATTCAATCACAAAGCCTAAAAAATGACCTTGATAAAAGAGGGCACCATTGGTACCCTCTTTAAAATAAGTCCGATGCAAAATCAGGTTCATTATACAGTGGTTACATCAATTACTGATAAAGCATTGTAAGAACCATTTTTCAACGGATACATTTGCCCGTTCACTTCTTGGTAAAACTCAATTCCCAATACCTGAATCACAGGCAAGGTTGAATTTGCTGTAATACTTGCAGTCAAATCAATTTGAGCAGTTTTGGCTGCTTCGTAAGGTAATATAGCAGTTTCATCACTTTCAAAAACCGAAGTTTCATTGGCAAAATCTACCTCAGCCGCGCCCATCACCATTTTAAAATGAGTGGTGCCACTTGGAGCTGCAATTCTTACTTTTGGTGAGAAAGGAGCAATACCAACAGTAGCATCACCAGCTGCACGATCAAAATCATTTACAAAAGCAACAAATAAGGTTGCACCTAACTTTCCATTGATGTTGAATTCAAATCCTTTTAAAAGACTCATATCCCCATCCTGAATGGTTCTCAAACCACGCTCGTTAACAGCATCGGTTTTTACCACTTTTAAAAGATCAGTAGTCAATCTGCTTACCACTCTTTTGTCTTTTGCATTCTGCAAAAGAATTCTAATTGCGTTACGAATAACTTTTCCGCCTTTTCCGGCAGCTCCAAATTCAGAACCATTTTCACGAGTTCTTTGAAACGCAGGATCGCTTGCAATTCGAGATGCGTCAATACCACCTTTTTCACGAGCAAGGTGTCCATCTCCAGTTTTGTAAAAGGAAATATCTCCGATAGTTCCTTTTAATTTAATAATGCCATTTTGTCTAGCCATAATTGTATAAAATTTTTAATTCTCAACAAATGAACTTATCTTTATATAAAAATTAAAAAACCAATAACCATCCATTCCCAAAAGGACTATTTCTTCCGAAAAGGTACAGTATAGATAAAGTATAGATAAGCCTAGGATAAAGCCTAGATAGTGCATTAGAACAATGAAAATAGTAAGAGCTTGTATATACCCAAAAGACATCCAATGCATCACTGGCAGAACAGAACGTTATGGACGTAAACTTTTGAAAGAAATAAAGCTTTATTTAGGTAAAGAGCCACATCAATTTATTACAATCAATGAATTCTCGGAATATACTGGTATTGAGGTAGATATCATAAATGAATACATTTCGAATTAAATAAAAGGGGGCTAATTCGGGGTCACTAAAAAACCTTTAATCTGAAAGCCCTATATTTAGAGGGCTAGCAAATAAGGTTTTAGTTCCTTCCTCTCTGCTTTTTGAAACATATTATTTTAAAATTCTAAAGCTAATATTTAAAGTTGCAAATCTAGAGTTTGAACCTTTACTTGTTCTTTCAACTAACAATTCTCCATTTGCAAGAATTTGAACTTTTAGTGCTGCATCACTGAAATTATTTCTAAAAGCTTCACCGTCTAAAAATCTATATTTACAATCGTTAAAAACTAATTTTAACGGAAGTGGACTTCCGTTATTATCATATATAAACTGTCTTGCACTAGAAACGTTGTCACCAGCTGCAATGTCATAATAAGTTATTTGAATTTCATCCGTTTTTGGGGCGGTTGTAGTAAAAATAATTTCTACATTGTTAATTTTATTTTGGGGTGATTCAATATTATCTGAATTTGTAGAGCATGAAACAAATCAAAAGACTAAAAAAAGAAACGCTATTTTTTTCATTTAAATCTGTAAATTATTAAAAAAATTTAAAGAAATCAGCAAAATAATAATCATTTTTAATTTGAAAAATATGTCAATAAAACGATTTCAATTCAAACAATTTTCAATTAAACAAGAAAAATCAGCTATGAAAATTGGAACGGATGCTGTTTTGTTGGGTGCTTGGTGTTCAATTTCTCATTTTCCAGATAAAATTCTAGATATCGGTTCAGGAACAGGAATTATTTCTTTGATGTTAGCGCAACGTTCTGATGCTGAAATTATTGATGCTATTGAGATTGATGAAAATGCGTATGAACAGTCTGTTGAAAATTTTGAGCAATCTGTTTGGGCTGATCGTTTGTATTGTTATTACTGTTCATTGCAAGATTTTGTTAATGAGATATCTGATGAGGAAGAAACGTATGATTTGATTGTATCAAATCCGCCATTTTATAACGATGATTCTGAAACCGAAAATGAAAGTAGAAACAAAGCACGTTTTACGAGTTCGTTATCATTTGAAGATTTGTTGCTTGGTGTTTCAAAAATTTTATCTGAAAGCGGATTTTTTTCGGTAATAATTCCCTTTAAAGAAGAAGAAAATTTTGTAAAAATTGCAAATGAAAATCAATTGTTTTTGAATAAAGTTTGCAGAGTTCAAGGAAATCCTACTTCAGAATTAAAAAGAAGTTTATTGTCTTTTTCTTTCCAAAAATCACCGATTCAAGAATCTTATTTAATTATCGAAACTGAGCGTCATCAATACACGAAAGAGTATATCAATTTGACAAAAGATTTTTATTTAAAAATGTAATTATCCAATCACATTATTAGGATTATAGCCTAAATAAGGAACTTCTTTTTCAATAAATTCAATACCACATTTTTCTAATTCTTTCAAAATTGGTTCATACACTTCTTTTGAAATTGGAATTTGAACACCTGGTGTTTTAATTTCTTTTTTCAATATTTTAATTGCTGCAATTGCAACTGGTAAACCCACTGTTTTTGCCATAGCTGTATAGGTTTGATTTTCTCCTACTACAACCAAACTGCTTTCAATTTGATGTTTTTTTCCATTCAATTCATAACCAAAAAGATGTTGCATCACAATCATGTCTTTGTCATTTTCCTGCAAAGTCCAGGAATTTTCTAGAATTTTTTGCAACATTTGAGCGGGAGTTGCGTTTTTTAAACCAATTTTTTTGGTAGGATGAAATAGGTCTAATTCCACTAATTTTTCCCATATCAAATCATCTTGATCTATTTTTAAATAGGAGCGTAATTTTAACTCTACAGAATCCGAGGGTGAATATGCTAAAAAAAGATTTACAAAATCTCTGTAACTCATATGTTCAGAATTTTCGATAGTATACGAATCATCAGTCATTCCCAATTGCACAAAAATGTTCCAAGCTCTTGAAAAGCCAATTTTTCTGATGGTTCCCCGATACATTGTAGGAATATTTTCTAAACCATAAGCACTTCTATATTTCAAGGAATTTCTATTTGCATAAGCTTCAAATTTCCCATATTCGTTAATAGTCAAAAATTCGGTTCTTTTAAATAATTTATGATAAGGAATGTATTTATAAGTTCCTTCTTGAATAAACATTGCTGCTCCACCTTGACCTGCCAAAACCACGTTTCTTGGATTCCAAGTAAATTTATAATTCCACAAATTCGTGTCACTTTCAGGCGCAACCAAACCACCACAAAACGATTCGAAAAGCAGGATTTTTCCGCCATTATTTTTAATTCTGTCAATTACTTTCATAGCGCTCATGTGATCAATTCCTGGGTCTAAACCTATTTCGTTCATGAAAACCAATCCATTTTTAATAGCATCTTCGTTTAATGTTTTCATCTCTTTTGAAATATAGGAAGCTGTTACTAGATGTTTTTTTAAAAGAATACAATCTTTTGCAATTTCAAAATGTAAATTTGGAGGAAGCATTGAAATGACCAAATCTGTTTTTTCAATTTCTTCTTGACGTTTTTTTTCGTCGAAAACATCTAATACAATAGCTTGTCCTCTTGAATGATGATTGATAAGTTTCAGTGCGTTCTCAATTAAAATATCAGCAATAGTAATTTGTAAATCCTCCTGAAAAGAGTTGTCAAGCAAATAGGTAATTAATGAAGAACTTGATTTTCCTGCGCCAATAATTAAGATATTTTTCATAAAGAAAGCTATATTTTTGTGAAAATACGAAGATACTATTATTGTTTAAAATTTAACAAAAACAGCTATAAATGTTTAAATTTATTTTTTGTTAGTTTATTTGGGCTTTCAGCATTGATTTTAGGGGCATTTGGATCACATGCATTAAAAGAAATGCTGACTTCAGAGCAATTATTGAGTTTTGAAACTGTTGTTCGTTATCAAATGCATCATCCAATTGTATTGCTTTTTGTCGCCATTTTTGAAGGATTTTCTATAAAGCAATAATAATTCATCAACGGATTATTTTATGCAGGAATTATGCTTTTTCAAGGTCAATTTATTTGATTCAATTTTTATCAATTTCCGCAAAATCAATCTGGTTTAGAACCCCTTTAGGAGGGTTATTTTTGATAGGAGGATGGTTGACTATGATTGTATTATTCTTAAAGAAAATTAAAAATCTATATTAATCTCATAAATTTAAGAAAGAAAGTACTCATTTTGTAATTTTTTTATAATTTTACATCCATATTAAATATAAAATTATTGATATGTTAGGTACAAATACGAAATCGATTTCGTTAAATCATCTAGGAATTAAAAATGCTAAAATTCGCTATCAATTAACTTCCAATGAGTTACATGACGAAACAATTCAAAAAGGACAAGGAACAGTTTCTTCTTTAGGAGCAATTGTAGTGAACACTGGCAAATTTACTGGAAGATCTCCATTAGATCGTTTTATTGTAAAAGATGCTGCAACAAAGGACGAAGTTTGGTGGAGCAACATCAATTTGCCTTTTGAAGAGGAAAAATTCGATAAACTATATCAAAAAGTTGTAAGCTATTTATCTGAAAAGGAGTTATTTGTTAGAGAATGTTATGCCTGTGCGGACGAAAAGTATAAATTAAGTATCAGAGTTATCAATGAATATCCTTGGAGCAATATGTTTGTATACAACATGTTTTTACGCCCTACTGAAGAGGAATTGCATGATTTTTCTCCTGAATGGACTGTGATAAGTGCACCAGGTTTTATGGCTGATGCAAATCAAGATAGCACAAGACAACACAATTTTGCCATTCTGAATTTTACCAAAAGGATTGCTTTAATTGGAGGAACAGGTTATACTGGCGAAATCAAAAAAGGGATTTTTTCAGCATTGAATTTTATATTGCCAGTTTATAAAAATACCCTGCCAATGCATTGTTCTGCAAATGTTGGAAAAGATGGAGATACAGCCATTTTCTTTGGATTATCTGGAACTGGAAAAACAACGTTATCTACAGATCCAAATCGCAGTTTGATTGGTGATGACGAACATGGTTGGACTTCAGAAAATACGATTTTTAATTTTGAAGGAGGTTGTTATGCAAAAGTGATTAATTTGTCACAAGAAAATGAACCAGAAATTTATGCAGCCATAAAAAAAGGAGCGATTTTAGAAAATGTAGTTTTGAACGATAATGGTGTGATTGATTTTTCTGACATTTCAATTACCGAAAATACAAGAGTAAGTTATCCTTTGTATCATATTGATAACATTCAAAATCCCTCTATTGGAAAAAATCCAAAGAACATATTTTTCTTAACTGCTGATGCTTTTGGTGTATTGCCTCCAATTTCAAAATTAACGCCAGCTCAAGCTGCGTATCATTTTATTTCTGGTTATACAGCTAAAGTTGCAGGAACTGAGACTGGTGTTACAGAACCTGTTCCAAGTTTTTCGGCTTGTTTTGGAGCGCCTTTTATGCCTTTACATCCAACAAGATATGCTGATATGTTGAGTAAAAAAATGAAAGATGCAGGTGTTAATGTGTGGTTGGTAAATACAGGTTGGTCTGGAGGAAAATATGGTATTGGAAAACGAATGCCATTAAAATATACTCGAGCAATGATAACTGCAGTTTTGAATGGAACTTTAAGTGATTATAAGTATGAAAACTTTCGTATTCATTCAGTTTTTGGAGTTGCACAACCAAGAACTTGTCCGGGAGTTCCAACAGAATTATTGAGTCCAAGAACAACTTGGAATGATGACAAAGCTTACTATGAAACAGCTTTTGCGTTAGCAAATGCTTTCAGAAAAAATTTCAAACAATATGAAGAGTTTGCGAGTGAAGAAATCCAAAGAGGAGGCCCTCAACGTTATGCTTTTTAAATATTAGTAATTTTTTTTGTTTAGATGAAACACCTCATTTTGAGGTGTTTTTTGTTAAAAAAAAGTATCTTTAGGGTTTTAATTCAGCCTTAATTGATGAAAAATTGTTTTAAAAATAGGGGTCCAGCAACTTTAATTGCAGCTGCATTTATAGGTCCAGGAACTGTTACACTTTGCACAATTGCAGGAGTAAACTTTGGATTTGATCTTTTGTGGGCAATGTTACTTTCTATTTTTGCAACTATAATATTACAAGAAATGTCTGCAAGATTGGGAATTATCTCTCAAAAAGGTTTGTCAGAGGTTATTAAACAAGAAATTAAAAATTCTTTTTTAAATAAAATTATTATAGGCTTGATTTTATCAGCAATTGTTATTGGAAATGCTTCATATGAAGCTGGAAATATCAGTGGTGGAATTTTGGGTTTGGAGACTATTTTTGGTCAATCGATTTTAAAATTAGGATCATTTTCAATAAATCTGATGAGTATTTTAGTAGGATTTATTGCTTTTATTTTGTTGTATATTGGTAATTATAAATTCCTTGAAAAAGTATTAATTTCATTTGTTTTATTGATGAGTTTTTCCTTTTTGATTACCGCAATTATCACCAAGCCTAACTTACTTGAAATTATTCACGGATTGTTTATTCCTTCACTTCCTGAACAAAGTTTGTTGACAGTTATTGGTTTGATTGGTACTACAGTTGTTCCTTATAATTTGTTTTTGCACGCATCTTTAGTGAGAGAAAAATGGAAAAAGAATGAAGATATAAAATTCGCAAAAAAAGATACTATTATAGCCATTTTGATTGGAGGTCTAGTTTCTATTTCTATTATTATTTCTGCAGCCACAATTTCTTTGAAAGAGATTTCAAATGCTGCAGATTTGGCATTAGGGTTGGTTCCTTTGTATGGTAATTTTGCGAAATATTTTTTGGCAATTGGACTATTTTCTGCGGGAATCACTTCAGCAATTACTGCGCCTTTGGCTGCTGCTTATGTTGTAAAAGAATGTTTTGGTTGGCAAGCAAATTTAAAATCAAAATCTTTTAGAGCAGTTTGGATGACTATATTAATTTTGGGTGTCATTTTTTCATCAATTGGCATAAAACCTATAGAAATTATCAAATTTGCGCAAATAGCAAATGGACTTTTATTGCCAATAATTACCGCAATTCTATTATGGATAATGAATAAAAAATCGGTTTTAGGGAGTTTTACAAACTCAAAAATTCAAAATATTTTTGGATTTTTTATTTTTTTTATAACTGTTTTTTTGGGTATAAAAACAATATTAAAAGCTGTTAATTTATTTTAAAAAATGGTAGATTTTAATTGTGATGTTGGTGAAGGAATTGCAAACGAACATTTATTAATGCCACATATAACTTCTTGTAATATTGCTTGTGGAGGCCATTTCGGTGATGAAAATTCGATTGATGAAACCATACAATGTGCATTGAAAAATAATGTTTTGATTGGTGCTCATCCTTCTTTTTCTGACAAAGAAAATTTTGGAAGAAAATGGATACAAATTACAAACGAAAATCTTTCTGAAAGTATACAATATCAAATGGATTTATTTATGGAAAGAATGTTTCTTAACAAGGCAACTTTGCATCATATAAAACCTCATGGAGCGTTGTATAATGCTATTGCTAAAGACAAAAATATAGCAAAAATTTTCGTAAATTCAATTTTAAAATATAGTAGAAATAGTTTTTTATACGTCCCTTATAAATCTGAAATAGAAAAAGTTGCTATTAAGAATAATATAAAAATTATATATGAAGCTTTTGCTGATAGAAATTATAATGATGACTTGACATTGGTAAATAGAACCTATTCAAATGCGACTATAACAGATAAGAAAAAGGTGTTTCAACATGTTTCAAAAATTGTTTTTGAAGGGAAAGTGAAAACAATATCAGGAATTCAAAAAGAAATAAAAGCAGCTACTTTTTGTGTACATTCTGATACTGAAAATGCAGTTGAAATTATAAAATATTTATCAAAAAAATTCAAAAAATAATGCATCAACTTCAATTTAAACTTTTTGGAGAAAAAGCAATTTTAATAGAATGGTTTCCTGAAATTTCGATGTCAGTTTTAAATGGTATTTTGGATTTCCAATCAAAAATAGCTACTAATAATTACCCTTTTTTAGAGACGATTATTGGATATAATTCACTCACGATTTTGTATTCTCAAAAAATTGTGAATTATGAAAATGAAGTTGAAATTTTAAAAAATATTTACAAATCTGATTTTCAAATTCCAAATAAATCAAATTATTTTTGGGAAATACCTGTTTGTTATGATGCCGAATTTGGATTGGATTTAAAAGAGATTTCTATAAAAAATAACTTGTCAATTGATAAAATTGTTACAATTCATTCAGAGACAATTTATACTGTTTTTTTTATTGGCTTTTTACCTGGATTTCTATATTTAGCAGGTTTAAATCCACAATTATTTATGGATAGAAAACCCAATCCACGTTTGAAAATTGACAAAGGTTCAGTTGGAATAGGAGGAAAACAAACAGGAATTTATCCTTTAAATTCTCCTGGTGGATGGAATATTATTGGAAAAACACCTTTACTTTTTTTTGATTCTGAAAATGAAATTCCTTGTTTTGCAACCACAAAAGATCAGATAAAATTTATTCCAATAAATATAAAAGAATTTTATGAAATTCAGGAGAGTGTTGCAAATCGTTCATATCATATGATAAAAAAGCAATCAAATGATTAGAGTTTTAAATGCTGGGTTTTTTACAACAATTCAAGATAAGGGAAGAGTAGGTTTTGCAAAATTTGGTATTCCAATTTCTGGTGTAATGGATTCGTATTCAGCGGATTTAGCGAATCATATCCTAAATAATTCTCTAGATACTGCACTTTTAGAAATTACTTTTGGAGGTTGTTCATTGCAATTTATTAAAAATACAATGATTTGTATTTCAGGAGCTGATTTTTCTCCAACAGTCAATCAAATGAAAATTCCTCTAAACACAAGAATTTTTGTTCATAATAATGATGTTTTATCTTTTGGGACAAGACATTTTGGAGCGTTTTGTTATCTGGCTGTTAAAGGTGGTTTTTTGACCGAAATTAAATTTAATAGTCGCAGTTTTTTTCAAAATATAACAGATGACTTTATGATTAGAAAAGAAAATTTATTGCCTTTTTTAGAATTTCATGATTTTAAGAGTTCCCATGCATCTGTAAAAACTAAAAAATCATATTTTAAAAAAACTAAAATAAAATGTTTTAAAGGACCAGAATTTGATTTATTGACTAAAAATCAACAAAACTTATTATTAAAAAATAAGTTTACAATTTCAAAGGATATGAATAGGACAGGTTTTCATTTGGTGGAAATTTTAGAAAATAATTTATCACAAATTTTAACATCCGCAGTTTTGCCAGGAACTGTTCAACTTACGCCTTCAGGAAAATTGATTGTTTTGATGCGTGATTGTCAAGTAACAGGTGGTTATCCTAGAATATTGCAATTGACTGAAAAAAGTATCAATATTTTTTCTCAAAAAATAGCTGGAGATACTTTTGTGTTTTCAATCTTGAAATTATAAAAAAATCGCTTAGAAACGAATCTAAGCGATTTTTAATATAAATATTTTTCAGCAACTATTTTAATTTAATAGTAATATCACTATTCTTAGTTACTTTATTTTCTTTTATATCAACTGATTCAATATCGCCAATTTCTTTGGCTCTTTTTTCAATTTCTTCCAACGTTCCTGAAATTGTTTCAGTTTCTGTAAACGTTTTTCCGTTTACAGTTTTCGTTGAAACGATAATTGCAGAAGCTAATTGTTTGTTTTCTGGATTAACAGTTACTTTTATTTCTTTATTAATGTATTCATTAGATTCAGAAATTTCAGCTGTATGGCCTCCTAAAATTGGCGCAATTACCAAACCAATCAGACAAGTTAATTTGATTAATATATTCATTGAAGGTCCAGAAGTATCTTTGAAAGGATCTCCAACAGTATCTCCAGTTACAGCTGCTTTGTGAGCATCAGAACCTTTGTATGTCATTTCTCCATTAATCAAAACTCCAGCTTCAAAAGATTTTTTTGCGTTGTCCCAAGCACCACCTGCATTGTTTTGGAAAACAGCCCAAAGCACACCAGAAACGGTAACTCCAGCCATATAACCCCCTAACATTTCAGCAACTAATGAATTTGCATTTGCATCACCCATATAAACTAATTTACCTAAAAGCACAATCGCAATTGGAAAACCAATAGTCAAAACTCCAGGTAACATCATTTCGCGTAAAGCAGCTTTTGTAGAAATTTCAACACATTTACCATATTCAGGTTTTCCAGTTCCTTCCATAATTCCTGGAATTTCTTTGAATTGACGGCGAACTTCATACACCATATCCATCGCAGCTTTTCCAACAGAATTCATTGCCAAAGCTGAGAAAACTACAGGAATCATGCCTCCAACAAATAACATTGCTAAAACTGGTGCTTTGAAAATATTGATTCCGTCAATTCCAGTAAAAGTTACATATGCAGCAAATAAAGCTAAAGAAGTTAATGCAGCGGAAGCAATTGCAAAACCTTTTCCAGTGGCAGCAGTTGTGTTACCCACTGAGTCTAAAATATCAGTTCTTGTACGAACTTCTTTTGGTAATTCACTCATTTCAGCAATTCCACCTGCATTATCAGAAATTGGTCCGAAAGCGTCAATAGCCAATTGCATCGCTGTTGTTGCCATCATTGCTGAGGCTGCTAATGCAACTCCATAAAAACCTGCAAAAGCATAAGAGGACCAAATTGCAGCTGCAAATAATAATACTGTTGGAAATGTAGAAATCATTCCAGTTGCCAAACCAGCAATTACGTTTGTTCCTGCTCCTGTTGAAGATTTTTGTACGATTGCCAAAACTGGTTTTGTACCTAAACCTGTATAATATTCTGTTACTGAAGATATAACTCCACCAACGACTAAACCGACTATTGTTGCATAGAAAACACGCATTGAAGAAATTTCTTTTGATCCTTCACCGTAAAAATCCATAGTCATTACCTCGGGCAACATAAAATCTACCAAGAAATAACAAGAAATTAAAGTTAATACAATTGAAACCCAATTTCCTTTATTTAATGCAGCTTGAACTTGCTTTTCTTTAGCATTGTCGCTTGAAATTTTCACTAACATTGTTCCGATTATTGAGAATAAAATCCCAAAACCTGCGATTGCCATTGGCAATAAAATTGGACCAATTCCGCCAAAAGCGTCATTGATACTTCCTCCCATATCTTTAATTACGTAATTTCCTAAAACCATTGCGGCTAAAACGGTTGCAACATATGAACCAAATAAATCGGCTCCCATTCCAGCAACATCACCCACATTATCACCCACATTATCTGCAATTGTTGCAGGATTTCTTGGATCATCCTCTGGGATTCCAGCTTCTACTTTTCCAACCAAATCTGCGCCAACATCAGCTGCTTTTGTATAAATGCCACCTCCAACTCTAGCAAATAATGCAATAGATTCGGCACCTAAAGAAAATCCAGCCAAAGTTTCTAAAACGATGGTCATTTGTTCATTGGATGTCCAAACGCTCCCCATAAAATATTGATAAAAGAAAATAAAGAAAGCTGTCAAACCAAGCACTGCCAGACCGGCAACACCTAATCCCATTACAGTTCCGCCACCAAAAGAAACTTTTAAAGCTTGTGGCAAACTCGAACGAGCCGCTTGTGTTGTTCTAACATTTGTTTTAGTAGCGATTTTCATTCCCATATTTCCAGCCAAAGCTGAAAAGAAAGCTCCGAAAACAAAAGCAACTACAATGAGAATACTAGTAGTTTCAACAAATTGAGAAACTAAGGCTAATACAATACTAGCACCAATAACAAAAAAAGTTAATAATCTATATTCTGCTTTTAAAAATGCAAGGGCACCTTCATAAATATAATCTGAAATTTCTTTCATTTTTCCATCTCCAGCATCTTGTTTTAATACCCAAGCTCTTTTAGCATACATAAAAAGTAAGCCAATGATTGCCATTACAAATGGCACATAAATCATTAATTTCATAAATTATAGTTAATTTGTTTAGTTTAAAATGGCGGTAAAAGTAATAAAATCATTATGAAATAAAAAACCTCAAAAAGGTTTAATTTTTTGAGGTTTGTATTTTTTTGAAGTTGAATTTTATTAAATTGAAAAATAATTAGTCTTTTTGTATCCGCTATTATTATATCTTTCAATATAATCTTAGCATATTTTTTTAGATTTAGAAGCATCTTCCCAACCACCAACTGGTTCTTTTTTCTTCTCTAAATCTTTATAAACTTGAAAAAATATTCAATTTTTTTTAATTTTTATGGTTTAAATCAAAAATATCTTTTTTATCGTTCCAAATAGTTCATGAAACGGAACATAAATTATTTTATAATGAACATATTTTTAACATACAATACTTAACTAAAGTATTGTCAATGAAGGGGCTCATAAATATAATAATTCTTTCACAGCTTTAATTACATCATTTGAATTTGGAATCCATTTTTCAAATAATGCTGATGAATAAGGAGCTGGGGTATCAGGAGTGGTAATTCTTTTGATTGGCGCATCTAAAAAGTCAAAAGCTTCACTTTGAATTCTGTAAGTAATTTCGGTTGCTATACTTCCAAAAGGCCAAGCTTCCTCTAAAACAACTAATCTATTCGTCTTTTTTACAGATTTTATAATCGCAGCATGATCCATTGGACGCACTGTTCTTAGATCGATAATTTCAACAGAAATATTTTCTTTTGCCAATTCATCAGCAGCTTTATAAGCTTCTTTGATGATTTTTCCGAAAGAAACCAACGTAACATCTGTGCCTTCTCTTTTGATTTCTGCAACGCCAATTGGAATCAAATATTCACCTTCAGGAATTTCCATTTTATCACCATACATTTGTTCAGATTCCATAAAAATAACTGGATCATCATCGCGAATGGCAGATTTTAATAAGCCTTTTGCATCATAAGGATTTGATGGAACAATCACTTTTAGACCAGGTGTATTTGCAAACCAACTCTCAAATGCTTGAGAATGTGTTGCTCCTAATTGTCCTGCAGAAGCTGTTGGTCCTCTAAAAACGATTGGACAATTAAATTGACCTCCTGACATTTGTCTAATTTTTGCTGCGTTATTGATGATTTGATCAATTCCAACCAATGAAAAGTTAAACGTCATGTATTCAACAATTGGTCTGTTGCCATTCATTGCTGAACCGATTGCAATTCCTGCAAAACCAAGCTCAGCAATAGGAGTATCAATCACTCTTTTTGGGCCAAACTCGTCCAACATTCCTTTACTTGCTTTGTATGCACCATTATATTCTGCAACTTCTTCACCCATCAAATAAATGCTTTCATCTCTGCGCATTTCTTCGCTCATGGCCTCACAAATTGCTTCTCTGAATTGTACTGTTTTCATTTAAAATTTATTTCTTTTGGTTAATTTATGTATTGCAAAAATAAGGAATTAATTATCATTTTTTAGGATTGATTTTTATAAACTATTTCATAATTATTCTTTCAAAAGACTCAATCTTTTTCGGTAAATGTTAAAATCTTGAAAATTTATTATGCGTGCATAGTATTTTTTAAAAAAAAGCTGTAATTTCGTTCCGTAATTAAATGATAACATAGAGAGATTATGAAAATATTGGTATGTATAAGTCACGTTCCAGATACAACTTCTAAGATAAATTTTGTTGAAAACGATACAAAATTTGATATGAATGGCATTCAGTTTGTCATCAATCCTTACGATGAATTTTGTTTAACAAGAGCCATGTGGTTTAAAGAAAAACAGGGAGCAACCATTACTGTTTTAAATGTTGGAAATACAACTACTGAGTCTACTTTGCGAAAAGCTTTGGCAATTGGTGCTGACGATGCAATTCGAGTAAATTTAGAGCCAAAAGATGGTTTGTCAGTAGCAAAAGAAATTGCAGCAATCGTAAAAAATGGAAATTATGATTTGGTTTTAGCAGGAAGAGAATCAATTGATTATAATGGGGGAATGGTCCCTGGAATGGTTGCTTCTTTGGTTGATTATCATTTTGTAAATGGTTGTGTTGATATTGAAGTTGAAGGAAATTCAGTAAAGTTAGTAAGAGAAATTGATGGCGGAAACGAAACTTTAAGTTCAACTTTACCAATGGTTGTTGCCGGCCAAAAAGGAATTGTAGAAGAAAAAGATTTAAGGATTCCAAATATGCGTGGCATTATGATGGCGCGTCAAAAACCATTACAAGTTGTTGAACCGATCACTTCTAAAAATGCAACAGAAGTGCAATCGTATCAAAAACCTTTACCAAAAGGTGCTGTTAAATTGGTGAATGCGGATGATATTGATGGATTAATCAATTTATTACACAACGAAGCCAAGGTAATTTAATTTAAAAATAGGAATCTGAATTAAGTTCAGTATTTAAAAATATAAAAAATATGTCAGTTTTAGTTTTTGCAGATGCCACAAATGGCAAATTTAAAAAAAGTGCTTTTGAAGTAGTTTCTTACGGAAAAAAAGTAGCCGAACAGTTGAATACAAATCTAGTTGCGGTAACTGTAAATGTCTCTGTAAATGAAGAATTGTTTTATTATGGAGCAGAAAAAGTGATTTCAGTTTCTGAAAGTAAATTAACTTCATTCAACGCAAAAGCCTACTCATCTATAATCAATAAATTTGCTGAATCAGAAAATGCAACTGTAATTGTGTTAGATTCAAGCATTGATACTTTGCATATTGCACCTTTGGTAGCAGTTTCTTTGGATGCAGGTTATGTGTCAAATGTAATTGCTTTGCCATCGTCAATAAGTCCTTTTACCATCAAAAGAAAAGTTTTTTCTAACAAAGGATATGCAAATACCGTGATTTCAACTGAGAAAAAAATTATTGGAGTTGCAAAAAATTCTTTCGGAATTCATGAAAATCCAGTTTCAGGAACTGTAAAAGAAATGAGTGTTTCATTACCTGATTCAGATTTTGGAGTAAAATCAGAAAAAGTTGAAAAAGCTTCTGGGAAAGTGACAATTGCTGATGCAGATGTAGTAGTTTCAGCAGGAAGAGGTATGAAAGGCCCTGAAAATTGGGGAATGATTGAAGAATTAGCCGCTGTTTTAGGAGCAGCAACTGCGTGTTCAAAACCAGTTTCTGATTTGGGATGGCGTCCTCATGGAGAACATGTTGGGCAAACAGGAAAACCAGTTGCCTCTAATTTATATATTGCCATCGGAATTTCTGGTGCTATTCAACATTTGGCTGGCGTGAACGCATCAAAAGTAAAAGTTGTCATCAATTCTGATCCTGAAGCGCCTTTTTTTAAAGCAGCTGACTACGGAATTATAGGTGATGCTTTTCAAGTAGTTCCAGAATTGATAAAAAAATTAAAAGCATTTAAAGAAGCGCAGTAATTTCTTTTTGAACACTTTATCTGTAAAAACCCATTAGTCTAAAAACTTTTGGGTTTTACTTTTATAAAAACTATCAAAATTTCTATTTACACTGCATATTTTTATTAAATTGTGCCACAATTCTAGAATGCCTATGATTACTTATTTTTCAATTGTTTTTTAGATTTTTGCACAGAGAATTATGAGTTTAATACAACTAACCATCAAAGGAATTTCATACAGTCAAACTCAAAGTGGAGCGTATGCATTGGTTTTGAGTGAAATAGAGGGTACTCGAACTTTGCCAATAATTATTGGGGCTTTTGAAGCACAATCAATTGCGATTGCATTAGAAACTGAAATTAGACCACCAAGACCATTAACACACGATTTGTTCAAGACATTTTCTGATACTTTTGGTATTAAAATAAAAGAAGTAATTATCCATAAATTGGTGGATGGCGTTTTCTTTTCGAGTTTGGTGTGTGAAAAAAACGAAAAAGAAGAGATGATCGATGCGAGAACCTCGGACGCAATTGCAATTGCAGTTCGTTTCAATGCACCAATTTTTACCTATGAAAATATTTTGGATAAAGCAGGAATTTATCTGAAAGCAGAAGAAGAAATGGCGCTTGAAGGTAAAAGTGAATTGAAAAAAAATCCAGTGGATTTTGACGAATCAAAAAGCAAAGAGAAAACGAGTTTTTCAAAGTTAAGTTTAACTCAATTACAAGAACAATTGCATCAAGCTGTTGTGAATGAAAATTATGAATTGGCAGCAAAAATAAGAGATGAAATAAGCAAACACTCTTAAAATTATCATATGAAAAAACTTATTTTACTCATCTTATTCATTATTTCATCAATTTCTTTTGGACAACAGTTAGAACAAAATTGGCAATTTTCCTCAGTTAAAAATCAAGACGAAATCAAAATTATAAAAATTGATTCTACAGATTTTTTTCATTTAAAAGATGGCAAATTTACTATTCAATTAAAGGAAAATAATCTTTTATCCGCTTCAGGAAATTTCATTCGTCAACAAAATTTGTTAATTTTCAATTTCAAAATTCCAAAAGATACTGTCAGATATTTCAATATTATTTCTTTGGATGAAGCTAATATGGTGTTATCTGAAAATGACATTATATTTTCTTTAAATTCAAAAGATACTTTAAAAAATAAAGAAGTTATTGCAGAAAAAATTCCTTTAAATGAGATAAAACCAAGTCAAGGATTTTCTGTAAATAGTCTTTGGAGAGGTGTTTTGGGAATGTTTGTATTGATTGTCATTACTTTTTTATTCAGTAATAACAAAAAAGCGATTGATTGGAAAAAAGTAGGGATTGGATTATTATTACAACTAACTATTGCAATTGGTGTTTTGAAAGTGCCATTTATTCAAAGTATTTTCGAATTTATTGGCGGAATTTTCATCTCAATCCTTGGATATACCAGAGCCGGAAGTCAATTTTTATTTGCAGGAATGGTTGGAGATATGAACACTTTTGGATATATTTTTGCATTTCAAGTGTTGCCAACAATTATTTTCTTTTCAGCCTTAACTTCTTTACTTTTTTACTTAGGGATTATTCAATGGGTGGTGAAAATTTTGGCAATTGTATTGTCTAAATTTCTTGGGATTTCAGGAATGGAAAGTTTGTCTGTTGCAGGAAATATTTTTCTTGGGCAAACTGAAGCACCACTATTGATAAAAGCATATTTAGAAAAAATGAACAGATCTGAAATGTTGTTGGTAATGATTGGTGGAATGGCTACAGTTGCTGGCGCTGTTTTGGCTGCTTATATCGGATTTTTAGGAGGAGGAGACAAAGAATTAGAATTGGTTTTTGCAAAACATTTATTGGCAGCTTCAGTCATGGCTGCTCCTGGCGCAATTGTAATTTCCAAAATGTTATACCCTCAAACCGAAAAAGTAAATACTGATGTGACTGTTTCACAAGAAAAAATAGGTTCAAATATTTTGGATGCAATTGCAAACGGAACTTCTGAAGGATTGCGTTTGGCAGTAAATGTTGGTGCAATGTTATTAGTTTTTGTGGCTGTAATTGCCATGTTAAATGGAATTTTAGGTTGGTTTGGAGATATCACAAATTTAAATATTTGGATGGCAAAAAATACTTCTTATGCAGCTTTTTCAATTGAAGCAATTTTAGGATATATTTTTGCGCCATTAATGTGGTTGATTGGTGTTGCCAAAGAAGACATGGCTTTGATGGGACAATTATTGGGAATCAAATTGGCAGCAAGTGAATTTATTGCTTACATCCAATTGGCTGAATTAAAGAATATAGCAAGTGATATTCATTTAAATTTTAATAAATCAGTAATCATGGCAACTTATATGTTGTGTGGTTTTGCAAATTTTGCTTCTATCGGAATACAAATTGGAGGAATTGGTTCATTAGCTCCAAAACAGCGAAAAACTTTATCAGAATTTGGAATAAAAGCATTAATTGGAGGAACAATTGCTTCCTTAATGTCAGCAGCAATTGCAGGAATGATTATTGGTTAATAACTTATTAAGAATTTTTTTAAAGCATCAAGAATTTTTATTGATGCTTTTTTAATTTTACGGAAATATTGAAATAAATATGAAACAATACCATGATTTAGTAAAACACGTTTTAGAAAACGGAAATGAAAAAGGAGACAGAACAGGAACAGGAACAAAAAGTGTTTTTGGTTATCAAATGCGTTTTGATTTAAATGAAGGTTTTCCTATGGTAACGACTAAAAAATTGCATTTAAAATCAATTATTTATGAATTATTATGGTTCATAAAAGGAGATACAAATATCAATTATTTACAAGAAAATGGTGTACGTATTTGGAATGAATGGGCAAATGAAAGTGGCGATTTAGGTCCAGTTTATGGACATCAATGGCGCAATTGGAACAGTGATGAAATTGATCAACTCAAAGAAGTGATTGAAACGTTAAAAGAAAATCCAAATTCGAGAAGAATGTTAATTTCTGCCTGGAATCCTTCAGTTTTGCCAGATACTTCCAAGTCATTTTCCGAAAATATTGCCAATGGAAAAGTAGCATTGCCTCCTTGTCACGCATTTTTTCAGTTTTATGTTGCTGACAATAAACTATCTTGTCAATTATACCAAAGAAGTGCAGATATTTTTTTGGGAGTCCCTTTTAATATTGCTTCTTACGCATTATTTATGATGATGGTTGCACAAGTCTGTGGATTTGAGGCTGGCGAATTTATTCACACTTTTGGTGATGCGCATATTTACAACAATCATATTGAGCAGCTTGAACTTCAATTATCAAGAGAAATAAGACCATTGCCAACTATGAAAATAAATCCGAAAGTAAAAAGTATTGAAGATTTTACTTTTGAAGATTTTGAACTGATAAACTATAATCCTCATCCTCATATAAAAGGAATTGTTGCCGTTTAAAAACAATAAAAAAAGAGCTTTCAATCCCTAAATTTCGGGAGAAAGCTCTTCTTAAAGTTTTACAAACTTAATACGCTATTATCCACCCCCAGCAAAATCTCTCCAAACATAGTTGTCAGCTTCTCCATCATTTTCTTATTTTTCATCAATCAAGTATCTTAATTCATAAAAAATTTCTCTTTCTAAGTCCAATATTTCTTTTAATGTCTCATTTTTTAATTTTTTAGCGGTGTTGCTGTTTCACTCCAATTATAAAAACTTCCTAAAGCTGGAACATTTTCAGCTTCTTCAGCTTTAATAGAAAAAGTTACTTTACAAATTGGTTTACTCTGAAAAAATTGTTTTTTAATTGCTATAATTATTTATTTTAATTATTTGTTAAATTTAGATTAGAGGTTTAGAACATTAAACAATATTTAAAAATAAACTGAAAGAATTGTGAGTTTTTTAAAATGTCAACTCAAAAATAGCATTACTCAAAAAAAAAGAAACTTAATTTGTCGCATTTTTAAAATTTTAGATAATTTCTTTTGCCTGATTTTTAGTATTTTTGCGAGAAAAAAGGTTTCGTAATTTATTTTTTTTTGATAAAAATTTACAAAAAACTTCAAATCAACGCACTTTTAAGTTATTTTTGAGATATGCATAATTTTTTTTAATTTTTTTCTTACTATTTTATAATGCGATTTTATCTCAAGTGGATAAAAAAACGGTTTCTTTTTTAGAAGTTGATAGTTTTCCGGTTTTTGAAGAAGAATTTTTTAATAAAATAAAAGGGAATAATGAAACTTTATTGCAAGCAAAAATGCAACAATACCTCATTACCAAAATAAATTCGAAAGTTTTAAAATTATTAGAAAATGAAACCAATTATTTTTTTAAAATTGATATTTCTGATAAGGGAAAAAAAATCTAAAAAACGCAATAATTAACGATAAAATTATGCTTGAAGAATTAAAAAAAATAGCTGAGTCTATTGAAATCAAAACTCCAGCAAAGCTTCAAGGAAAAGAGGTAAATGTTGAAATTATGTTGCCTATCTTAGGAAAGTTTCAAGATATTAAAATAATTAAATAATTTTATGATTACAATAATTGCTGCCATTGCCAACAACAATGCTTTAGGGAAAAATAATGATTTGATTTGGCATTTACCTGCAGATTTGAAAAGATTTAAAGAGTTGACAACTAGCCATCACATTATAATGGGAAGAAAAACCTATGAATCTATTGGGAAAACTTTGCTAAATAGAACAACAATAATTGTAAGTGCAAATAAAAACTATCTAAAAGAAGATTGTTTTACTGCCAATAATTTAGAAGATGCTATTAAAATATCACCTCCAAATGAAGAAGTTTTTATTGTTGGAGGCGCACAAATTTATAAATACGCAATTGAAAATAATTTGGTTGATTCGCTCGATATTACACTTGTTCATCATGAATTTGATGCAGATGTTTACTTTCCTGAAATTGATTTAGAAATTTGGGAAGAAGTAAAAAGAAACGATTTTAAAGCAGATGAAAAAAATAAGTTTGATTATAGTTTCATAAAATATATAAAAAAAGCTAATTAATTCTGATAGAATTAAATCCTCCATCTAAAGTCATTTTATATTTCTGTTGTGCAAATAAAAAGTAATTAAATAATTTATAATTCACTTCATAGCCATAATCAATAGATGACTGATAATCAATAGTATTTTCGTAAATATTTGGATTGTATTGCAAGGGATTTTGGGCTCTCATATTCCAACTTGTTACCCAAACTCTGTTTCTAACTTCCATATAATTTTGTGAATAATAGCCAACAGGTTGTGCAATAGCATTTAAAAAATAGTTAAATCCAATGTCAATTATGATAATTTCATACTCTAAACTATCATTTGCAATCACAACAGGTTTCTCTTTTTCAATCTTTTTTTTTGAAATTGGCACTGAACTACAATTCCACAAAACAAGAGAAATTAAAGAAAATAGCAAAAGTGGATTTAGGATTTTCATCATAAAAATGAGTTGAGTAGTGTAAATTTGCAAAAAATAATTCAATTTTGATTGGTTTTCATCCCTTTTAACAGTATTTTTAAAATCTTTTAAAATCAATTTTATGCTCAAAAAAATTCTTTGCATTTATATAATTTTAGTGTCTTTTTCCTGTAAAAAAAACAACAATGAAATTCCAAAATTTACTATTTTATCTGAAAAAGAACGTGCTATTTTGAAAGACGAACTTTTGGAAGATCGTTTTTTAAATCTTTTACCAAAATTAATGGATGTGGCTCATATTGACATGTGGTTGTTGATTTCAAGAGAATATAATGAAGATCCTGTTTTGAAAACTATGTTACCTGCAACTTGGATTAATGCACGCAGAAGAACCATCATTGTTTTTTATAGAGACAAAGAGAAAAATACTTTAGAACGTTTGGCAGTTGCAAGATATGATATTGGAAAAAGTATTAAGTCGGCTTGGAATAAAGAACAACAACCTGATCAATGGAAAGCTTTAACAGCGATTATCGAAGAGAAAAATCCGTCAAAAATTGGAGTTAATTTCTCAGAACATTTTGCTTTAGCGGATGGTTTGGTAAAAACAGATTATGAGGAATTTTTAGAGAATTTACCAACAGCATTTCATTCAAAAATTGTGTCTGCAGAAAATTTGGCAATCGCTTGGATAGAGACAAGGACAGTAAAAGAAATGTTGCTTTTTAAAGATTTAGTGAAAATCACTCATGATATTATTGATGAGGCTTTTTCTGAAAAAATTATCAAACATGGCATCACAACTACTGAAGATGTGGTTTGGTTTTTACGTCAAAAAGTGACTGATTTAGGTTTAGAAACTTGGTTTCATCCCACCATTGATGTCCAAAGAAAAAACGACCCTTTGAAATCGCATATCGAATCTTTTTCTAAACAAAAAGAAGAAGAAATTATTTTAGAAGGCGATTTATTGCATTGTGATTTTGGAATTAGTTATATAGGTTTAAATACTGATTGTCAACAGCATGCGTATGTTTTAAAATCAGATGAAAATGAAGTTCCTTCTTTTTTGAAAGAAGCTTTTCAAAAAGGAAATCGTGTACAAGACTTGCTAACATCCAACATGAAATCAGGAAAAACTGGGAATGAAATTTTGTCAAAATCTTTATTTGATGGAAAAAATGAAGGATTAAGACCATCAATTTACACACATCCTTTAGGTACTTTTGGACACAGTGCAGGAACTACAATTGGCATGTGGGATTCACAAAATGGTGTGCCTTATACAGGTGATTACGCTTTGCGAAAAAATACAGCGTATGCTATTGAATTAAATACCACAGTTTTCATCAAAGAATGGAACAAAGATATCCGAATTATGTTGGAGGAAGCTGGATTTTTTGGAGACGATTTTTTTGAATATGTAAATGAACGCCAAACAGCAATCAAACCAATCAAAGCAAAATAATATGAAAAATCGGTGTTTTTGGGTCACAGATAGAAAAATCTATCAAGAATATCATGATCATGAATGGGGAGTTCCTGTTTTTGATGATGCCATTTTATTCGAGTTTTTATTGTTGGAAACCTTTCAAGCAGGATTGAATTGGTTGACAATTTTAAATAAAAGAGAAAATTTCAGAAAAGCTTTTGATGATTTTGATTATCAAAAAATCGCCACATATTCTGAATCTAAGTACCAAGAATTATTGCAAAATGAAGGAATTATCAGAAATCGTTTGAAGATTCAAAGTGCCATTATAAATGCAAAATTATTTATAGAAATTCAGGCAGAATTTGGTTCTTTTTCTAGTTTTATTTGGAGTTATGTTGATGGAAAACCAATTGTAAATTGTTGTCATCAAAGAAAAGAAGTTCCTGTAAAAACTATAATTTCTGATAAAATTTCTAAAGATTTGAAAAAACGCGGATTCAAATTTGTGGGCTCAACAGTAATGTATGCTTTTATGCAAGCAGTTGGAATGGTCAATGATCATAAAAGAAATTGCTTTAAATTTCATGAGTCATGCAAGTAAAATCTTGATAAAAAATCTAATTATTGAAAATTAGTTTCCGAAAATAATTCTCAGGGCCACAAAAATAGCGATGATAATTCCACCATAAATAGCTACTTTTTTACCTGCATTTTTATAATAACGCTCGTGATTTTTGATGTCTTTTTTATAACTCCAAACTAAAACTGAAGTAAAAGCAATCACAAAAAAGAGGATAAAAATTATTCTTCCAGTAGAAAAAAAGGCATTTAAAAACATAGCTATAATTCTTAATTGATTTTTAAAAAATCAGAGCTTTTTTTAAAAAAGTTTCTGTATTTTCGAATACAAAATTACGAATTAAATCAAGAAAGAATGCTATTTTTCAATTGTTAAAAATAGTCTAAAATCCATCTAAAAAATGAAAGATAAAATACAAGCAGTAACCGATTTTCATGAAGCATTTAAATTAGGAATCAATCACAAACCTACCGTTGACATTGGCGAAGACCGAAAATTATTGCGCTATAAATTGATGCGTGAAGAAAACGAAGAATATTTAGAAGCTGCAAATAACAATGATTTGGTGGAAGTTGCAGATGCTTTAGGAGACATGTTATACATTCTTTGTGGTACTATTATTGAGCATGGAATGCAGGATAAAATTGAGGAAGTTTTCAATGAAATTCAACGCAGTAATATGAGCAAATTGGGTGAAGATGGAAAACCAATTTATAGAGAAGATGGCAAAGTGTTGAAAGGGCCAAATTATTTTAAACCTGATATTGGAGCGATTTTGGATAAGGAATGATTACTCTTTTATAACAAAAGTTTTATTAGTAATCTTCCAATCACCAGCAATTTTTTGAAGAGATAAAATATAAATATACATAGTTTTATCCACTTTCATATTGATTTTTGCACTCGCTATTTTTTGCTCAACAATATCTAAATTCAAAATAGTCAAAGCACATTTTTTTAAAACATCATCTGATAATTTCTCTCTAGAACTCCATCTTTGAATTAAATCTTTAAAGAAATGATTTTGGAAACCTATGATTTTTTCATCTTTTAAAATGGGAACTTTCATTGTGCCATTTTGATGATCAAATGCTTTTTCTAAAAGCAAAAAATCTCTGTTAATATATCCATTGTAATAATTTTCAATGGTGGTTTTTATTAAATCTATCTCGTTTTTTTTATCTTGACTAAAAGTCGAGAATGAAAAAAAGAGTAGAAAAATGATGAGAGAATTTTTAATCATTACTTTAATTTTAAAATCAATCATTTAAAACAGCTTCCAATTCAATAATTCCCTTTTTCAAGCCTTTTCCTGAAACTTTCAATTCAATTTTTCCAGCTTCTTTTGTGGATTTTACCAAAACAACCAATTTCCCACTAAATAATTTCATCGTTGGCATATGAAACAATTCTAATGAAGTTGCATCACCATTACAAGCAGCTCTAAAAGTACCTTTTCCAGTTACTTCAAATTGCAATTGGTTGGTGGCTGTTGGACAAGGAATTCCGTTTTTATCCACTACAGAAACCGTTACAAAACTCAAATCTTCTCCATTAGATTTGATGGTTTTTCTATCAGTTTCTAAGATTATTTTATGAGGCTTTCCAGCAGTTTTTACTTCTTTTTCAGCAATAGCTTTTCCGTTTTTGTCGAAAGCAACTACTTTTAAAATTCCTGGTTCGTAAATGACATCATTCCATTGTAAACGATATCGTTCTTGTGGAGTTCCATTTTTGATTTTTTTCTGAATTCCTTGGCTTTTTCCGTTCACAAAAAGTTCAGCACTTTCATAATTGGTATACACAAAAACAGGCGTTTTTTCTCCTTCACGTCCTTCCCAATTCCAATGTGGTAAAATGTGTAAAGTTTCGGCTTTGGTATTCCATCTACTTCTATATAAATAATAGCGGTCTTTTGGAATTCCAGCCAAATCAATCATGCCGAAATACGAACTTCTTGAAGGCCATTTTTCGTCATAAGGAGTTGGTTCGCCCAAATAATCAAAACCTGTCCAAACAAATTCACCAATAACCCAAGGTTTGTCATCTTGCAAAATAAAATCGTCTTCAGGCAAATTTGACCAACTGCAATATTCCAAATCATAAGACGAACTTTGAAAATCGTCATATTGTTTCATAGACCCTTTCTCTACAGGAAATTTATAAATACCTCTTGAACTTACTGTGGATGCAGTTTCAGAACCCAAAATAAATCCTTGTGGAAATTTTTCGTACGCTTCTTCATACAAATGCACGCGATAATTCAATCCTGGAATGTCCATTATGGCACCAAAACCAGATTCCATCACTGCTTTTACTTGATCCATTCCAACAGTTACAGGACGTGTTGGGTCTTCTCTATGAAAAATATCTTGCAACCATTTGGCACGTTTTACGCCTTCAGTTCCCCATTGATCAGGTACTTCATTTCCTGAGCTCCACATAACTATTGATGGATGATTTCTGGTTGCACGAACTAAATTTACGATGTCTTTTTCAGCATATTCATCAAAAAATCGATTGTAACCATTTTCGACTTTGGGTTTTTTCCATTCGTCAAATGATTCTGCTAAAAATAAAAAACCCATTTCGTTTGCCAATTCTAGTTGCTCAAAAGAAGGCATATTGTGTGAACTTCTGATGGCATTCACGCCCATATCTTTAAGAATTATCATCTGTCTTTTTAAAGCAGTTTTATTGATGGCAGTTCCTAAAGGACCTAAATCATGATGCAAACAAACTCCCTTGAACTTGGTGATTTCTCCATTTAAAACAAATCCTTTTTCGCGAGTAAATTCAATTTCCCGAACACCAAAACGCGTGGTAATTTCATCAGAAAGTTTATTATTGACAAAATATTCCGTTTTTGCGGTGTATAAATAAGGATTTTCAGGACTCCACAATGTTGGATTTTCTAGTGGAATATTTTGCTCAAATTCATGTCCAAAAATCGTACTTGATTCTTGAGAAATTAATGTTTTTCCTTCAGCATCAAAAATGGTTGTTTTTACAAATCCTTTATTTGAATTTATGCTAGTTTTTATATTGATTTTGGCGAGAGAATCTGTCACAAAAGGTGTTGTGATAAAAGTTCCCCATTGAGCAATACTCTCTTGGTTTTTGATAATCAAACGAACATTTCTATACAAACCAGCTCCAGGATACCATCTTGAAGCAAATTCTTTATTGGTGAGTTTTACAGCGATTGTATTTTTACCTTCTTTGATATTTTCTGAAATGTCAAAATAAAAATAACTGTAGCCATATTTCCATTCACCTACTTTTTTTCCGTTGATAAAAACTTCAGGTTCACTCATTGCTCCCTCAAAAAGCAACATGATTTTTTTTGAAGTTTCAATTGTAGAAAGACTGAATTCATTGCGATACCAAGCTGTTCCTATGTGAGGCAAGGAGCCTGTTCTGCCTGTTTTTTCTGTTGGAATTTTTTCTCCATTTTGAGTAATTGCCACGTTTTGTTTGTCAATTTCTTTGTCAAAAGGACCATAAATTGCCCAATCATGAGGCACAGAAACTTTTTGCCATTTTGCATCATCAAAAGTGATGTTTTGTGCATTTTCAATAGCTCCTTTTTGAAACTTCCAGTTTTCTTTTAACGTAATGACTTTTCTTGTTTGAGCTGTTTGATTTATTGAATAAAATAAACAAAAGAGAAAAGAAATATATGAATACAATTTTTGTGAACTCATTGTAATAGATTTGAGATGGTAGCTTAAGATTGTAAAAATAGGAATTAATACAATAAAAAAACACCAACTTTTGATTGGTGCTTTCAGTATGATTTTATAAAATTAATCAACAAAAATCCTCCAACCATAAGGATCTGCAGCCTTATTGGTTTGAATGTCAGTTATTTTTTTCTTCAATTGAGAAGCAAAAGAATCTTCTAAAACTGGCAAATCATAATCATTTTCTTGATATCCAAAACCAGCAATTGGCGAAATTACAGCAGCAGTTCCTGCGCCAAACATTTCCAATAAACAACCTTCTTTTGCAGCTTTAACAACTTCTCCAACAGAAATTTTTCTAACTTCAGTTTTGATGCCTTCATCTTCTGCAATTTGCAAAATACTTTTTCGGGTAATTCCATCTAAAATACGATCACTTGTTGGACTCGTAATTAAGGTGTTATTAATTCTTACAAAAATATTCATGGCACCAGCTTCTTCAATAAATTGGTGTGTATTATCATCAGTCCAAACTACTTGATTATATCCTTTTTCAATGGCTAATTGTGTAGGATAAAATTGTGCAGCGTAGTTTCCTCCAGCTTTTGCATATCCAACTCCACCATTTGCAGCACGTGCATATTTTTCTTCAATTAATACTTTTACTTTTCCAGCAAAATAAGCCCCTGAAGGTGCAGTTGCAATGATAAATTTATATTCATTTGCAGGTGAAGCATGAAAACCAGTGCCAGTTGCAAACATAAATGGTCTAATATATAGAGAACTTCCTGGATTTCTAGGAATCCAATCGCTATCAACTTTCAAAAGCGTTTTCAATCCTTCCATAAAAATTTCTTCAGGAATTTCAGGAATCATTAAACGTTCAGCTGATTTATTCAATCGTTTCCAGTTGTCTAATGGTCTAAAAAGCAAGGTGTTCTCTGAATCATCTTTGTAAGCTTTCATTCCTTCAAAAATAGATTGTCCATAATGAAAAATCTTTGCTGAAGGATCCAAAGAAATTGCTGCAAAAGGCTTAATGACAGGTTTTTGCCAAGTTCCATCTTTGAAATTACACTCTAACATGTGGTCAGAATATACACTTCCAAAAGGCAAATTATCAAAGTCAACTGTAGCAATTTTCGATTTTTCTATTCGTTGAATTTCTATGTAAGAAGTCATCTTTTTTTGGTTTCAAATAAGCCATAAAGGTACATAAATTATTTATCCAAAAAAGTCCTAAAAATGGGGATTGATTTTTAAAATTCTTACATTTGTATTAATTAATCAAATAAAAAAAACATGAAATTAATCGTTCGTTTTTTTTCGGTAGCAATTCTTTTTTTAACAGCTTGTAAAACAAACAAAAAGAGTCAAGAAGATCATAACAAACCTGAAGAAATAGCTTTAAGTTTTGATACATTTGGAAACAAAATTTCAGAAAAAGATGCTTTGTCCTCATTAGAAATGTTGTCAAAATTTAATTCATTACAAGTTGGGGATACTTTAAACATGAAGTTTTCTTCAAGGATCAAAGAAGTTTGCTCAAAAAAAGGTTGTTGGATGAAACTTGGTTTAAGTTCCGAAATTGAAACAATGGTTCGTTTTAAAGATTATGGATTTTTCATTCCATTAGATTCAAAAGACCGCGAAGTGATTATAGAAGGAAAAGCTTACGTAACAGAAGTGTCTGTAGATGATTTAAAACATTATGCTGAAGATGCAGGAAAATCTGCTGAAGAAATTTCCAAAATTACTTTACCAAAAAAGGAATTTGTTTTTGAAGCCAATGGCGTTTTAATGAAAAAATAATTTTATTGTAACCATTTTATTTCAAACTTTTTAATTCGGGATAATTTGAAAATTGACAATTTTTGAAAAGAGAAATATTGATCACTTCTGATGGGTCAACAACGATTCATTTGCCTGAATGGAATGAGCAATATCATTCAAAACATGGCGCAATTCAAGAAGCAATTCATGTTTTTATAAAAAATGGATTTAGTACAATTTCCTCCGATAAAATTTCGATTTTAGAAATTGGTTTTGGAACAGGTTTGAATGCTTTTATTACTTTTTTAGAAGCAAAAAAGTCAAACAAAATGATTGATTATGTCGGAGTTGAAGCTTATCCAGTGAAAACCTCAGAAATTCAACAACTCAATTATGTTTCTGAATTGCATGTTCAGGAATTTCAGTCTTTTTTTGAAAAAATGCATACAATTTTTTGGGAAAAAAAGCATCCAATTTCAGACAATTTTTTATTTACAAAAAGAAAGCAATTTTTCAATGAAATTGATGATGAGAATACTTTTGATTTAATTTATTTTGATGCTTTTGGCGTGAGAGTTCAACCAGAATTATGGACAGAAGCTATTTTTTTAATAATGTACAAAGCATTGAAAAATGATGGAATTTTAGTAACGTATGCTGCGGCAGGAAGTATAAGAAGAGCGATGCAATCTGTTGGATTTACCATCGAAAAATTGCAAGGACCTCCAGGAAAGAGAGAAATGTTGAGGGCAATTAAAATTGGTTGATGTTTTTTGGTTGATGGTTTTTGGTTGAAAAAAATAGTGTTAAGTTTGTATTACTTTTTAAATTAAATACAATTGGAATTTAAAAGAAAATTTGGCAATATAAAACAAAAAAATCCTCAAAAAGGATTTTTGTTAGTATTGGTTTTGGCGATAGTTATTTACCTTTGGTTTAATGCGGAATCTTTACTAAAAGCGTTATTTTAAATCTACATTTATTGACAGCAGAGAAAATTATTTTAGGAATTGATCCAGGAACAACAATTATGGGTTTTGGACTCATAAAAGTGGTTGGAAAAAAAATGGAATTTATTCAAATGAATGAATTGCAACTTTCAAAATATGATGATCCTTATCTAAAATTAAAGCATATTTTTGAACGTACCATTGAGTTGATTGACACTCACCATCCAGATGAAATTGCCATTGAAGCTCCTTTTTACGGAAAAAATGTGCAATCGATGTTGAAACTTGGAAGAGCGCAAGGTGTTGCTATGGCTGCAGGTTTGTCTCGCCAAATTCCGATTACAGAATATCTGCCAAAAAAAATAAAAATGGCCATTACAGGAAATGGAAATGCGAGCAAAGAGCAAGTTGCTTTGATGCTAAAATCTCTTTTAAATCTCCAAAGTTTACCAAAAAATTTAGACGCAACTGACGGTTTGGCTGCAGCAGTTTGTCATTTTTACAATGTTGGAAGAGTTGAAGGGGGCACTAATTATTCAGGTTGGGAGAGTTTTGTGAAAAAGAATGAGAAACGAGTTAAAAAATGAGCGGCATCTACATCCACATTCCTTTTTGCAAGCAAGCTTGTTATTATTGTAATTTTCATTTTTCAACTTCGATTAAAAAAAAAGATGAAGTGATTACTGCTATTACTAAAGAAATTGAATTTAGGAAAAGCGAACTCGAAAATACTATTATTGAAACCATTTATTTTGGGGGAGGAACACCTAGTTTGTTGTCAATCAATGAAATAAATTACATTATTAATACTGTTTACAATAACCATTCTGTTACAGAAAATCCTGAAATCACTCTAGAAGCAAATCCAGATGATTTATCAAACGAAAAAATTATTGCGCTTTCAAAATCACCCATTAACAGATTAAGTATTGGAATTCAGTCTTTTTTTGAATACGATTTAAAGTTAATGAATCGCGCTCACAATGCTGAGGAAGCAAAGCAATGTTTGGAAATTGCAATCAACTATTTCAATAATATTTCAATCGATTTGATTTATGGAATTCCAGATTGTAGCAATGAACAATGGATTGAAAATATAAATACTGCATTGTTTTTTGGAATTCCTCATATTTCAAGTTATGCACTCACTGTGGAGCCCAAAACAGCGTTAGAAAGTTTTATAAAAAAGGGAATCATCAAAAATGTTGATGACGAAAAAGCACAAGAACAATTTTATATTTTGAAAGAAATTTTAGAGAAAAATCAATTTATCCATTATGAAACTTCCAATTTTGGGAAAGAAGGACTTTTTAGTAAAAATAACACTGCATATTGGTTGGGAAAACCATATTTGGGAATTGGGCCTTCGGCTCATTCTTTTTTTGGTAACCAAAGAAGTTGGAATGTTAAAAACAATGCAAAATATATCAAAGCTATCCAACAAAGTACCTTGCCATTTGAAAGCGAAACCTTGACAAAAACTGATCAATACAATGAAATAATTATGACAGGTTTGCGAACGATTTGGGGAGTTTCAATCGAAAAAATCAGAAATAATTTTGGTGAAAAATATGTTGAATATTTGGCGCAACAATCAAAGAAATATACTGATGATGGCTTGTTGATTTTTGAAAATGGCATTTTAAAGACCACCAAAAAAGGCCTTTTTTTATCTGACGGAATTGCTTCAGATCTGTTTATGTTGAATTTGTTATAATTTGTTTCAAAAAGAAAATTTCAAAATAAAGTTCTTAAATACTATCTTTGAAATGCATCAAAAAGTTTCATCAAAATGAAAGTAACTATAGAATATAATTCCAGAAAAATTCAAATTGACGTTTCAAACCCCATTGATATTTCAATCTCAATTGATCCAACAAAGCAAAACGTAAATGCATGGTATATAGGAGATCCAACTATTTTTCCTCAAGAATTTGATGGCGAAATTATCTCGGTTGCTGAAGGTTCTGTGGTTAATTTTAACAATATCCATTTCAATCCACATTCGCATATTACACATACAGAATGTGTTGGTCACATTACTGAAAAAGTTCATTCTGTCAACCAAAATTTAAAGCATTATTTTTTTCTAGCTGAAGTTATTACAGTCGCTCCAGAATTCAGAGAAGGGGATTTTATAATATCCCAAAAACAGTTACAAAACACGCTTAGAAATAAAAAGAGAGATGCAGTTGTCATTAGAACTTTACCAAATTTGAGAGGTGATAAAAAACAAATGCGTTATTCCAACACAAATCCTCCTTATTTATTAAAGGAAACTGCCATTTATTTGAGAGAAAAAGGCATCAAACATTTGTTGGTTGATTTGCCTTCAGTGGATAAAGAAAAAGATGGAGGAGAATTATTAGCACACAATGCTTTTTGGAATACTTCAGGCGAAATTAGAATGGATGCCACGATAACTGAATTTATTTATGTGTCAAATAAAGTAAAAGATGGTGAGTATTTATTGAATCTGATGATTGCGCCATTTGAAAATGATGCTACTCCAAGTAAGCCAATTTTATATGAGATTTTATTATAAGTCATGAAAAAAAGGTCACTAATTAAACAATTTTTTGTAGGAGTAGTATTGTTGATTTCTGTTCTTATCTATCAAGGATATTACCATGATATTCCGGTTGAGAACTTAAAAAAAATCTACGCAAATGAAGCTTCTAAATTTATAGAAATTGACGGAATGCAAGTGCATTATAAGGATGAAGGTAATGGTTTTCCTATTGTTTTGCTTCACGGAACAGCAGCTTCTTTGAATACTTGGGATGATTGGACAACCGAACTTTCAAAAAAATACAGGGTAATTCGTTTGGATTTACCTGCATTCGGAATTACTGGACCTAATAAAAATGCAAATTATTCTATTGAGAGTTACACCAAATTTTTACATCAATTTTTATCAAAAATAAATGTGAATGAATTTTATGTAGCAGGAAATTCTTTGGGAGGAAATATTGCTTGGAATTATTCAGCTGAACATCCAGAAAAAGTTGCAAAACTCATTTTGATTGATGCAAGTGGTTTGCCCACAAACAGGCCTCAACCTTTTGTTTTTAAAATGGCAAAAACACCTATTTTGAGTTCACTATTTTTATACATCACTCCAAAATTTTTCATCGAAAAAAATATCAAAGAAGTGTATGCTGATGATTCAAAAATTTCACCAGAGTTGATTGATAGATATCACAAAATGGCATTAAGAGAAGGAAATAGACAAGCTTTTATTGACAGGGCAAAAACAGATTTTACTCCAAATGAATTCAAAAATTTAGAAAAATTAAAAACTATTTTAACGCCAACTTTACTAATTTGGGGTGCAAAAGACACTTGGATTCCTTTAGAAAATGGAAGGCGTTTTAATAATATTTTACCAAATGCTTCCTTATTTATTTTAGAAAATTCAGGTCATGTTCCAATGGAAGAAAATCCAAAAGAAAGTTTGTTGATTTTAGAAGAATTTCTTGCAAATAGTCATTAAAATTTCAATTTTAAAATACTTAAAATCAATTTTTTCGTTTAAAATACCAAATATTCTCTAAAGCAATCACAAACATAATTCCTAATAAAATAAAGTACCAATTTTGGTATTTAAGTTCGGGTATATTTTCAAAATTCATTCCATAAATACCCGCTAAAAATGTCAATGGAATAAAAACTTCAGACAAAATAGTCAACGTTTTCCTGACCTCATTCAAAAGATGACCTTGAATACTGAAAATTAGTTTTATTTTACTTTCCAATTCTTGCAATTCAAAATCGATATTGGTAATCAAATTATTGATTTGCTCTTTGAGTTCATCAAAGTATTTGTTGTTAAAAACCTTTATTTCAATATTTTCAAGTTTCATGACAACTTCTCTTAAACTCAATGTTGCCTTTTTAAAATTTAACAATTCTTGTTTTCTTTTTTCTAATAATGATGCAAAAGCTGGTATTGGTTTGATATTTGAAATATTTAAGGTGTAAGAATTTATTTCAGCATTTTTTTGTTACGTTTCCAAATAATTATCAACGATAGATTCTATTAATAAAAACTGTAAATAACCACTTTGTTTCTCTCTTATAATTCTTTTATTTACCTCAATTCGTTTTTGAATCCAACCAAAATAACTGGCTCTTTTTTCTTGAATACTCAAAAAAATGATTAGATATTATAAAAAGCATTTGTTCTCAACTTAATTTTTTTGGTCAGTTTTTAGTATAAGATTTGTTAAAAAAATCAAGTTTTCTTTTAAAATAAACTTGTTTAGATGTTCATAATCACTCAATAATTTCAGAAAAAAATTATCCAAATTCGAATTTTGAACAACAATTTTACATTCATCTTTAAAGTTTAATCCATGGGTATTTAACCATTTTATTTCTCCAGGATTATCTATGAGAAGAACATCTGAAATAGTTGAAAAAGTATATTTTTAGTGCTTTTTTGGAGCATAAATTATCAATGAAGTTTGTGCAAGAAAATTGGATTCTATATTCAAAAGAATTGTATTTTTGAATCGAAAGATACTTTTTTTAGTTGGTATTTGAACAGTTTTTTAAATCAATCTTTTATGCACATTGAACAATTTCGGGATTTTTGTATATCCAAAAATGGGGTTTCTGAAAATTTTCCATTTGATGAATTGACACTAGTTTTCAAAGTGATGGGAAAAATGTTTGCTTTGGCTGGTTTGAACGATTGGGAAAAAGGCGATCAAAAAATAAATCTAAAATGCGATCCAGAATGGGCAATTGAATTGCGAGAAGAATATGAAGGAATCACTGCTGGATATCACATGAATAAAAAATTATGGAATACAGTTAGGCTAAATTCTGCAGATATTTCTGATGAATTGGCTATAAAACTTATCAATTATTCTTATGATTTAGTCGAAAAAGGATTGCCCAAAAAAGTTCAGAAAGAGTTGGAGGATTTATAAATTTATGCTTGAAATTTTGAATTAAATTCGATAAAAAAGTGAGTAAACATACCTTTGTTTGTATAGATGCACATACTTGCGGAAATCCTGTAAGAGTTATTAAAACTGGTGCGCCAGGATTGCAAGGCAGTTCAATGAGTGAAAAAAGACTTTATTTTTTAAAAGAATTCGATTGGATTCGTAGAGGTTTGATGTTCGAACCAAGAGGTCATGATATGATGAGTGGCAGTATTTTGTATCCTCCTCATGATTCAAAAAATGACGCAGCAATTTTGTTTATTGAAACTTCAGGATGCTTACCAATGTGTGGTCATGGCACTATTGGAACGATTACTGTTGCTATTGAAGAAGGGTTGATTATTCCGAAAGTTGCTGGAAAAGTATCTTTAGAAACTCCAGCAGGACTTATTGGAATCGAATATCAGCAAACCAATAAAAAAGTAGATTGGGTAAAATTAACCAACGTAAAAAGTTATTTAGTCACCGAAAAATTAACCATAGATTGCCCAGAATTGGGTGAAATTACGTTTGATGTTTCTTATGGAGGAAATTTTTATGCAATCGTAGATCCTCAGAAAAACTTTTCAGGAATTCAAGATTTTACTGCATCAAAAATTGTTCAATATTCACAAATTGTTAGAGAACGCATCAATCAAAAATATCCAAATTGGTTTGTGCATCCTGAAAACGAAACCATCAAAAATGTGACTCATTTATTGTGGACAGGAACCCCAATTACTGAAAATTCACACGGAAGAAATGCGGTTTTTTATGGCGACAAAGCCATTGATAGAAGTCCTTGTGGAACAGGAACTTCAGCAAGATTGGCACAATTATATGCCAAAGGAAAATTGAAAATTGGCGAAAAATATATCCACGAAAGTTTTATTGGAAGCACTTTTATAGGTTGTGTTGAAAATGAAACTATGATTGGTGGAAAGTTGGCAATCATTCCAAGTATTCAAGGTTGGGCGAAAATTTATGGTTACAACACAATAATCATAGATACCGAAGATGATCCTTATGCTCTCGGATTTAGTGTTATTTAATTCAATATTTTAATGAAAAACTGTATCATAATTGGTGGTGGAATTATAGGATTGTGCTCAGCATATTATCTCCAAAAAGAAGGACATCAAGTCACAGTAATTGACCAATCTGATTTTTCAAGTGGTGCTTCTTATGTCAATGCAGGATATATTTCGCCAAGTCATATTGTTTCTTTGGCTGCTCCAGGAATGATTTCAAAAGGGATTAAATGGATGTTCAATCCTTCAAGTCCTTTTTATGTGAAACCAAGATTGGAGTCTGATTTTTTAAAATGGGCATTGGCTTTTAAAAAATCAGCAACTGCTTCAAAAGTTGAAAAATCAATACCTGTTATCAAAGATATTACTTTATTCAGCAGACAATTGTTTGAGGAAATGTTTGCATCCAAAGAGTTTTATTTTTTTTATGAGCACAAAGGTTTGATGATGTATTACAAAACCGAAAAAGCAGGAGAAGAAGAATGGAATGTTGGGAAAAAAGCTATTGAATTGGGGTTGAAAGTAGAAAATCTATCAAAAGAAGAAGTTCAGAAAATCGAAAAAAATATTGAAGTAAATGTCAAAGGTGCTGTATATTATCATTCTGATGCGCACATGACACCCAATGAATTTATGCCCCAATTGAAAAAATATTTAGAAAACAATGGAGTAGTGATTCATTCCAATAAAATCGTTGATAATATTGTTTTTTCAGGTGATAAAATATGTTCAGTACGAGTAAATCAACAAGATTTTAGTGCGGATGAATTTGTGTTTGCCACAGGTTCTTGGACACAGAATTTTGTCAAAAAACTAGGGTTGAATATTTCAATTCAAGCAGGAAAAGGCTATCGAATTAATGTTGAAAGACCTACCAATATTAGCATTCCAGGAATTTTGATGGAAGCAAAAGTTGCAGTAACTCCCATGAACGGATTTACGCGTTTTGCAGGAACTATGGAAATTGGCGGCATCAATCACCACATCAATCCTGTGCGTGTCAAAGCAATTGTAAACGCTGCTGAAAATTACTATTCCGATTTGAAAATTAATTCCCAAGAAATTGAAAATGCACAATGTGGTTTGCGACCTTGTTCACCGGATGGATTGCCTTATATCGGAAAGTCTACTAAATTTAAAAACGCCACTTTCGCTACAGGTCACGCTATGATGGGTTGGAGTTTGGGACCTGCAACAGGAAAATTGGTTACAGAAATTATTTCTGATAAAAAAACTTCATTAGATATAAGTCCTTTTCATGTGGATAGGATGTTATTAATTTAACCTATAATTGCTCTAATTTGAATAACAAATTCAGGTTTGGGCAAATCCTTTTCCAGATTTCTATTTCGCTTTCAAAAGCCACACCAGGAAAATCATTTTGATACTCTAATAAAGTTAACATGATCTGAAAATGCAAATGAGGAACCCAATCCCCATTTTCGATTGAATCTCCCAATTCCGCAATTTTTTCGTCTTTTTTAAGAACATCTCCGATGGTATTTTTCAAAGCACTTTTTACAGAAAGATGTCCATACAACGAATAAAAATAAAAATCTTCGATAGTATGTTTTAAAATCACCAAACCTCCATAACCTTTGTGTTCCAAATCCACAGAAGCACACACAACTTCACCTTCTAAAATGGCATGAATTGGCGTGTTTTTGGGAAGCCAAAAATCAATTCCTAAATGTGTATTTCTTCTATCAAATTCGTCGTTTATTTTTCTCACAAATAAAGAAGAAGTGTATAAAGTACGTTTTTCTAAATAACCACCTGCAAGTATTTTATCAGATGCTTTTTCTTGAATATTTTTTAATTTTTATCCAAAAAAAGTTAGATTGTTAAACTCCTTTTCCCCAACAATCCAAGAGCTATTTATACTTAAATCCATAGGATAAATAAATGTTTTGTTAATAGTTGGAAATAAATCTTTCAGAGAAAAATATTGCTTTTTTGCCCAATTTTCAAATTTGTTAATAAGTGCAATAAGTTGCTCATTTTGTTCCATTAAGTAAAAATAAGATAAAGTTGAGAAATCGCACAACAACCCTCTTTTATAATTTGTAAATTTGTCAAAATTCACTACAAATGATTATCAAAGGAATTATTGTTGACATTCAAAATAGGACAAAATTTAGAGGAGAAATTGAGGTTGAAAATGGAAAAATTATTGACATTCGACATTCAAATCATCAGATTGAAAACTATATTTTACCGGGTTTTGTTGATGCGCACATTCACATAGAAAGTTCGATGTTGGTTCCGTCAGAATTTGCAAAAATCGCTGTAACACATGGCACAGTTGCAACAGTTTCTGATCCGCATGAAATTGCCAATGTTTTGGGCGTAAAAGGCATAGAATTTATGATTGAAAATGGAAAAAAAGTACCTTTTAAATTCAATTTTGGAGCTCCAAGTTGTGTTCCAGCAACTACTTTTGAAAGTGCTGGAGCAGTGATTGACTCAGAAGATATCAAAAAAATGATGGAAAATCCTGACATCAAATATTTGGCTGAAATGATGAATTATCCTGGAGTTTTGTTTAATGATAAAGAAGTTTTGGCAAAAATAAATCATGCAAAGAATAACCAAAAACCCATTGATGGTCATGCTCCAGGTTTGAGAGGTGAAAAAATCTCAAAATATATTTCAGCAGGAATTTCTACAGATCATGAATGTTTTACGTTTGAAGAAGCTTTTGAGAAATTGCAAAAAGGCATGAAAGTGTTAATTAGAGAAGGAAGTGCTGCAAAAAACTTTGATGCATTGATTGATTTATTGCCTGAACATTACGAAAATATGATGTTTTGTTCCGACGACAAACATCCAGATGATTTGTTGTTAGGGCATATCAATCAGTTGTGTCAAAGAGCTGTTGCGAGAGGAATTGACGTATACAAAGTATTGCAAGCAGCTTGTATAAATCCTGTAAAACACTATAATTTAGATGTTGGTTTGTTGCAAAATGGAGATGCAGCTGATTTTATATTGGTCAATAATTTGACTGATTTTAATGTTTTAGAAACGTATATTGACGGGCAATTGATTGCGAAAAATGGAATCTCTTTTATTGAATCGGTTGCTATTGAGATTGTAAACAATTTCAATGTTGATTTTAAAAAAGTGTCAGATTTTAAATTTTGTTCAGATTCTGAAAAAATTAGAGTAATTGAAGCTTTGGATGGTGAATTGGTTACCAATGAAATTGAATCTGATTCTTTGATTGTAGATGGCAATTTGGTTTCAAATACTAACACAGATATACTGAAAATGACTGTTGTAAATCGTTATCAAAATTCAATACCATCAATTGCATTTATCAAAAATTTCGGATTAAAAGAAGGCGCCATTGCAAGTTCAGTGGGGCATGATTCTCATAATATTATTTCAGTTGGAGTTTCGGACGAGGCTATTTGTAGGGCTGTAAATCTCATTATTCAGCATAAAGGAGGAGTTTGCGCTGTAAATTCATCTGAAAAAAAAATCTTGCCTTTGCCAATTGCAGGAATTATGACAGAAAAATCTGCCCAAGAAACTGGAAAATCTTATGCCGAAATTGATAAAATGGCTAAAGAAATGGGTAGCACTTTGAAAGCACCTTTTATGACGTTGTCTTTTATGGCTTTGTTGGTAATTCCGTCTTTAAAATTGTCAGACAAAGGCCTGTTTGATGGAACTTCTTTTCAATTTACATCGTTAGAAATTAAATAAAATACTCATCTTACCCTTTTCAAAGGTAAGAAACTCAAGCGTCATTAAATTGGATTTTTCCTGCAAGGTTTCAAAAACCTTGCAGTTATAGTCTAAGTATTTTTGAAAAAACCTACAATTTTTAAAACACTATAGTAATAAACTTAATAGTATTGAAAATACCTACAAGGTTCAAATGAAACCCTGCAGGAGTTGCGATTAACTGGCAAATACGCTTAGCCCTGATTGTAGCATTGTTTGAGCTCTTTTTCATTTTCGAAAAAAGCGAGTGCGAAAAGCTGGGAATAGCTTCAAAAAAATCTTTTTTAAAACACTACTTTTGCCAAAAATCGATCAAAAATGAGTTTATTAGAAGACCTAAAAAAAGTTAGGAAAATCAATGTGAATTTTGCACATTAACAGAAAAATTTTAGATTTATGAAGTGAAATAAGTTTCAAATGGAGATTTCTATGGAAGTGTTTTGTCTTGTGAAAAGTGTATTCTTCAAATAGAAAATCAAACAGAAACTGACGCAAATCACTGACGTTGTTTGAAAGATTCTATGCGGAGTGAATTTTCGCCAGTAAAAGTGGTTGCTTGGAGAATGTAGCATTTCTTAAAAACGGCAGGTTGGCTAAATGAATTACTGGACAAGCTATTTTTAGAAGAATCAGATTTGGCTTTTGCACAATTTTTAAGCGAGCAGTTAGAAGAAGGAGAAATAATAATTAACAGAGATTATAATTGCGTAATTTAAGAATCTTGAGATTCTTTGGTGTTGATTAAAGATTTGAAAGTCAAGGGTTCAAGTATGGTCGCAAAACAAGGAGTAGCAGTTCGTAAAATTTCTTAAAACCATGAAAATATCAAATTCATTGAAGGAAAAGTAAATGGAATTCAAATTGTGATCATCCCAGATTATATGAAAAAAATGACTGAAAAGAGTAGGTTGAAATGTTGATTTTAAAAGTTGAAACTTTGGTTTAAAATTCGTTAAATTTTTACTAAATTCACATAAAAAACTAAACTATGTTAATGCGTGTTTTTTCTTTGTTGCTATTTTTAATAATTTGCATTTCGTGCGAAAATCTCCCTTTTTCAAAAAAACAACAAAAACCAATTTTAGATACTATCATCAATTTTAATGAAGTCGATTTTTCTCCGTCTTTTAAAATCTGTGATTCCATCATTGAAAAAGAAGCAAAATCGTATTGTTTTAGAACCTCAATTCATCAAAAAATAGGAGCAGAGCTTCAAAAACAGGTCTTTACCATCCATGATTCTATAGATGAAATTGTGAATGTTTCTTTGATTATTGATTCAAAAGGAAAAATTCAATTTGAGAAAATGGATGCTTCCGAAATCATAAAAAATCAACTTCCTAAATTGGACAGTGTGATTCAAGAAAGTATTCAGAAAATTCCAGCAATTTATCCCGCGATCAAAAGAGGAATTCCAGTGACAACGAAATATACGTTGCCCATTCGAATTCAGTTGAAAGAGTAATTTTTACCTATAAAAATATTTTTTAGTGAAGAATTTTCCACAATTTATCTTTCAATTCAATCAAGCCAATTTCAGCAACTGACGAAATAAAAACCGTTTCAATTCCTTTTGGAAGCGTTTGTTTTATTTCATTTTTCAGTTCTTCATCTAATAAATCTGTTTTTGAAATTGCCAACAAACGATCTTTATCAAGCAATTCAGGATTGTATTTTTTGAGTTCGTTCAGCAAAATATCATATTCAGTATTGATATCTTTGCTATCCGCAGGAATCAAAAATAACAACACGGAATTGCGTTCAATATGACGTAAAAATCGGTGACCCAACCCTTTTCCTTCAGCAGCACCTTCAATAATTCCTGGAATATCAGCAATCACAAAAGTTTGATGATTTCGATATTCTACAATACCTAAATTGGGTTTTAAAGTGGTAAAAGCATAATCTGCAATTTTTGGTTTTGCAGCAGTCACTACAGAAAGTAGGGTTGATTTTCCAGAATTTGGAAATCCTACCAAGCCAACATCTGCCAAAATTTTCAATTCAATTCGATACCAACCTTCTTGTCCTTCAATTCCTGGTTGCGCAAATCTTGGCGTTTGATGGGTTGCCGTTCTAAAATGCCAGTTTCCAAGTCCACCTTTTCCGCCCTCTAACAAAATAACTTCTTTTTTATCTTCGGTAATTTCAACAATAATTTCGTCGGTATCAGCATCTCTAATAATCGTTCCTAAAGGCACATCAATATAAACGTCTTCACCATCAGCGCCAGTACTTCTACTTTTGCTTCCTGCACCACCTTGAGTTGCCCTAAAATGGCGTTTAAATTTCAGATGAAACAACGTCCATAAATTTTGATCTCCACGCAAAATTATATGCCCTCCACGTCCTCCATCCCCACCATCAGGGCCACCTTTCTCAACAAATTTTTCTCTGTGAAGATGCGTTGAACCTTGTCCACCTTTTCCAGAAGTAGCGTATATTTTTATGTAATCTACAAAATTTCCTTCAGTCATGGTGGTTTTCAATTATTGTTATTGGTTTATGGTTTATTCTATTTAATTCAAAGTTTAAAGTTCAGAGTTAAATATTTTTGGTTTATAATTGAATTTTGAACCTTGAACTCTTAACTTTAAAGTGTTTCAAATACATTTGATATACGAGTTGTAATTTCGTCAATTGAACCAACTCCATTGATGCCAAAATATTTGTTTTGAGCTTCGTAAAAATCTTTTAAAATCGCAGTTTTTGTATTGTATTCATTAAAGCGATTTCTGATTTTTTCTTCATCAGTATCATCTGATCTTCCACTTGTTTTTCCTCTTCCAAAAATTCTTTCGACTAATAAATCCTCATGAACTTCAAGAGCAATCATCGCGTCAACTTGCAAACCTTTTTCAGATAAAAATTCATCTAAAGCAGTTGCTTGGGAGGCTGTTCTTGGAAATCCATCAAAAATGATTCCGTTTGTATCGTTATTTTTTTCAACTTCCGCTTTTAGCATATCAATAGTTACTTCATCAGGGACTAAATCACCAGCATCAATATATTTTTTTGCCAATTTTCCAAGTTCAGTTTCATTTTTGATATTGAACCTAAAAACATCACCTGTTGAAATATGAACTAACTGATATTTTTCTTTTAGCAAATCTGCTTGTGTTCCTTTTCCTGCACCTGGAGGTCCAAATAAAACAATATTTTTCATTTTTGGTTTGGTTGTTAATTGATAAATTGATGGATAATTTCTTCCTAATCCATTATAATCTAAGCCATATCCAACAATAAATTTGTCTTCAATACTTTTTCCAATATAATTGATTGGTAATTCTTTTTTAAAAACTTCAGGTTTGAAAAATAAGGTAACTACTTTTAATTCTTTTACATTTTTATTTCTAAAAATAGTATAAATTTCTTGTAAAGTAGCACCTGTGTCAATGATATCTTCAAGAATAATAACGGTTCTACCAGTTAAATCTTCATTTATACCTAAAAGATATTTCACTTCATCAGTTGATTTGGTTCCAGAATAAGATGCCAATTTCACGAATGAAACTTCACAATCTCCCTCATAAGCTCTGATGAAATCAGCTGCAAATAGAAAACATCCATTTAATATTCCAACAAAAAGTGGAATTTCATTTTTTGACAAATCTGATTTTACTTGCCATGCTAAGTATTTTACAATCGCAGCAATTTCATCCTTATCAATGAAAGGATTAAAATATAAATTTTGAAGTTTTATAGTTTTCATGGGATTGTAAATATACTTCGTATATGTTAAATGAAAAAACCGTTTTTAATCTGAAATTCAGAAATTAAAAACGGTTTTTTTATTTTTAAAAAATATTAACTATTTTTTTCTTCTATTTTTGTGGTATCGAACATAATTGGTGTTGCCACAAATATTGAAGAATACGTTCCAACAATTATACCAACAGCTAATGCAAACATAAATCCTTTTATAGAATCACCTCCGAAGAAAAATATTGCCAATATTACCAATAAAGTGGTTAGAGAAGTATTAATTGTTCTTCCCAAAGTAATGTTAATAGCGCTGTTGATCAAATCACTGAATTTTCCTGTTCTTTCGTTTGAAAATTCTCTAATTCTATCAAAAATAATTACAGTATCATTCAGCGAATAACCAACTACTGTAAGAATGGCTGCAATGAAAGATTGGTTAATTTCCATGTCAAAAGGCATAAAACTATATGTTATTGAGAACACACCTAAAACAATCAATACATCGTGAAATACTGCAGCTACAGCACCTAGTGAGTAAGATACTTTTCTAAAGCGTAATAGTATATATAAGAAAACTACTAGTAATGAACCAAAAACTGCGTACAATGCTGAAGTTTTAATATCATCAGCAATGGTTGGACTCACTTTTAAGAAACTCATAACTCCTGCACCTTGTTTTTCAAATCCAGGTTTGAAATCTTCGTAAGTTGTTTTGCCTAAATATGGTTTTAATCCATTAAACAAAGTTTGTTGAACAAGTTCATCAATTTCTTCACCTTCCTCGTCAATTTTGTGAACAGTCGTTATTTTTAGTTGATTTGAAGAGCCATAAGTTTTTACTTCAGGTGCACTTCCAAAAAGGGTTTTCAATTCTTGAGCTACTTTTGTAGCACTCATTTCTTGGTTAAAACGAACAACATACGAACGTCCACCTTTGAAATCAACTCCTTGTTTTAATCCAACAGTAAAAATTGAAATCAATCCAATTGCTATAACAATACTTGAAATTACATACGCAACTTTACGTTTTTTGATGAATGAAATATTAATATTTGTAAACCATCCTTTAGAAAAGTTGGTATTGAAAGTCAAATTCATTTTCTTTTCAACTGCACTATCTATCAATAATCTAGTTATAAAAACTGCTGTAAATAAAGAAGTTGCAATACCAATCATTAATGTTAAAGCGAAACCTTTAATTGGTCCTGTTCCAAAAATATATAAAATAACACCTGTTAATAGAGTCGTAATATTTGCATCAATAATTGCAGAAAGTGCACCTTTAATTGAGAATCCCTCATCAACAGATTGTTTTAAACCTTTTTTAAATGAAAGTCCTTCTTTAATTCTCTCATAGATTATTACATTTGCATCAACTGCCATCCCTATTGTTAAAATAATACCTGCAATACCTGGCAATGTCAATACAGAATTGAAAGAAGCTAAGATTCCGAAAACAAATAAGATATTAACAAGTAGTGCAATATTTGAGAAAATACCTGCTTTTCCATAATAAAAAAGCATCCAAAGTAAGACAATCGCAATTGCAATTATAAATGAATTTATAGAAGCATCAATAGATTCTTGTCCTAACGATGGTCCAACAACTTCTGCTTGAATAATTTTAGCTGCTGCTGGTAATTTTCCTGCTTTTAAAACCGTAGCAATATCTTCAGCTTCAGCAATTGTCATTGTACCTCCAGAAATTGAAGTTCTTCCTCCAGTGATTGATTGATTTACTGATGGTGCAGTATATACATAATTATCTAAAACAACAGCTACAAATTTCCCTACATTTTCTGAGGTCATTTTCGCCCATTGTTTAGTGCCTTCACTATTCATAGTCATGCTAACTTCTGGTTTGTTCAATTGATCAAACACCTGAGCAGCATCTAAAATCACATCACCTTCAATATTTGCTTTGTTTGCTCTATTTCCTTTAATAGCATATAAACCAATCAATTCAGAACCATCAGTTCCTTTTTCTGATTTGTAATCCCATAAAAATTTCACATAACGGATTTCATTTGGTAAAAGAGCTCTAATTTCTTTTTTTGCTAATAAATTATTTACAGTTACAGTATCTAAAACTCTTGCTTGTCCTACTAGTGAACTCAATTGTTGCTCAGATTGAGCAACATTTGGAAATAAATAGGTGAATAGATTTTTTTGAGTTTTTGTTGAGTCAACAGTTTTGCCTAATAAATCATCAATATCATCTTTTTTAAGTGAATCTTTTTCTGCAACAATATTGTCTTTTAACATTGAAGATACAAGAGTATTTGCCTCAAAGAAAAAGTTTTGAACTTCAGCATTTGTAAGAACTTCCCAAAACTGCAATTCAGCTTTGCTAGTGATAAGTTTTGTAACACGTTCAATATCTTTTGCGCCTGGCAATTCAATTTGAATTCTTCCAGAAGTTCCAATTCTTTGAATGTTTGGTTGAGTAACACCAAATTTATCAATTCTACTTCTTAAAACTTCAAAAGCTGTCCCAATAGAACTAGTGATTTCTTCTTGTAATGTCTTTTTTACAGAGGCATTGTCTTCGTTGAAACTAATTTTTTCGCTCAAAGCTTTTGTTCCAAAAATTGAAGGGTCACTTAGTTTTGTGGTACCAGCTATTTTTTCAAATTCTTCAAAGAATAAATCTATATAATCAGAACTACTAGTTTTTTGTCTTTCGTCAGCAGCAGCTAGAGCTTTATTGAAAACTTCATTTTTAGAATCATTTGACAAACTTATTAATACTTCTTTCACTGAAACCTGTAAAATGGCATTAATACCACCTTTTAAATCTAGACCAAGATTCATCTCTTTGTCTTTCACGTCATTATAAGTGAATTTGGTGAATCCTAAGTCAAGAATATCCTTGTTTGCAACACTGTCTAAGTACTTTCTTTCGAATGTAGCTTTTTCTCTTGCATTATTATTAGGTACATTTTTGTTAGCGTATGCAGTTGCATCATCTTCAACTTTTGTTGCGATAAATGTAAATGATAATTGATATAAACTTACCAATCCAAAAAGGATAGCAAATAATTTAATAAGTCCTTTGTTTTGCATCTTCTTTAATTTATGTCGACTTCTTTTTTTAAAAACGTGCAAATATAGTATTTCGAAGTAGAGTAAGCAATTGTTTTATAACATTTATTGTGTATTTTAAAGAAGGATGTTTTTGAATAATTAAAATTATTAATATGGCAAACTAGTAAAAATGGTTATGTCTAATAACTTAAATTGATAAATTCTAAAAATGACTTACTTTTTTTAATGAAACTTTAATTGGAAAACTTCAGCGATTTAAAGTAACTGTGATAGAAATTGAAATTGCTGGTGGAGCATAATTTGTAATTCCGATTTTAGGAAAATGATGAGAATGTCTGGATTGCCGATCATTCCAACATCAGAAAACATGAAAATTGATAAAGACGGAGTGATTTTTGGGTTATCGTAAAAAAAACGTTAGTTGATAGTTTTTGGTTGTTAGAGAAAAGTCAATGGGTTTCTAATTTTTTTTATTTTTATTGTCTAAAAGTTAAAAGCCTATAAATTCAACATATCATTAACTGAAACAACTCCTTTTGCGGATTCAATCATGTTTGCTTTTTCAATATCGTTTAAATTAATTTCTACGATTTTTTCAATACCGTTTTTGCCAATTACAACTGGAACTCCCAGACAAATATCAGTTAAACCATATTCACCATTCAATAATACTGAACAAGGAAATATTTTTTTCTGATCACAAGCAATTGCTTGAACCATGCTACTAACTGCAGCTCCAGGAGCATACCAAGCAGAAGTTCCTAATAATTTGGTTAATGTTGCACCACCAATTTTGGTGTCTTCTTTTACTTGTTCCATTCTTTCTTTTGAAATAAATTCTGAAACAGGAACAGAATTTCTAGTTGCCAATCTTGTCAAAGGAACCATTCCAGTGTCAGAATGACCGCCAATTACCATTCCATCAACATCCGAAATTGGAGCATCTAAAGCCTCAGCCAATCTATATTTAAAACGTGCAGAATCTAATGCACCTCCCATTCCAATAATTTTATTTGGCGGTATGTGAGTTGATTTATGAACTAAATATGTCATGGTATCCATCGGATTTGAAACCACAATCATGATTGTATTTGGAGAAAATTGCAATAAATTGGTTGCTACAGTTTTTACAATTCCAGCATTGATATCAATCAATTCTTCGCGAGTCATTCCTGGTTTTCTTGGAATACCAGAGGTAATTACACAAACATCAGAGTTTGCAGTTTTTGAATAATCATTTGTACTTCCTGTGATTTTTGTATCAAAACCATTTAAAGGAGCAGTTTGCATCAAATCCATTGCTTTTCCTTCAGCATATCCTTCTTTGATATCCAACAAAACAACTTCTGAGGCAAAGTTTTTAATAGCAATATATTCTGCACAACTTGCACCTACTGCACCTGCACCAACAACTGAAACTTTCATATTTTTTATTTTTTATTAATATTAAATTTTGAGTCACAAAAATACGATATTCTGACTATTTTTATATTTAAATATCATAAAAAAAGACACCAAAAGGTGTCTTAAAAAATATTTTTTTAATGGAATTTATCTAATACCAAGAGAAATACCTGCAGATAATGCATTGTATTCTTGCAAAGTATAAGAAGCAAATATTTTGAAAAATCCTAAACTTAATCTAGCTCCAATGGTTGTTGTAAAACCATTAACATTAAAATCTAAATTTGGAGCACTAAGATTTATAGTTTCTGAATATTGTTGACCATTTGCAGTGTAGTCATAACTACCTTGATATGTTCCTGGCATTCTGTAATAAGAACTTCCACTACTATAACCAAAACCACCAAACAAGTTAATAATTGGAAAGTTAAGCGAAGCCATTGCTTGAACTGTAAATGCCTTTAATTCAAATTCAGCTGAAGCGTCATTAATAATCAAACTTCCAGAATTTGGATTTTCAATTCCGTAAGTAACATCCATAGTTGTATAGGCAGCTAATAAAGCAACATGTAAAGGAGTTTTTTCCATTGGGCCAAACCAATTGGTAATTTCTTTTTTCAAACCTAAACCTAACATATTCACTTTACCTCCATCATCACCTAAATCAATTTTTGGAACAATTCTTAACATTCCTTCTAGTTTCCAAGGTAATCCAACATTTAATTGTGCTATTGGAGCAGGGACAGCGTTTAGTGGTAAATCATCTTTTATTCCTCCTGGAAGTGTTAAACCAGCAGTTACAACTTGTGATTGCCCAAAAACAGGAGAATTTGTATTTTGAATTGTTAAAGTTCTAGTTACAGTTAAGTTTGTTTGTGTTCCAACACCAGCAATGCTCGGAGCTGAACTAGCGCCTGAAATAGATGTTAAACCAGCTAAGCTAAAAGTTTCTTTATTTGAGGGTACCATTGAAGCACTTAATCCTAATGTTAAATCAAAACCAAGCACTTTGTGAACTTTGGCAGTATGTGCCCAACCATTATTCATGCCATAAATAAATCCTTCCATGGCAGGTGCAAAATATCCCTCCATAATTTTATTAACATCACCACCTGAAGCAAGCAAAATTGATTCAAATCCATCTTGTGCTTTTGTGTTAAACGAAAAGAAAAATACTCCTATTAAAATTAAAATGTACTTTTTCATTGTTGTAAAATTGAGTTAATTTTTTCAAATGCGGGTTAAGAAAAAAAAATATACGTTTTGTAAAAAGTGTGTATAAATATATTTTTCAAAAATTCTTTAAACGTCTATTTTTGCATATTTAGCGTTTTTTTCGATAAAATCTCTTCTTGGCGGAACATCATCTCCCATCAACATTGAAAACACTCTGTCAGCTTCTGTTAAGCTGTCAATGGTAATTTGACGCAAAGTCCTAAATTCAGGATTCATGGTTGTGTCCCAAAGTTGCTCTGCATTCATCTCTCCTAAACCTTTGTAACGTTGAATGGTTACACCACCTCCTAATTTTTGAGTAATTAAATCACGTTGATTGTCATCCCAAGCATATTCTCTTTTTTGACCTTTTTTCACTAAATATAAGGGAGGAGTAGCAATATAAATGTATCCTTGCTCAATCATTTCTCTCATAAATCTGAAGAAGAAAGTCAAAATTAAAGTAGCAATGTGCGAACCATCTACGTCAGCATCACACATAATCACTACTTTATGATAACGAACTTTTGATAAGTTTAACGCTCTTGGATCTTCTTCAGTTCCAATAGAAACACCCAATGCGGTAAACATATTTTTGATCTCTTCATTTTCAAAAACTTTATGTTGCATGGCTTTTTCAACATTCAATATTTTTCCGCGAAGTGGCAAAATTGCCTGAAAATTTCTATCACGTCCTTGTTTTGCAGTTCCACCTGCTGAATCTCCCTCAACCAAGAAAATTTCACATTGTGCAGGATCAGTTTCAGAACAGTCAGATAATTTTCCTGGCAAACCACCCATTGTCATCACAGTTTTACGCTGTACCATTTCCCGAGCTTTACGAGCTGCATGTCTTGCTGTTGCTGCTAAAATCACTTTTTGAACAATGGATCTTGCATCATTTGGATTTTCTTCCAAATAAATGGTCAACATATCAGAAACTGCTTGAGAAACTGCGGAAGTAACTTCTCTGTTTCCCAATTTTGTTTTTGTTTGTCCTTCAAATTGTGGCTCTTGAACTTTTACTGATATAATTGCAGTTAATCCTTCACGAAAATCATCTCCTGCAATTTCGAATTTAACGTTTTTTAGCAATCCAGAATCGTCAGCATATTTTTTAAGGGTAGTTGTCAAACCACGTCTAAAACCTGCCAAATGCGTTCCTCCTTCATGAGTATTAATATTATTTACATAAGAATGCAAATTCTCAGCATATGAAGTGTTGTAAACCATGGCAACTTCGACTGGAATTCCGTTTTTTTCTCCTTCCATTGAAATGACTTTTGAAATTAAACTTTCTCTGGTAGAGTCTAAATATCTTACGAACTCTGGTAAGCCTTCATCGGAATAAAATATTTCAGAAATAAAATTTCCTTCATCATCTTTATTTCTTTTGTCAGTTAATTTTATGGTGACACCTTTATTCAAATATGATAGCTCACGCATTCTAGTTGCAAGCGTATCATAATTAAATTCTGTAGTTTGTTGAAAAATAGTTTTATCGGGTAAAAAAGTTACAATTGTGCCAGTAAAATCGCTTTCACCAATAGTTTTTACAGGATACAACGCTTTACCACGTTCATATTCTTGTCGCCAAATTTTACCTTCTTTGTGAACACTTGCTGTTAAATGCTCAGAAAGTGCATTCACACACGAAACACCAACTCCGTGCAATCCCCCTGAAACCTTATAAGAATCTTTGTCAAATTTTCCTCCTGCTCCAATTTTAGTCATGACAACTTCCAAAGCAGAAACACCTTCTTTTTTGTGAAGATCAACTGGAATTCCACGGCCATTATCTTTAGTAGTTACTGAGTTGTCTTCATTAATGGTTACATCAATGGTGTCGCAATAGCCTCCCATTGCCTCATCAATTGAGTTGTCAACTACTTCATATACTAAATGGTGTAATCCGCGCACGCCAATATCTCCAATATACATTGATGGGCGCATTCTTACGTGCTCCATTCCTTCAAGTGCCTGAATACTGTCTGCTGAGTATTCGTATTTTTTTTCTTCGCTCATCGTTAAATGAATTATTTGAATTTAGATTATTAAAAAATCTTCTTTTTGAAAATTTTACAAATTCAAATTTACGATTTTAGGGATTGATTTTAAGACTTTTTAGCAATTTTATTTCAAAATTATCAATATTTATTAAAAGTAAAAAAGTCTCTTAAATCAACTAAAAAAGACGTTAAAATTAAAAATGTAAAATTTATTTATTTTGAAATATTAGTAAAACAAAAAAATCTCTTATAAATGAGATTTTTGAATTTGTTTGAGAGATGAATTCTTATTTTTTAATTAATTTTAAATTCATTTCTTCTACTTTTTTGTCTGATAAGGGTGATGGACTTCCAAATAATAAGTCTTCAGATGTTCCTGTTTTTGGGAAAGCTATCACTTCTCTAATGGATGCTTTTTTCTCTAAAATCATCATCAAACGGTCTATTCCCCAGGCAATTCCCCCGTGTGGTGGTGCGCCATATTGAAATGCTTTATAAATTGTTCCCACACTTTTTAGCATTTCTTCTTTAGTATAGCCCATATTTTTATAGGTAGCTTCTAATATTTCTGATTTGTGAGCACGAATTGAACCTCCTCCAATTTCATATCCGTTTAAAATCAAATCATATTGTTGCGCTATAATATTTCCTATTTCTTCCTCATTTCCATTTAAATGTTTTTCCAAATCATATACTGCTGGCATCGAAAAAGGGTTGTGAGTAAACGTCCATCTGCCATCATCATTTTTTTCAAACATTGGGAAATCAATAACCCAAGCAGGTCTTAATTCTTTTGGATTGATGAGTTTTAGTATTCTTCCCATTTCTTGACGAATTGCATCCAAAGCTTTATTTGCTGTTGCATAATCTGAAGCTGAGAAAAATACAATATCTCCAATTTGAGCATTCGTAGTTTTTATTATATTTTCGGCAATTTCTTCTCCTAAAAATTTGATAATTGGTGATTGCAAATCGTTTTCATTCACGATAATATAAGCTAAACCTCCCAAACCATTTTGTTGTGCTATAGCTGTTAAGTTTTCAATCTGACCTTTAGACATTCGTTTAAATCCCTGGTCTTTTGCAGAAACTCTGATGCATTTAACAATTCCACCAGCTTCAATGGGTTTACTGAAAACTTGAAAAGTGGTTTCTTTTACGATTTCTGTGATGTCTTGCATTTGTAATCCGTATCGTAAATCTGGTCTGTCACAACCATATTTGTCCATAGCATCTTTGTATGTGATGATTTCAAAAGGACGCAAAATCCATTGATTTCCATAGATTTTAAAAACTACTTCATTGAATAATTTAGTATTTAAATCAATGATTTTTTGCATACTTGTGTATGCCATTTCCATATCTAATTGTGTAAATTCTGGCTGACGATCTCCACGTGAATCTTCATCTCTAAAACAACGTGCAATCTGAAAATATTTTTCAAATCCACCAACCATCAAAATTTGTTTGAATTGCTGTGGCGCTTGTGGCAACGTATAAAATGAACCTGCTTTTTTTCTTGTGGGCACTATAAATTCTCTTGCACCTTCATCAGTTCCTGCAGTTAAAATTGGGGTTTCAATCTCTAAAAATTCTTCCGAATCTAATACATCACGCAATAATTTTATTACTTTATGACGATTGATAATTGCTTTGCGAACTTCCTCATTTCTATGATCTAAAAATTTATACTGAAAACGAATCGTTTCATTTGATTTGAAAGCTCTTTTTATTTCAAAAGGCAATGTTTTAGATAGATTTAAAATCTCTAAACTGGTTGTTTCAAGTTCAATTTTACCTGTTCTCAAACTTGCGTTATAATCGTCTTCTTTTCGCTGAACTACAATTCCAGTAACCATAACGACAGTTTCTGGTTTTAGTTTTACCAATTCGTCTAAATTTGGAAAAGATTCTCTGCTCAATCTTACTTGAAAAATTTCATAACTTGAGTCTCTTAAATCAATAAAAATCAATTCTCCATGATCACGAACACTTGAAACCCATCCTGATAAAGAAACTTCTTTATTAATAGTGTTTTCTGTGATTTCTGATGCTTTGTGCGTTCTATAGTTCTCCTTAATTATAATTGGAATTCTTTTCAATTCTTCTTCGTCTCTGCTTTCTTTTTTTTGATTTTTTACTTTCGAAGTTTGATGCTGATTGATTGTTTTTTCATCCATTGAAATTTCATCAGTGCTTTCTAATTGTTTCAGAATTTCTTTACGAATAATTTTTCCTGGGGCACCTTTTCCAATAATACTGATTATTTTTCCAACTAAAATTCCTGCTTTTGCTTCATTTCCGGATTGAATTTCTTTGGCAATAACTTCGTTTTCTGAAATGACTTTTTGAATGGCATTTTTTATTTTTTCCATTGAAATTGTATTTTCATCAAAATATTTAGTGTAGTCAAAAGTTGGGTTTTTCAAATAATTCAAAATAGCGTTTTGAACTAAAACCGCTGTAATTTTCTCCTCTTTGAAAAGTTGAAAAATTTCGGTCAAATGAGCAACATTATAAATTTTTTTATACTCATCTGCTCCAATAGTATTCACTAGCGTTTTTGCCACAAACAAAGGATCATGAATCACATTATTGATGTTAACAAAAGTTTCAGAACGCAAAGAATCTGCTGTGAAAAATTTGGCATCTTGTGGTAAAACACCTCCTTTTATAAGAATTGATTCCACTGCAAAAGGCAATAAACTAAAATCTACCTCAATCGTCTCAATTTCTTTTTTGATATTTACAAAAGGAATATCTGGTTCTGTAATAAAACGATAATCAGCTTCAAATTCCTTTTTACGCATCGTTTTTGTTTGCTTTAAATCTGCATCCCACAAAACAGTGATTTGATCGGGTCTAAATATCCTATTTTCAATGAAATAATTGAGTTGCTTTTCAACTTCCTCTTTCAGGGCTTCCACTATAAATTTGAAAGAATTAAGGTTTTTTATTTCCGTTCTTGGATTCAAATGGTAGCTGTGTTTTTTTCTAAGAGATACAGAAACGTCTGATTTAAATTCTCCTTTTTCTAAATTTGCTTCCGAAATTTTCAAATTCTGAACAATTCTTTGGATGTATTGTGCATATGTTGAAGCATCTTCAATTTGACGAATGCAAGGTTCAGTCACAATTTCAATTAATGGAACTCCAGCTTTATTAAAATCAACCAGAGAAATATCTTTTTCATGCATCAATTTTGCAGCATCTTCTTCAATGTGGACCTGTGTTAAATTGACCGTAAATTGCGAACCATCATTTCTGAAACAAGAAACTTGTCCATCTGGAATAATGGGATTGTGAAATTGCGTAATTTGAATATTTTTTGGATTGTCAGGATATTCATAATGTTTTCTATCCCAAGAGATAATTTCATTAGAAAAGGTCGATTTTACCGCTTTTCCAAAATAAATAGCTTTTCTAATTGCTTCTTTATTTATTGCTGGCAAAACACCCATTTGTCCGGTGCAAACCGAGCAAATATGCTGATTTGGTTGATCTATTTCTTGGTTTGGACACGAACAAAACAACTTCGTTTTTGTGTTTAATCTAACATGAGTTTCTAAGCCAATTACAAGCTCTAATTCATGTTTTTTGAGTAAATCATTCAATTGTTCCAGTTCCATTAAATTACTTCTTTTAGGAAGTTTGCGAATTTTAATAATAAATCATCATTGTTTTTTGCAGCAGTCAATTGAACTCCTGCCAGGGTTCCTTGAGGAATTGTTAAGGTTGGTAATTGTCCTAAACTAAACCCAACAGTATAAGCGTCAGACAAATACATGGCTAAAGGATTTTTTAAGCTGTCTCCAATTTTAGGAGGAGAATTTGGAGTTACTGGTGAAATTATGATAGCTACTTCTTGAAAATCTTTTTCAAAATTTTCTGAAATTTCGTTTCTAATACTCAATGCTTTTATATAAATATCATCTGCAAAACCTTGTGATAAAACTTGATTTCCTCCAACAATTCTTCGTTTTGTTTCTTCAGAAAAATTTTTAGAACGCGAAATGGAATAGCTGTCTTTTAAATTTTCACCTTCCATTCTATTACCATAATTAGTACCATCCAATCTTGACAAATTGGAGGCAGTTTCTGCCATAGCAAGCGTGTAATAGGTAGAAATTAAGGTTTCAGCATCAAAAAAATCCAATGCTATCATATTAATTCCTGTTGCTTTTATTTTTTCTATGTATATTAAAAAATCTGATTTTATAGTTGCATCAATAGCGTCATTTTCAGTGAAATTTTTAAAGTATCCAATGGTTTTTATGGTGTCAGATTTTGAAACCTGCACCTCAGAAATTTCATCAGAAACATAGGTTGTTTGATCTTTTACATCTTTACCACTCATTATATTTAACACAATTCTGAGGTCCTCAATAGAAGTTGTAATGGGTCCAACACAATCTGTTGAAGAAGCATAAGCAAGCAAACCATAACGCGAGATTCTTCCATAAGTGGGCTTCAAACCATATACTTTGTTGTATCCTGAGGGCTGTCTTACCGAGCCTCCTGTATCTCCTCCAATTGAAAAAACAGTGTACTTTTTTGCCACATTAACTGCTGAGCCACCACTTGAACCACCAGCAACTAACTCTGTATTGAAAGCGTTTTTTACGGCGCCAAAAATGGTGTTTTCAGATGAAGAACCATGACCAAAACTATCACCATTTTCTTTTACAATTGGAATGGCTCCTGCATCAATTAACTTTTGAATGGCTGTTGCTGTATATGCCGATTTATAGGATTTTAAAAACTCAGAACTAGCAGTTGTCAAAGTTCCTTGTAACATATACACGTCTTTTAAACCAAATGGAATGCCTTCAAGTAAGCCAATTTTTTCACTATTTTTAATTTTCTCATCCACTTTTTTTGCTTTTTCCAAGGCTAAATCCTCTAAAAGTGAATTGACAGTATTATGCGAATTTGGTTTTAAAGCGGCTAATTTTTCTTGAATCAAAGAAGTACAAGATATTTTTTGATCAACTAATAGTTGATGAATTTCTCTAATTTGTGATTCCATAAATTATTCTTCAATCACTTTGGATACTACTAAATATCCATTTTTCTCTTTTGGAAAGTTTTCAATGATGATTTTTTTCTCAATTTCAGTGCTTTCCAACACAATATCATCTCTTAATTCTTCCAAAGAAACTGTATTTTGAATGTTTTTCGAAGAGATATTATTTGATGAAATATTGGCATTTTTTATTACCTCAAATAATTTTGAGATTGTCTCAGAGGATTTTGCTCCTTTGATACTTGATAAAACATCCACAGTCATTAAGTTACTCATCGTTCATTTTTATTTATGTTACTAATTAATTTTGGCGGTCAAAACTACAAAAGTTTTGTTAGTGAATAAAGTTTCTACAAATAAAACACACCAACAATTTTAAAAAAAAAAAATTGTTGGTGCGTAAATTAATTCAGTAAGTTCAAATCAAACAAATTTTTTGAAATGCAAATGACTTAATTTATATCTTTAATATAAACTAAAAACGATAAAATAGTTATAATA
>DDMS01000001.1:9493-10346 GCA_002340765.1 Flavobacteriaceae bacterium UBA2540 | reverse complement strand
ATAATTACAAGGCCTCCTCCAACTCCTCCAAAGGAGGAGAGTTGCTCACTATTGTAGATTTTACTTTCTTTTTTATTGTTCATTATTTGTTTTCAATATTGGTACTCCTTCCCTTTGGGAAGGTTGGGATGGGCTCTTTCTATAACATTCCTTTCGTGCTCGGCAAAATCATTTTCTCCACATCTCTTTTTACTGCCATTTTGATGGATTTTGCAAAGGCTTTGAAAATTGCTTCGATTTTGTGGTGTTCGTTTGTACCTTCTGCTTTGATATTTAAATTGCATTTTGCACCATCAGTAAAGGATTTAAAGAAATGAAAAAACATTTCTGTGGGCATTTGACCAATCTTTTCTCGTTTGAAATCTGCTTCCCAAACCAACCAATTTCGTCCGCCAAAATCAATAGCTGCTTGTGCAAAACAATCGTCCATTGGCAACGAAAATCCATAACGTTCTATGCCTAATTTGTTACCTAAAGTTACTGCGAATAATTCGCCCAAAGCAATGGCAGTGTCTTCAATCGTGTGATGTTCGTCTACTTCCAAGTCGCCATCCACTTTGATGTTCAAATCCAATTGTCCATGACGTGCAATTTGATCCAACATGTGATCAAAAAAAGCAATTCCTGTATGAATGTTGCTTTTTCCTGTGCCATCTAAATTGATGTCAATCGCAATTTTTGTTTCATTGGTATTTCTGATGATGCTTCCTGTGCGTTGTTTGGCTTTTAAAAACTCATAAATAGTTTTCCAACTGCTCGTTTTTAAAATTTGCGTGTCGTTTTTGTAATTTAAATTTTCATCATTACTGATGAAGATTCCTCTAGCATTTAAGTTTTCTGCCAATTCAATATC
>DDMS01000001.1:0-9412 GCA_002340765.1 Flavobacteriaceae bacterium UBA2540 | reverse complement strand
CAATTCTTCTGCGATTTTACCTAACCAACGAAAAACACCTGGATAAAACTCCAATTTTTCTAAACTATCTAATTGATAATCAATAGGTGGCTCTAATACTAATGTGCCATCTCTGTCTATGAATAAAATTTTTTTCATATTTAACTTATTAATCTTTTTTTCATACCTCACAGGTTTTTAAAACCTGTGAGGTCTTTTAATACTTCGTTTTTCCTGCAAGGTTTCAAAAGCCTTGTAGGTATTTCCTATTTTTTTTAGACTTTAAGGTTTTTGAAACCTTGCAGGTCAGTAAGTTAATAACCTTGTAGGTCTTTTAATCCTTTCATTAATTTCTCATTCTCTTCTTTAATTCCTACTGTCAAACGCAGCGTGTTTTCACACAAAGGTTGGTTAGTTCTATTTCGAATCACAATGCCATTTGCAATCAATTGATTGTATCTTTTAGTGGCATCATCTACTTTTATCAAAATAAAATTGGCATCTGATGCATAGATTTTTTCGATAAATGAAATCTCTTCCAAGGCAATTGACAAGTGATTTCTTTCGGATAAAATAGATGCAATTTCTTGGGCAACTCTTTCCCTATCTTGCAAACGTTCCACCGCTTTTTGCTGAGTTAATTCATTTACGTTATAAGGTGGTTTTATTTTATTCAAAATTTGGATGATTTCTTCGGATGCATAGCAAATTCCCAAACGGATTCCTGCCATTCCATAAGCTTTTGAAAGTGTTTGTGTGATGACTAAATTTGGATAAATTCTCAATTGATTCGCCCAACTTTCTTGTTTCGAAAAATCAATATATGCCTCGTCAATCAATACCAAACCTGGGAAACGTTGCAACAAAGTCTCAACTTTTTCTGTAGAAAAACTATTGCCTGTTGGATTGTTTGGTGAACATAAAAATAACACTTTTGTGTTTTTATCAACTGAGGATAAAATTTGTTCCACTTTTGGCTGAAAATCAGTCGACAACATCACTTTTCGATCTTCAATTCCGTTGATATTTGCCAATACAGAATACATTCCATAGGTTGGTGGCAATGTAATAATATTATCTTTGTTAGGTTCACAGAAAGCCCTAAAAATCAAGTCCAATACTTCATCACTTCCATTTCCTAAAAGGATATTTTTTCGATGAATTCCGTTGTTTTTTGACAACGCTTGTTTCACTTTATTTTGTTGTGGATCTGGATAACGATTCACCCCATTTTCGAACGGATTTTCATTGGCATCTAAGAAAATCATCTCTTCAATTAACACTTCTTTATATTCATCTCTTGCTGATGAATAGGGCTTCAAGACTTTGATACAGTCTCTTACCAAATCTTTAATTGGCTTCATATCAAGTCTTTTAATCTTATAGTAACTGCGTTTTTGTGTGCTTGCAAACCTTCTGCTTCAGCCATGATTTCAATAGATTTTCCGAGTCTTTTGATTCCTTCTTTCGAAATTTCTTGAAAAGTAATACTTTTCAAAAAACTATCTAAATTTACACCAGAATATGATTTGCTAAATCCGTTTGTCGGCAATGTATGATTGGTTCCTGATGCATAATCTCCTGCACTTTCTGGGGTATAATTCCCTATAAAAACAGAACCTGCATTTTCGATGTTGTCTAAATAAAAATCATTGTTTTTTGTAGCAACTATAAAATGTTCAGGGCCATATTCATTGATCAAATCTAAACACAACTGATCGTTTTCTAGGTAAATAGATTTCGAGTTTTCGATTGCTTTTGTGGCAATTGCTACTCTTGGCAATACAGCCAATTGTTTTGAAATTTCAGCAGAAACTTCTTCAATCAACACTTTAGATGTAGAGACTAAAACTACTTGACTATCAGCACCATGCTCTGCTTGACTCAATAAATCTGCGGCTACATAACTTGCATTGGCTGAATCATCTGCAACTACTAATAATTCGCTAGGGCCTGCAGGCATATCAATAGCAACTCCGTATTTGGTGGCTAATTGTTTGGCAACCGTTACAAACTGATTTCCTGGTCCAAATATTTTATACACTTGTGGAATGCTTTCTGTCCCAAAAGTCAATGCTGCAATAGCTTGAATACCTCCCACTTTGATGATTTTTGAAACACCACATAAGTGCGCTGCATACAAAATAGCAGGATGAATTTTCCCTTCTTTGTTTGGTGGTGAACACAAAACAATTTCTTTGCATTCTGCAATTTCCGCAGGAATTGCCAACATCAATACTGTTGAGAATAATGGAGCTGTGCCACCAGGAATATACAATCCTACTTTTTGAATTGGTCTTTTTTCTTGCCAACAAAATACACCTCTGTATGTCTCTTTGCTTACTTTTTCGGTTTTTTGGGCTTTATGAAAGATGGTAATATTTTGATGAGCAACTCGAATTGCATCTTTCAATTCCGAATCAATCAATGAAATGGCTTCCGTAATTTCATCCGAAGAAACAAATTTATTGTCGATGGAAACTCCATCAAACAATTGTGTGTACTTTTCAACGGCAAAATCTCCGTTTTTTTGAACGTCATCAAAAATCTGTAAAACCGTCTTTTCGATATCATCAAATGTTTTGGTGGGTCTTTCTAAGATTTTTTTCCAATCTTTTTGATTGGGATTGAGTATTGTTTTCATAAATTATAAAACCATTTTTTCAATTGGACATACCAAAATTCCCTCTGCACCTTTGCTTTTTAGTTCGTCAATAATTTCCCAAAATGTATTTTTAGAAATCACTGTGTGCACTGAACTCCAACCTTTTTCTGCCAATGGCATCACAGTTGGACTTCTCATTCCCGGTAACAATTTGATAATTTCGTGTAATTTGTCATTGGGCGCATTCAATAAAATATATTTTGATTCACGTCCTTTTAATACAGACTTAATTCTAAATTGAATTTTCTCTAAAATGGCTTTGCGTTCTGCATTCATTTTTGGAGAAACTGCCAACACAGCCTCTGATTTTAGCAACACTTCAATCTCTTTTAAACCGTTTTTGAAAAGCGTACTTCCGCTAGAAACGATGTCGCAAATGCCATCTGCCAAACCAATATTGGGAGCAATTTCTACTGAACCATTGATAATGTGCAATTTGGCAGTAATACCTTGTGCATCTAAAAAACGTTTTACAGTTTCGGGATAGGAAGTGGCGATTTCTTTTCCTGCCAAATCTTTCAAACAAGCAGCGTCTGATTCTTTTGGGACTGCAATAGAAACTTTACATTTTGAAAACCCCAAACGCTCTACAAAAGGCAAATCACTTCCTTTTTCAATCAAAATATTTTCGCCAATAATAGCAGCATCTACGACTCCATCTCTCAAATACTGGGGAATATCTCCATTCCGTAAATAAAAAACTTCTACAGGAAAATCCCTAGCTGCGGCTTTGAGTTGGTCTTTTCCATTATCAATAGAAATACCAATGTCTTTCAGGATTTCCATGGATTCGTCATGTAATCTTCCCGCTTTCTGAATTGCAATTCGTAAGTTACTCATTTTTTTTATGATTAGATGTTTGAGCAAAATGGATTCAACTAAAAACCCGTTTGATTTGCTCAAACGGGTTTATAAATATCTTGAAATTATTCAATACATTTTTAAATCGCTTGAAAGCAATTGTAAAAATGATGATGTTGTTTTTGATTAAATATCATGTTTTTTTTAATGATGTGCAAATATCTAAATTTTATTTTTAAATAACCAAGAGAAAATTAGAAAAAGTGAACTTATTTTAGATAGTTTTAGTAAAATGAGTATTTTAGTTCAAAATTATAGAATTAAAATTTAAAGAAAAATTATAAGATTGCTCTTTTATTTGATATTAGTGCTTATAGGCATGAATAAATAGAAAAAAATAATATGAAAGCAAACGAAAGGAAAGTAGAAAACTTTTTATCTTAAAATAAGACACAATTTGTGATTTCTGTTCACCAAAGAAATTATGATTGGTCGACAAGTCAATGCAAACAATTTTTAGACAACACTTTGGAAGTTGGGACAAGTACCATAATGAATGCCTTTTCATTGTTAGTGTTATTTAAGTTCAAGATGATGTTTATACATCGTCAAGAATCAAAGAACTAACAGTAATTGATGGTCAGCAAAGATTGACCACATTGGCTTCTCTGAACTAATTATAAAATTAACAGACAGTTATTTACGTGCCCGTCTGCGATTTAGCAATGAGGGAGTTACAAGTTGTGCTTTATGTGTTTGGAAACGATCGATTTTCTATGGTAAACGACAATTTATATTATAAACCTCTAACCACTAAAAACCAACCTCCAAACTTACAACAACTTTGTCATGGCAGTTTTAATAATTTGGACGTTTTTATCTCTGTTAGATTTGTTTCCTTTTTCTTGCTCTTGAATCATAGTGCGCATCAAATTGATGACTACTTTGTCAAAATTGAATTGCTTAAACTGCTTTGCTTTCTCAACCATATCATCCACAACATTCTGAATTGCTTCCGAATTATTACTTTCAGAAACCTGTTTAAAAGCTTTTTGAAACAAGACTTTTGTGGCGTCATCACCTGTTAAAAACATACCCGATAAAACATTTTTCGCTACAAAAGGCAATTCTGATTCGTCATTTTCTTCGATGAAAATTCTTGTGAGAGGCGTTGCTAAAATCTGACGCACTTCATCTGGCAATTGTTTTGATTTTGTAACGGCTGCTAGTTTGTCAATATAATACAATGAAACCAATGCTTTTCCCAGCACAGAATAAGAATTGCTTTCTAATGCTTTCAAGAAAATGGTTTTCAATTCAGGGTCTGTTAATTTTCCCAATGTGTGAATCGCTTCTGCTTGCACCCTGGTTTTTGGATCATTATTTGCCATTTTCATGATTTTTTGAATCGCATCTTTCTTGGTAAACTTGTTAATCAAATCGATTTGTTGCAATGCCAAAATCTTGATTTTGAATGATTCATCATCCAATGCATTGACCATTGCTGCAAAAGCATCTTTGTCTTCTTGCTTTTTGGCAACTTCAAGTAATGCTTCTCTTCTATGTTCATAATTGTCAGCGTTTTTCAACTGAAAGATGTATTCTCTTAATATTTTATTTTCACTAATATCGCATAATAAAACACCATCTGCATTTACCTGAATCAGATTGGGTTGCGTGGAATAAGGAAACGAAAACGAAGCGTCTTTTCCTTCCACAAAAACATTGTGTCTTTTTCGTTTGCCGTTTTCAAAAATATCAATCGCTAATGGAAATTGAAAAGGAGTTGTTTGCAGTTGACCTACATTTACAGTGACCGTTTTTCTCAAGGTGTTGTAGTCATAAGAAATTTCGATGTTTGGATGACCTGCTCCAAAATACCATTGATTGAAAAACCAATTCAAGTCTTTTCCTGTAATTTTTTCGAACACCAATCGCAATTGATGCACTTCAGCAGCTTGGAATTTAAATTCGGTTAAATAGGTTTTCAGACCCAAGAAAAAAGCGTCATCGCCCAAATATTTTCGCAACATGTGAAGAATAGCTCCACCTTTGTTATAACTCACCACATCAAACATTTCTTCTTTGTCAGTATAGTTGAAGCGCACTAGATTTTTATCTTCACTTTGACCTTCTTTGTATGCCAGCACTTGTTCATAATGGTGCATTTCTGCATCCGTTTTTCCGTATTTATATTCGCGCCACAAATATTCGCTGTAGTTTGCAAATGATTCATTGAGCGTCAAATTACTCCAACTTTCAGAGGTCACTAAATTCCCAAACCAATGATGAAACAATTCGTGAGCAATCGTATTTTCATGCACATTTTCGTCAATCAACTCACCAGGTTTTTGATACGCTTGATCGCCATGCACTACAGCAGTTGTGTTTTCCATAGCGCCAGAAACATAGTCTCTCACCACCATTTGACTGTATTTATTCCAAGGATATTCAACACCAAGTTTCGATTCGAAAAAGCCTATCATTTCTGGAGTCATCCCAAAAATAGCTTTTGCATAAGGCGCATATTCTTTTTCTACATAATAATCAACTGACATGTTTTTGTAAGAATCTTTGATAATTTCAAATTCTCCAATTCCCATAAAAAAAAGGTATGGTGCATGTTTTTGATCCATTTTCCAATAATCAGTTCGTTCATTTCCTTTTTTAATTTGGTTGATGAGTTTTCCGTTTGAAAGTGTCACAAATTTGTCAGGAACAGTGATATAAATTTCTTGGGTTGTTTTTTGGTTTGGCGCATCAATTGTAGGAAACCAACAACTACTTGATTCTGTTTCACCTTGCGTCCAGATTTGGGTTGGTTTGTTTTTGTCCAGTCCATTAGCATTGATAAAATACAATCCTTTGGCATCCGTAATTGCAGTACTTCCTTTTTGATATACTTTTTCTGGTTGCGAAGTGTAGCTTATATACACTGTAAATTCCTCGTTTTTTTGGTAGCTTTTTGGCAACTGAATTCGTAAGAATTCGCTGTTGTCATAGCTAAAAGGAATTAGTATTTCGTTGATAGAAACCTTGTGAATAATCATTGCTTTGGCATCTAAAGTCAAAGAGTTTGTGCTATAAAAATGCGGTTTGGCAGTAATCCAAGCTTCACCATTCATGGTTTTCTGGGCAAAATTAAAATCCACTTTTAGTTTGGTATGCACCAAATTGTGGGTTTTTTCTCTTTCAGGTTTATAACTAGATTGTTGTGCATTGATAAGAAAACTCATCAATAAAATAATAATCAAGAGGCTTTTTTGAAACTTCATATTTTTATAATTCTTGGTTCAAAAATAACAAAATACATGCAAGTTGCTGTTAATGCGCCGTTAAATTCGGATATATCGTGTATTGACATAAAAAACCACATATTTATTATAAATATGCGGTTCTATAAAAGTGGAAAATCATATCAATCTTTAAATATATTCCCCATATTTTTAATATTTCCTTCATCAACATTTATGGCATTAAGCATTTCAAACATCTTTGCAGGATTCATATTTTCACCCAAAATTCGTGCAACTCCTACTCCAACCTCATTACTATATCCAAATGCAATAATCTCCTCAATAGCGTCAGTTTCTCCAGTAAAATAAACAGTTACGTTCATGCCTTTCATTTTCATTTTACCCAAACTTTTATAATCTTTGTTGGTGAAAATGGTTTTCAACGTGTTTTTCTCAGTTTCGTATACAGTTTCATTCTCAACAGTTTTTTTTAGAAAAGCCACATTGATTTTTTGCACACTTTTGATGGTTTCTTTGATTTCGTCAGAAACAGCTGCCTTTGCAGAAGTTAAAGAGCTTACAGGAATATCACCTGTCATAAATCCTTGTTTTCCGCTCGTTTCTACCAAATATTTTTGTAGCGATTTTTCGTCTGTGCAAGAGTTTGCCAAATGAACGAAAAGAATCATTGCTAATAGGGTGCTTGTGTTTTTCATAGTGTTGATTAATTGGTTTAATAAAACTAGCTGACTTTAACTAAGTCAGCTAGTTTAAGGAATTATTTTTTCTTTTTGTCGTTCAAAAACGCATCTGCTAAATCAGACATTTTGTTAATATCGATGTTTCCTATTAAAGACACAATGACTGAATCAGATTTTTTATTGGTTTCATTGCTAATACCTTTGATAAACATCAACACTTCGCTAACAAAATCTTTATTGCTAGATGCTTTTACGTAGATTTTAACACGATTGTCATTTTCTTTGATACGCATCAATTCACTTAAATTTTGTTTTTTGATAGCAGCTTGCATCATACTTTCCATTTTGTCGGCAATTGCACCATTGCTGGTTGAAAACATTTTGAATTCTCTCAAATCTTGAATCATCTTGAAGACTTTCATCCCTTCGTTATCATCAACTTTCACATTTTTGAACTTCGAAATCAATTCGAAAGCATCTTTGGTTACGACAACCATATCAACGCCATCCATGTCTTCTAAAGAATCAAAGAATGATTGTGCTTGGTTTGCAAGCGGCATTATAGCTAATGCAATGAATAAAATTATTTTTTTCATGGTTTCAATATTTACTTGGTTTATTTTACGATTTTGTTTACGGTATTTTCTAGTGTGTAGAGGCTTGCAACTGCTTGTTCTCCTTTTTGAAGATTGGTTGAAATCAATTTTAATCCTTTAGACAATTCTGCGAACAAACGTTCGGCTTCTTGTTTTTGTTGATATTCTTCATATTGCTGTTTGCCAACAAACACACCCACCAACAATGCTATTGAAGCTACTATTGACAACCATAGATAGTTTCTCTTGGATTTTTTAAGAGGAGATAACTCAATGGTTTTTAAATAACTTTCTTCTTTGGCCGTCACGAAATACGTGAAAAGCGTTTGGTATTCTTGCAAATGAGGCGCAACAATGCCTTTGGTGAAATAGTTTTTCAAGGTGGTTTCCTCTTGCAAACTGGTGTTTCCTTCAAGGTATTTTTTGATTAATTTTTCTATGTTAGCTGATTCCATAGTTGTGTTTTTTAATGAGTTCTTCACGTATTGTTTTTCTTGCTCTTGACAACGCCACTCTTACTGCAGTGGGTTTCATATCAACCATTTTTCCAATTTCTTCGAGGTCATATTCTTCAATATCTCTCAATTGAATGATTATCTTTTGCTGATCTGGCAACTTTTCAATTAATTGATGCACTATGCTTAAACTGTCTTGATATTCTACTTTTTTGTCAAGTGCTGTATCTTTTTCTAAATAATTGCTGTGCACCAATGTTAGGTTACTTGCCTGTTTTGATTTTAATCTATCATAACAATAATTTTTAGTCATTGTCATGGCAAACGCTTCAACATTTTTATACTCAACGATTTTATCTTTACTTTTCCAAAGTTTAAAATACAGTTCTTGTAAAGCATCTTCAGCTTCTTCAGTTGAAACAAGCAAACGTTTTGCCAAACGAAAAACTTTATCTTTAAACGGTAAAACAACTTTTAAAAAGTCTGATTGATTCATTTTGGTTATTTTGTTACTGATATTTTTTTATCTCTTATATCAGGTTTAAATTCTTACGACGAGGTAGTATTTGTTTTGTTACAATTAATGTTTTAATTTCTGCTAATAAATATATTCATTTTATGACGATTTTTTTTCTATGATAAAGCAATCTTTTGAAAAAATCCTTAGAAATTTTAAACCAATTAAATAATAATGATGGTTTATAATTAAATTTTTTAGAGAAATGCGCCAACGACTTTTACAATATTGCAAAAAGATTCATTATTTTTAAAATGGATTTTCCAAAATATTTTGATTATCGTTATAGAAATTATCTTTTAAAAAAATATAATGAAACAAATAATATAATCAAAATCTTATATTTAGTTTTGAAATAATATCTTGAAAGTATATCAAATACACATTTAAAATTGAGAACCTTTATTAATCATTATTTTTCAGTTTAAAAATTAATAGATTGCTGTGTTCAACTCATAAGTG
>DDMS01000040.1:1678-26502 GCA_002340765.1 Flavobacteriaceae bacterium UBA2540 | reverse complement strand
GGTAACTAGTATATAGGTCTGACAAAGTCAGACTTATCAACCCTAAATCAGGGCGCTTTGTCTGACAAACGTTAGACTTTATTTATTTTCAAATATAATATTTTATAATTATAAATCATCAAATGGACTTTTTATTTGTTGAATGCTCTTGGTACTCACATGAGTATAGATTTCAGTTGTTTTGCTACTACTATGTCCCAATAATTCTTGTATGTATCTTAAATCAGTTCCACTTTCCAACAAATGAGTAGCGTAACTATGTCGCAACCAATGTAAAGTAGCGGGTTTCGTAATTTTAGCTTTTTGAAGTGCTTGTTTTAAAACACTTTGAAGACTTTTTTCAGAATATAATTCCCCCGGGTTTTGTCCCTCAAACAAATACGTTTTTGGCTTATAGATTTTAAAATAATCACGTAACATTTCTAATATAAATGGACTCAAGGGTACAATTCTGTCTTTTTGCCCTTTTGAATTTTTAAGTAATACAATATTTCTTTTAGAATCAATATGTACAGGTTTTAGTACCCGTAATTCACCACAGCGAAGTCCACAACTGTAAATAAGCGAAAGCATCATTTTATGTTTAATGTTGCTATGGGCATTTAAGATCGCTTTCACCTCCTCTTTACTCAATACATTAGGTAAAAGTTTGGCTCGCTTAGGTCTGTGTATTTTATTTACCACCATTTTCGTATTTCTTATGGTTTGAAAAAATAATTTAATGGCATTCACGATTTGATTTTGGTAGGAAGCCGATAAATTGTTTTTCAGTATATAATCATTATTATATACAATTACATCTTCGTTGGTAATTTCAGTAATAGGTTTTTCTCTATAGTATATTAAGAATGATTTTAACGCTTCGCTATAGGTTTTAATAGTACTTGAACTGTAGCGCTTTGAGAGTAGCCATTGTTTGAATTTTTCTATGGAGGCTATTCCTTCTTCGGAAGGAACGGTTTGGTGATGTAATGGTATTTTAAATCGAATTCTATTTTCTTCGGTATCAGGAATGTGCCAAACACCTATTGACTGACTCCATCGAGAACCATCAACTGTTTTTATCCGAGCAATTAACTCGGTATTTTTTTCAAAAATAATCCCTATTCTAAACGCTCCTTTGTGCTTTATTAATTTTGATTCCCATTTCATGGCGCTAAATTTTTATAAAGATAGGGAATGTTATTTGGAAATTTACAGATACGTTTTTTGGTAAATCGTATTTCTTAAATCGAGGTTTGCGCGAAGGAAGCATCGGAAATCCCCCGTCATTGCGAGGAGGAACGACGTGGCAATCTCTTAGATTTCAGCAAACTGACTTTCAAATACATAATGCTTTCCATTAGTTTTTATCGCATACCCAAAAAAGAGTCCTTAAAAAAAGTAGCGCTACAATGCCTGTGTTGTTGCACTGCAATGAACACAAAGCTGCTGAGCAAATACTTAAGAGCAGTGCTGCAAATTCATCAAAAAATAGTCTATTGCACTAAAAAATAATGATAAAAACCCTAAATGAGGACCTAATACATATGTGTTTACTGAAGAATTTTACTCAGAGGCACGCGTCCAATAGGCAGTTTTTCCCAATAACGAGAAACCTACATAACCACGCAACTTTAATTTGTTGGGCGTTTCTAGTTTTATGTAGCATTTATATTCTTTGCCATTTCGTGGGTCTAAAATGGTGCCTCCTGACCATTCGTTTCCGTCTTTTTCCAATCCTGTAAGGATGTTCAATCCTAAAATTGGGGCATTTTTATTTTTGCCATTACACAAATCACACACTGCATTTTTTCTCGCAGGGTTTTTGATTTCAATGATTTTTGCAAATGCTTTTCCATTTTTTTCATAGACTTCAATCTCTGAATCTATTTCGCCTGTGTCATCATTTGTGGAATGCCATTTTCCAAAAATTGTTTGTGATTGCAGCGTATATACGCTCATTAAAAAGAGTAGGGTAAAAGTTATTTTTTTCATAGGTCTTATATTTTTGCATCATAAAATTCGTTCCACTTGTTTTGCACACGTAACGTCTGTTCGATTATATCTCGAACACAACCTTCGCCACCTTTTTTATGGGAAACATAATGTGCAATTTGCTGTATTTCTTGGACTGCATCATTGGGCGCACACGCCAAACCAACCAACAACATTACAGGATAATCAGGAATGTCATCGCCCATATACAATACGTTTTCAGCTTTCAAATTATACTTTTCAACCAATTCTTGGTATTGTTTGATCTTGTTATGAGCACCCAAATAAATATCTTCAATCCCTAGCAATTCTAATCTTTTTCGAACACCTTCATTAGTGCCTCCAGTAATTATACAGATTCTATAACCGCTATTCAATGCTGTTTTCATAGCATACCCATCTTTGACATTCATGTGTCGCAACAACTCGCCATCAGGCATAATTGTGAGCATTCCATTGGTTAATACGCCATCGACGTCAAAAATAAAGGTTGTGATTTTTGGTAATAATTGTTTGTAACTAATGCCCATCTTGGATTGATTTTGTCATAATTGTATACATTTCTTGTTGATGTAAATTTAGCAAAACTAAATGATTTTGAATGGTTTGCTGGTCATTGCGAATAGCAGGACCTGTTTGCGCTTCTTTGGGTGATAATAACTTAATTTTCCTTGCTGTTTCTTCAATTAAGGGATACAAAATTTCAAATGGTACTTGATGGATTTTGCAAATTTCCTCAGCAATTTGATAACAATGATTAGCAAAGTTATTTGCAAAAACAGCAGCGACATGCAATGCTTTTCGTTGTTCAGAATTGATAAAATATACTTTTTCTGAAAGTAATTTGGCAAGAGTTTCCAAAGTTTTTAAATCATTTTCATTGGTAGCTTCAAGGCAAAAAGGAACTTCTTGAAAATTGACAAGTTTGTCTTTACTAAACGTTTGCAACATATAGAAAACCCCTTTTCGTGTCTTGTTTTGCAATGCTGACAATGAAACACTTCCAGAAGTGTGCACTACAAATGGGTTGGTTATTTTTGAGGAAACTTTCGCAATTGCATCATCAGAAACCGCAATAATGGTAATAGCTGCTGTAGGAATGTTCGTTAAGTTTCTAGAATTAATTTGCAAAACACTAAGGTCCTTCACCGTTTGAAAAACTTTCAACAAGTGGTTTGCTACATTTCCATTACCAACAAGTAAGACTGAAATCATTTTACGAAGATAACTATTTTTAGAGTTCAAAAAATGGATACATGAATGGTTGAAAGTTATTTTGAAAACAGCATTTCTCTCGATTTTTTAAACCAAATTATAACTAGCAATACTAAACTACCAACTGCCAAACCAATTAAAAATTCTTGAAGCATTGCGGGCAAAGAGGCCAAAATATGATGAAAAAAATCGATATGATGAACGAAAATTCCGCCAGCAACCAAAAGTAACGCAAGAGTTCCCAAAACAGATAAACTACGAATAATAATGGGCAGTGATTTTACCAAAACAACTCCAAAAAAAGTTAAAAATCCTTTTGAACTTTTTCCTTTTTCAATCAATTTATACCCCGCATCATCCATTCTTACCATCAAAGCCACAATACCATAAACACCAATAGTAGCGATTAAGGCAACAATTGTTACGACCATCAATTGCTCAGTAAAAGTTGCGGTTGCTATAGTTCCAAGTGCAATAATGACAATTTCAAGTGATAAAATAAAGTCAGTGCGAATGGCAGATTTAATTTTGGTTTTCTCATACGCCAGCAACTGCTCAGGAGTTATTTCCTCAACAAGCTCTGTTTTGTGTTCTTTTTTATGTGGCACAAAAAATTCAAAGATCTTTTCAGCACCTTCATATGCCAAATACAATCCGCCAATCACCAAAATAATAATAATCGCAGGAGGATATAAAGCATTTAAAATAAAAACTATTGGCAGAATAATAAGCTTATTGATAAAAGAACCTTTGGTAATTGCCCAAATCACAGGAATTTCGCGGTCAGACACAAAGCCCATTGCTTTTTCAGCATTCACTGCAAGGTCATCACCCAAAATACCTGCCGTTTTTTTTGTTGCAATTTTGCTCATAGCAGCCACATCATCCATGAGAGCAGCTACATCATCAAACAAAGAAAATATTCCTGAAGCCATAAGTTTTTTATTTGCAAAGATAAAAACTATGAGGTTTGAAAAAAGAAGTTGTTGATTGTTTTCTTTTAAAAGTTCTTTCTGAAAACCTTAAATAGGAGATGATTTTTAGTTTAAAATAGAGTATCAAACTGTTTCGTAAAATTTGTATTTTTTTTTAATCACAAGACAATACTTTACTTCGTTTGAAAAGCTTTTTTCCAGCATTTCAATTGAATTTACTAATTTAGCCACATAAAACAGATTTCATGGAAAATTTAAATAAACTTGGAATTAATACGATTTGCGTTCATGTTGGTGAGGTAAAAGACGAACAGTTTAAAGGGGCAATTTCGCCAATTTACCCATCCACTTCCTATGCTTTTGATGAGGTTGACATCAAGCGTTATCCGCGTTATTTTAACACACCAAACCAAGAATTTTTGCGCAAAAAGATTGCGGTTTTAGAGCATACAGAAGATGCCCTTATTTTTAGTTCGGGAATGGCAGCGATTTCTGCGGCTTTATTTGCGTTCTTGAAAACAGGTGATCACGTGATTATTCAACAAGTGATTTATGGAGGAACTTTTAATTTTATTGCGAACGAATTTGATAAATTCGGAATTGAATATTCATTTACTGAATCTGACAAAATTGAAGATTTTGAGCCGTTAATTCGCCCAAATACAAAGGTCATGTACATTGAAACACCTTCAAATCCGTTGTTGGGAATTACGGATATAAAAGCAATTGCTGAATTGTCAAAGCAACACCAAATCATCACAATGATTGACAATACTTTTGCGTCGCCAATCAACCAAAATCCGTTTGATTTCGGTATTAATATTATTTTACATTCTGCGACCAAATATATGGGAGGTCATTCTGATATTTCAGCAGGAGCAATTGCTGCCACCAAAAAACATATTGATTTGATTTGGAAAACAGCGATTAATTATGGGGGAAATTTAAGCGATCAAACAGTTTGGTTATTAGAAAGAAGTTTAAAAACAATGAATTTACGCGTAAAGGAACAAACCAAAAATGCTCAAATCATGGCTGAATATTTAGAGAAAAATCCAAATATTGATGCAGTGTATTACCCTGGATTGTTGTCACATCCACAATATGAAATTGCAAAAAAACAAATGAAAGGTTTTGGAGCAATGTTATCTTTTGAATTGAAAAATACGATTGATGCCATGGCTTTTCAGCGTCAATTGCAATTGATAAAACCCTCTATGAGTTTGGCAGGATTGGAAAGCACTACTGTGAGTCCTGTGAAAACCACACATGCATTGTTGAGCGAAGAAGAACGTTTAGAACGTGGAATTAAAAACGGATTGATTCGCTTTTCAGTAGGCATTGAAGAATCAGAAGATTTGATTGCTGACATTGAACAAGCGATTGAAAAGGTACTTTTAATGTAGATGTATGATTATTTATTATTTTTTTTTACTTGTTAGATTTGTAGTCAAGGCAGTATAATTATTGACTTATGGATTATTGTAAAATTACCAATTTAATAGCAGAAATTTCTATGATTTTTGTCATAAAATATTGAGTGTCAATACTTTTTTAAGTATTTCAAGGTACTTTTAATTTGGTTGCTAAATTCTAGAAAAGCAATCTAATAAGCATTTTTTTTATTATTTATATGGCTTAAATGAGTATTTTTGATATCAGAAAATTAAAATATTGAGTTTGCTTTTCTTAATAAGCTATAATTTTCGGTATATAAATATTCTTTAGAACATTTAAAAAATGAAATTAGACATACTCGCTTTTGGGGCTCATCCTGATGATGTAGAATTGGGTTGTGGTGCAACTATAGCAAAAGAAATTTTCTTAGGAAAGAAAGTTGGTATTATCGATTTGACCAGAGGGGAATTAGGAACAAGAGGTTCATCGGATTTAAGAACAATAGAGGCAACAAATGCTGCAATTATTTTGGGCGTTTCTGTTAGGGAAAACTTAGATTTTGCGGATGGTTTTTTTATAAATGATAAAAAACATCAATTAGAAATTATTAAAATGATTCGCAAGTATCAGCCAGAAATTGTTTTGTGTAATGCTATTGATGATAGACATATTGACCATGCAAAAGGGAGTAAATTAGTTTCAGACGCTTGTTTTTTAAGCGGATTAATCAAGGTTGAAACTTTTATTGAAAGTCAAAACCAAGAGAAATGGCGACCAAAGCATGTGTATCATTATATGCAATGGAAAAATATTAAACCTGATTTTGTGGTAGATATTACTGGTTTTTTAGATAAAAAAGTAGCTTCAATCATGGCATATTCTTCACAATTTTATGACCCGAAAAGCAAAGAACCCGAAACGCCAATTTCTAGTAAAAACTTTATTGATAGTATTACTTATCGGGCAAGAGATTTGGGAAGATTGATTAATGTTGATTGTGCAGAGGGTTTTACGACAGAGCGTTTTGTGGCAATTGAAAATTTAAATAAATTAATTTAAATTTTTCTTTTTGAGTATTCGAAAATAAATTATATTTGCATCCGCAAGTTATACACGGTGGTTGTAGCTCAGTTGGTTAGAGTATCGGTTTGTGGTACCGAGTGTCGCGGGTTCGAGTCCCGTCTTCCACCCAAAAAAACCTTCTTGAATTTTAAGAAGGTTTTTTGTTTCTTAAAAAAAATCGAATATTGAAATTTTTATGAGAGTTTAAGTTAAGTGAACGTTATTTTCTAAAGTTCTGCTGTATAAAAAACTTAAGAGATTCGTAACAATTAATAGCCAACATAATCTACAATTTCTAAACCATAACCAATCATACCGACTCTTTTAATTTGTGGTGTATTAGAAATGAGTTTTAATTTGCTAATATTTAGGTCGTGAAGTATTTGCGCTCCAATTCCAAAATCCCTTTGATCCATTGCAATTGCTGGAGCTTTAAGTTCACCTTTTGCTTGATTTTCTTTTAAAATTCCCAATCTGTTTAATAAATTGATTGACTGATTTTGCTGATTGATAAATAAAATGGCGCCTTTTTCAGCATAATTTATTAATTGAAACATTTTATCCAGTTTTTTATCAGCATCATTGGTAAGTGTTCCCAAAATATCATTATTCACCAATGTAGAATTGATTCTTGTCAACACAGTTTCATCATTTTTCCAAGAACCTTTTGTTAAAGCCAAATGTATTTGGTGATTGGTAGTTTGTTCATAAGCTCTGAGTCTAAATTTTCCAAATCGTGTTTCAAATTCAAAATCTTCTTTCTTTTCAATCAAAGAATCGTGTTCCATTCTATAAGCAACTAAATCTTCAATGGAAACAATTTTAATGTCAAACTTTTTAGCGACTTCCACGAGTTGAGGCAAACGCGCCATTGTTCCATCTTCATTCATGATTTCAACAATCACACCTGCAGGTTGTAATCCTGCCAAACGTGCAAAATCAATAGCAGCTTCTGTATGACCTGTTCTTCGTAAAACGCCTCCTTCTTTGGCTCTTAATGGAAAAATATGTCCAGGTCTTGCCAAGTCAAAAGGTTTTGTTTCTTTGTCAATCAATGCTTTGATGGTTAATGCTCTATCAGTAGCCGAAATTCCTGTTGTGACTCCTTTTCCGCGCAAATCAACTGAAATAGTAAACGCAGTTTCCATAGGATCTGTATTATTGCTGACCATCATTCCAAGTTCAAGTTCATTACAACGATTTTCAGTTAAAGGAGCACAAATAAGTCCACGTCCATGTTTCGCCATGAAATTGATCATTTCTGGAGTTACTTTTTCAGCAGCTGCTATGAAATCTCCTTCGTTTTCACGATTTTCATCATCAACAACAATAATGATTTTTCCATCTCTGATATCATTAATTGCTTTTTCAATAGTATTTAATTGGCTATTTTTCTTTACTGTTTTCGTTGTCATTTTTAACTTCTTTTGGAACTAATTTTTTAAAAAGTTTACTAATTGGTTGTAAAAAGGCATCAATATTAAAAATTCCTTTATCTTTTGAAGCTCTTCTAGTGAGTAAAATTGCAATTGGAATCATAATAATAGCAGAAATCCACGAACCTAAAAAAGCTGTAATTGAACTTTGTTCTGCTAAGTTTTTTCCAAATGTATTGGAAAAATGATAAGTTACATATACTGCAATTGCCAAAATCATTGGTGTTCCAAAGCCTCCTTTTCTAATAATAGAACCTAAAGGGGCTCCAATAAAAAACAAAATTACACATGATAATGACAAAGCAACCCTATTATAATATTCTGTTTCATATAGGTTTAAGACTTTTCTTCGAAATTTTAAATTATCAGTGCTGTTGTTAACTGTACTTAATAATCTATTTGTTTTTGAAGAAGCTGCATTCAAAATGATTATTTTTTCATCCAATCCAAAATTTTCTAGAGTATTTTTATTTAGTTTTTTATTTAAGAGAGAATCAGGAATTTTAAATAATTCTTCTGCTTGTGTAGAAGCAAAAATATTTTTTGCCCTAATTTGCATGTCTTCATCATACGAATATTTCAATTTTGGTACAGTATCTTTCAGTTCGTTTAAGCGATACATCATTGGACTTCCTGTGGTATTAATTGAATCTAACGCGCCATTGTCAAAAATATCACCTACATCAATATTAAATTCATATTCTTTAAAAGAAGCACTTGAAGCAATCATTCTATCTCTTCTTTCTGGAGTTCTTGCCGATTTTACATGTTCTTCATAAAAATTTCCGTCATTCAAAATCAAAGTAATGTATCTGCTTCCTTCATCACTGACGATTTTCCCTCTTTCAGCAGTAATTACTTTTTGGTTTCCTCTGTTTCCTCTTAAATCATAAATCAAAACCTTTTTTAGTAAGTTTTCTTCTTCTCCATATTTTTCATCAAATTTTATCTGATATCCAGGAATATCAGCGTTAAAACTTCCAGGAATTAATGACATTGCTGGTTTTTTCTTTTTGATATTGATATATAAATTTGCTTGCTTTATTTTCGCATACGGAAAAACATTGTTGAGAAAAAAGAAGTTGGCAACACTCAATAAAATAGCCAAAACTGCAATAGGTCTTATCAAACGGTGCAATGAAATGCCAGCAGATTTTGCGGCAGCAAATTCATATTTTTCACCAAGATTTCCCATTGCCATAATAGAGGAGAGGAGCACACCAATTGGCAATGCTTGTGGAATAATCATTAAAGTTGTGTAATATAAAAACTTTAAGATAAAACTAATACTCACACCTTTTCCGGCAATATTTTCAAAAGCTTGCCACAAAAGTTGCATCACCAAAACAAAAAGTACGATGAGAAACGTAGCTATGAACGGGCCTATAAAACTTTTGAGAATGTACCTATCTAAAATTTTCATTGAAAACAAAATTAGCTTCTTTATAAGTAAAATGCTAATAATTTTCTACTATTTGAGAAAACTAATCTATAGTATAATTTTTACTCAAATATTTTTGTTTGTCAAACTTAAAAAACCCTTCAGGTAGGGTTTCGTTACTTTTAAACTTTGTAATGCTAAAAGTGGTTTTTGAGCCATTTGCTCCTGTCTGAATCAGGTTGTAAATATGTTTTGTTTTTGCATCAATTCCAAGTTCAACTTTTTCAATTTCTGAAGAGCTATCCATTGGATGTAATATTACAAATTGAATATTTCTACCCCCAATATTTTGTAATTTACCCATTGCTAATTGATACCCTTCTTTATAAAAAGTAAACAATTTTGAAGGGTAAATAAACCCGTCATCACTATCTAAATCTCCACTTGTAATTGAAATTTCTTTTTCATCATTATTGATGACGTACAATTTTTTTCCATCATACAAAAAAGTATTTCCAAGATATTCTAAAAAATATTTTTCACCAGAAATATAGATTTCTCCTCTAATTGGTGGTTCATCGCCTTTTTTAATTCCTGCGTCTTCGTTTTCTAATGTTTGACTAAAGCCAATAAATAAATTGTTATATGCACTCATTTTGAATGAAACTTCGTCTAATAATGATTTTGCCTCTTTTGAACTTTGAGAAAACAAAAAATTCGTCACTAACAAACTGATGCAAATCATCCCTATTTTTTTCAAACTATCCATTATTTTCATTTTCTAATAATTGTTCTAATCCCATTAAATCTGAAATTAAAACTTGTCTAGCTTTGCTTCCTTCAAATGGGCCCACTACACCAGCAGCCTCTAATTGGTCTATCAATCTTCCTGCTCTATTGTAACCTAATTTTAATTTTCTTTGCAATAAAGAGGCAGAACCTTGTTGAGAAATTATGATTATTTCAGCTGCTTCTTTAAATAATTTATCTCTTTCCTCTATATTGTTATCAAGATTTGTGCCACCTTCTTCACCAATAAACTCTGGCAGTTGATATGCCATTGGATATGCTTTTTGTGATCCAATATAATCGGTAATTTTTTCAATTTCAGGGGTATCCACAAATGCACATTGAATTCGAATCAATTCATTTCCAGCAGAATATAACATGTCACCTCGTCCGACTAATTGATCAGCACCTGGCGCATCTAAGATTGTTCTTGAATCTATTTTTGATGTCACTCTAAAAGCAATTCTCGAAGGAAAGTTTGCCTTAATAATCCCTGTAATTACGTTTACAGAGGGTCTTTGAGTAGCTACAATCAAGTGAATTCCGATAGCTCTTGCCAACTGCGCCAAACGTGCAATTGGAGTTTCTACTTCTTTTCCAGCAGTCATAATCAAATCAGCAAATTCATCAATCACCAAAATAATGTAAGGTAAAAATTGATGACCTTCATTCGGATTTAACTTGCGCTTTTTGAACTTTTCATTATATTCTTTGATATTTCGAACCATAGCTGCTTTCAGTAAATCATAACGATTGTCCATTTCAATGCACAAAGAGTTTAACGTATTGATTACTTTATGAGTATCTGTAATAATAGCTTCATCAGTATCTGGTAATTTTGCTAAGTAATGGCGTTCAATTTTATTGAATAGTGTAAGTTCTACTTTCTTTGGATCAACCAAAACAAATTTCACTTCAGCCGGGTGTTTTTTATATAATAAAGAAGTTAACACAACATTTAATCCGACAGATTTTCCTTGACCAGTAGCACCAGCCATTAATAAGTGAGGCATTTTTGCCAAGTCAACCACAAACGTTTCGTTAGAAATTGTTTTTCCCAAAGCGATTGGCAATTCCATTTGAGATTCTTGAAATCTTTTTGAAGAAATTGCAGAATACATAGAAACTACAGTTGGTTTTTTGTTTGGTACTTCTATTCCAATGGTGCCTTTTCCAGGAATTGGCGCAATAATTCTAATGCCTAAAGCTGATAACGAAAGCGCAATATCATCTTCTAAATTTTTAATTTTTGAAATTCTGATTCCTGCATCAGGCACAATTTCATACAACGTAATTGTAGGACCAACTGTGGCTTTTATTTCAGAAATACCAATACTATAATTTTTTAAAGTTTCAACAATATTATTCTTGTTAGCCTCTAATTCATCAGGGTCTATTGAAATACTTTCATTGTATTGTCTTAATAAATTGAAAGTTGGGAATCTAAAATTAGACAATTCTAAAGTCGGATCAAATTCACCAAAATCTTTTAAAAGTCTGTCAGATAAATTTTCAGTTTCTTGTTCTTCAACTTCTACTTTTTCGATGTCAATTTCTAAATTTTCATTGAAAATTGGTTGAATATTTTCATCTTCAATTTTTAAAGAAATTTCAGTTTCATTTTTTTTTGAAAAATCAGAAAAACTAGAAATAGTTGGTTTTAGATTTTCAAGTGGTTTCTCAAATGTTGACTTTTTATTAGTATTTAACGTAAATGTAGTCGCAACATCTTCAATTGAATTATTAGATTCTTCTAAATCTTTTTCTTGAATTTGATTGGAAAAATTTGCTTCTTTTTGCAATCTTTTTTCTTCACGTTTTATTGTCAAATTTTCAATGTAATCATCAAAAGTAACTTTATAACGAAGAATTAAATATCCAACAAAAAGAAATAATAAAGCAATTAACAAACCTGTTTTTCCAATAAAATTTTGTAAATATTCATTAACTTCTATGCCTATTACTCCAGAAAAAATTGCAAAATCATCAGGCAAAAAACCCAATGCAACCGAAATCCAAACCATTGAGATAATTCCCCAATTCCAAGTGATAATAATTTTTGACAACTTTTGTTTCAATAATATAAAGTAACCAGTTGCAAAAAGTTTATAAGTGATTATAAATGCAGCCAAGCCAAAACCTTGATAAATGAAAAAGTGACTCAAATTTGCGCCTACTTTTCCTAATAAGTTGTTTGTAACAACTTTTCTGTTGAAAAATTCTTGAATGGCACTTTGGTCTTCTTTCCAATTAAAAAAGAAAGAAATAAAAGAGGAGAATAAGAAAATAGCAAACAACATAAAAAAAGTTGCTATTAATGTTTTAGTTTGTCGTGATTTAAAAATTTCAAAAGCAGAACGCTTTTCAGCAGTTGTATTTGTTTGCTTTGGGCTAATTTTTTCTTTAGTCATTAAAATTTTATGTATATATATAGGTAAAGGTAGTAATTAGCTTAAAATAATGCTATAATTTTTGGAATGTAAATAATTCCAGCAATAATTAGAGATATGATTGCTGCAAAACCTGAAATTCCAGCAGCAACATCTTTAACGACTTCTATATTTTTGTTGAACTCAGGATGAATAAAATTTGCTATTTTTTCAATTGATGTATTTGCAGCTTCAGCCATTAATACCAATCCAATAACAATGACTTGTAACATCCATTCAATGATAGAAATTTCAAAGTAAAAACCAAATATTGTTGCTATTAAGGCAACAATTACTTGAACTTTGATACTATCTTCAGTCGTCACCAGAATCCAAATACCTCTAAAAGCATATCTGACACTTTTTATTCTCCCAATAAAAAAACCATCATTTGAGTCTTTCATTTATTAAATTTCTTTTAATGCAGCCACATAATTTGGTTCGTCTACAATTTCTGAAACTTGTTCTGTGTAATTTATAAACCCTTTTTCATCTATCATCACAATAGCTCTCGAATGCAAATGTTTCAAAGGTCCGTTTATAATTTCTAATCCATAATCTTTTCCAAAATCTCCAGTACCAAAATCAGATAATAAAACAACATTTTCAATTCCTTCAGCACTACAAAAACGACTTTGAGAAAAAGGTAAATCTCTTGAAATACAAACAACAACAGTATTGTCAAGTTCTACAGCATTCTTATTAAAAGTTCTAACAGAAGTTGCACAAGTGCTTGTATCAATACTTGGAAATATGTTTAAAATTATTTTTTTACCAGCGAAATCTGCCAAGCTTTTGTGCGATAAATCTGATGCAGTAAGTAAAAAATTAGGTGCTTTTGCTCCAACTTTTGGTAAAGTTCCATTGGTATTAAATTCAGTTCCTTTTAGTGTAATTGTTGCCATTATTTTTTTGTTTTAAAAATTCAAAAATAAATAAATTTTAAAGATTACAAGGATAAAACTAACATAAGTTGTGTGACTTTTATTTTCAGTTTAATACTTACCTTCGCAAACTGTAAAATTTTAAGATTGAAAATTACTAAATACACATCTGAATTTAAAAAAAATTGGTATTTAGCAGCTCCAGTCATGCTAGGAATGTTGGGACACACTTTTGTGAGTTTCGTTGATAACATTATGGTTGGTCAAATTGGAACTGCTCAATTGGCAGCAGTTTCATTGGGAAATAGTTTTATGTTTATTGCAATGTCCATTGGAATAGGTTTTTCAACAGCAATAACGCCTTTGGTTGCTGAGGCTGATGCTTCAAAAAATATCAAACTCGCAAAATCAACTTACAAACATGGATTGATTTTGTGCACTTCTTTAGGAATTACCTTGTTTTTGGTGTTGTTTTTCTCAAAACCAATTTTACACCACATGAAACAATCTGAAGAAGTGGTTGCTTTGGCAATTCCTTACTATGAATTGGTTGCTTTTTCGCTTATTCCACTAGTTATATTTCAAGGAATCAAGCAATTTAGTGATGGATTATCCCTAACAAAATATGCAATGTATGCCACTTTAATTGCCAATATTGTGAATGTTGTGTTTAATTATTTGTTAATTTTTGGAAAATTTGGCTTTACTGAGATGGGAATTGTTGGTGCAGCATATGGAACACTTATTTCAAGAATTGTGATGGTAATTTATTTATGGTGGATTTTACGCAAAAATAAATACTCAAGACCCTATTTGAAAGACATAAAAATCTTTGTATTGGAAAGTGCCATGTTGAAAAAAATAATCAACTTAGGTTCGTTAACTTCTATGCAAATGTTTTTTGAAGTGGCGATTTTTACAGCAGCTATTTGGTTGAGCGGAACGTTAGGAAAAAATCCACAAGCAGCCAATCAAATTGCATTGAATTTAGCATCCATGACATTTATGATTGCAATGGGTTTGAGTGTTGCAGCGATGATTAGGGTTGGAAATCAAAAAGGATTAAAAAACTATGTTGAATTGAGAAGAATTGCATTTTCAATTCTATTTCTTGGATTGATTTTAGCCTCGATTTTTGCCATTTTATTTTTTATCTTTCATAAAAGTTTGCCTACAATTTATGTTGATTATAATGATAGTGTTAATTATAATGACAATATGGAAGTGGTTTCAATCGCATCAAAATTATTATTGGTAGCTGCCATTTTTCAACTTTCAGATAGCGCTCAGGTAATGATTTTAGGTGCTTTGCGTGGATTGCAAGATGTGAAAACACCAACAATCATTACCTTTTTTTCCTATTGGGTAGTAGGTTTTCCTATTTCCTATTTTTTAGGAAAAGAAGACGTTTTGGGCAGTTTTGGCATCTGGATGGGATTATTAGCGGGATTAACAACAGCTTCAATTTTATTATTTATCAGATTTAATTCCTTAACTTTAAAACTTATAGCAAAGAAAGATGAAATTACCTAAATTTTTATTGGCAGACAACAGCAATTTTCCAGATGATATTTTTGTGTTACATACTGAGTTTCCCCGTTTTGTGATCAATCTAAAAGATGACGAAATTGAATGGTTTGAAGATCTATCAGGCGAAAACGAAGAAGATATTGCCAACGAATTATCAACTTTAATTCAGCAAGTATCAATTTTTTATGACAAAGAAATGGAGCAGTATGAATAATTAGAAATGGATATAAAAATTTGATTTCTTTTTATTTATAACTCATTAAATAATCAATATATTTTTCTGAGTTGATGATATAATTTAAAGAAATTCGCCATTACTGACATAAATATATTCCCTTTTTTCTTGAATTCTGATACTACTTTTGTCTGTAGTTGTTCTTTTCCAATTTTTATGAGTTGCTATTTTTAAGTTTTTTTTTGAATTCAAATAAAGGATGAATATGAATAATATTTGTGTCATTGATCATCAGTTTTTTACTGAAAAGACCTTTTCTTTGAAAGAAATGTTTTGTTGAATTACTGTTATTAAAAAGTATTAAAACTAAAGATTTATAAGTGTTAAATGGTATTGCAGTAGTTACATTTTGATAGAAAAAAATTAAAGAAAGGAGGGAAGTGATTCCTATTTCTGAAATATATTAATTTAGACTATTAATTTTTTGAAAGATAAGTAGTTTTCCATCATTTAATTTTTCACAATTAATCGAATTAGCTACCTCTTTCTTTGATATTAAAACTATTTAGAAAGTATTATAAAACATGATTTAAATTTGAACAATTCCAATTTAAAATGTAGTTTTAGCATTTAAAAAAAAGCTGAAATATTTTTTTCTAAAATAAATATCAACATTTAAAAACCTGAAAACGCATTATGCATTTACCATTATTAAAAGATATACTTGTTTTATTGGGTTTTTCTGTTGTGATTGTTTTTGTTTTACAACGTCTGAAATTGCCCTCAATCATTGGTTTTTTAGTCACAGGAGTGCTCATTGGACCCTATGGGTTGAGTCTTGTAAATGCTGTTGAAGAGGTTGAAGTTTTATCGGAAATTGGAGTAATTTTATTGTTATTTGTGATTGGGATGGAGTTGTCTATTAATCAATTAATTTCTATCAGAAAAACTGTTTTTGTAGGTGGTTTCTTTCAAGTTGGAATTACTGTTTTGGTAGCTTGCCTTGTATTTTATTTTATCGGAAATTCATGGAGTGAGGCTGTTTTTGTTGGGCTTTTGTTCTCATTATCAAGTACTGCAATCGTATTAAAAACTTTACAAGATCGAAAAGAAATAGCAACACCACATGGAAGAAATGCGTTAGCAATTCTTATTTTTCAAGATATCATTGTAGTTCCAATGATGTTAGTAACACCTTTAATGGTTGGGGAATCTGAAAATATTTTGTTGAGTGTTTTTGGGTTGTTGATTAAAACTTTGGTTGTTTTGATTATTACTTTTGTGAGTGCACGATATATTGTTCCAAAATTGTTGCATGCTGTTGCAAAAACCAATAGTAAAGAGTTGTTTTTATTAGTAACGATTACACTTTGTTTTGCTATTGCCTTTCTAACCTCACAAGCTGGATTGTCATTGGCTTTAGGTGCTTTTATTGCAGGTTTGATTGTATCAGAATCTGAATATAGTCATCAAGCAACAAGTATTATTTTGCCTTTTAGAGAGTTGTTTACGAGCTTTTTCTTTGTTTCTGTTGGAATGTTACTTGATTTAAACTTTTTTCTTCAGAATATTCTTATAATTTCGTTATTGGTTTTTGCTGTTTTTATTGTTAAAACATTGATTGCATCTCTAGCAGTTGCTATTTTGAGATATCCACCAAGAACAGTCATCCTAACGGGTTTGTCCCTGTTTCAAGTTGGGGAGTTTGCGTTTATTTTATCAAAAGTTGGTATTGAATATCAATTATTAGATGCTGAAACGAATCAGTATTTCTTATCTGTTTCAATTGTTTCAATGTTATTAACGCCTTTTGTGATCATTTTTTCAGATAGAATAACAGATAAACTTATGGGAGTTTCACAAAAATTGGGATTAAAGAAAAGGTTGCCTTCCAATAACGACAATGAATTGTTGGTTTCTGATGATTTAGAAAATCACTTAATTATTATAGGTTATGGCGTCAATGGTAGCAACTTAGCAAAAGCTGCAACATCAAGCAGTATCCCTTTTATTGTAATTGACTTTGATGCGGAAATTGTGAAACATGAACGAGAAAGAGGACTACCAATTATTTTTGGTGATGCAACTCAAGATCATATTTTGGAAACTGTATATCTTCAAAATGCAAGAGCAGCTGTCATTGCCATCTCTGATAATGTCGCTACAAAAACAATTGTAAAAAATATTCGAAAACATTCTGACTCTTTATATTTGGTTGTTAGAACTCGTTTTATCAAAGAAATTTCTGAGCTCTTTGCTTTGGGAGCAGATGAAGTTATTCCAGAAGAATTTGAAACCTCTGTTCAAATTTTTACACACGTTTTATACAATTTTTTAGTTTCTGAAGATGAGATTGACCAAATTGTTGAAAAGGTGAGAGCAGATAATTATCAATTATTCAAAGGTGAATTGAAACAACCAAAATCATTCAAACCTAATAATTTGTTGGCTGATTTTAATATTATTTGTATAAATATTGCTGCTGATAGTAATGAATTTTTAGGAAAACCGTTATTAGAATTAAATTTAAGAGCTAATTACGGTATTAATATTATTGGCATTAAAAGAAAAGAAAAATTGTTTCAAACTATCAGACCTGATGATGTTTTGCTTCAAGGTGATAGGGTTTATATTCAAGGAAAGCAATCTAATATCGAACAGTTTTATAAGTTAGTAAGATAAATTCAATTATAAATTAGAGACTTTCTTATGATTGTTCCATTGATTTTGAGCAATAACTTTTTAACTAATTTTTAATCAAGATAAACCAATTTATTTTTTTCATGTTTCTGGTTTTAGCCGTATATTTTATGATTAAATCATTGTATGTTTTAAAACTAGTTACTATCCTTCAAATTCATCACCTTTATTTTCTTGATTTCCATTACGTTTTTTATCAATTTTTGTTTGATTAAATCTATAAATGAAACTCACGCTAATTTGACGTTCTCTCCACTGAAATTCGCTGTATTGATTTGAAATATTTTCTATAAATAAAGTGCTTTGTCTTTTTCTACTGTTGAAAACATCACTAATATTGAAGTTGATCGTTGCTTTTTCTTTCAATATTTCTTTACTTGCGGCAAAATCCATACTTAAAATCCCTTTATTATTAGATTGTGCGTTCTGAGAAGGTCCGCTATAATTGGAATTTATTTGAATATCTGTTTTTCCGGGTAATGATATTTTTTGATTCAATCCTACAAAATAGGAAGTATTTTTAAAATCAAAATTTGTTGTTAAATTTGTTACAGGATTTGTGTAATCACCATCAGTAGTTATGTGAAAAACATTAAAATCACTATTTATATTCCAAAATTTGAATGGTTTATAACTCATTGTAACTTCAAAACCAACTCTTTCTGAAGTAGAGAGATTTACAGGAAATCTTTCAAAGATAGCATCTCCACCATTTGGAGTAAATTTATCTGTTATTTGAAGAATAGTTTCCCAATTATCTTTACTAATATTGTAGTACGTAGAGGTGCTAAGTGTGAATTTTTCCCAACGTTTTAAAAATCCAAGATCAAAAGCATCTGTAAAAACAGGATTCAGATCAACATTTCCTCTATAAATATTTGTTGCACTAGATCGACTTGGAAACGGATTTAAAGATCTTCCACGAGGACGTCTTATTCTTTTATTGTAACCTAAAGTAAAAGACTCTCCATTTTTTAGCTCGTAACCAATATTTAAAGTTGGAAAGAAATTTCCGTAACTTTTTTTGTTTTCACTTAAAGAAGTCAATTGATCAATTTCAAGAGCTGTATGTTCATAACGCAATCCGCCTAAAATTGAAATTTTGTTAAATTTTTGTCCATATTGAAAATAAGCAGCATTTACCAATTCTTTATATCCAAAAGCGTTAATCAAACCAGTATCAGGTACCAATGGGCCATTTGGAAAAACCAATCTTTCTTCAAAGTAAAAATCATTAAAAATGTTTCTGTAATTTCCACGATAACCTGCTTCATATTGAATGTTTTCCCCAACAGGAACTAAATAATCAACTTGAAGTAAAACGTTTTCTTCATTTTGATTTTGAATAACTCTTTCCAAATCATTTAGTATATTTTGAGTTATTTCAGTTTCATTAATACTACTTAATGCGTCTTCATTTTCAGAAGAATATTGCAAACTAGCTGATAATCTTTTACCTTTTCCATCAAAATTATGAACATAATCTAAAGTATATTGTACTCTTTTTTCATCTTCACTTTCGTTTTCAACACGTGAAGTTTCTTGATTAATAACGCCAAATGAATTAAATCTCTGGATACTATTAGTATATATATCATTGTCATTTCCAATGCTATATATAATATTGGCAATAATACTCGAATTGTTATTGATATAATATTCAGTTCCAAAACTTGTGAAAAGTGACTTTCCCAATCTATCAAATTTTCTCTTTTCCTCTACTTTGGTATTTTCTAAAGTTTGTGTTAAATCCTCATTTAACGAATAGGCATTTCCAGGAGTTGCATTGTATCTAAAACCTGTATTTGAAAAAAAATTCCATTTATTTGATCTCAAATTAGCATTGAAAGCACTTCCATATCTTTCTGGAACTCCTAAGTCTAGTTGAATAGAACCATTAAATCCTGATAATTTATTTTTTCGCAGAATGATATTCAAAATCCCCGCAGTACCCTCAGCATCATATCTTGCTGATGGCGAAGTAATGACCTCAACTCTTTCAATAGCTTCTGCTGGAATTTGACGTAATGCTTCAGCACCATTGATGCCTACTAAAGCACTTGGTCTTCCATCAATCAAAATGGTAACATTGTCATTTCCTCTTAAACTTACGTTTCCATCAACGTCAACTTGCACAGAAGGCACATTTCCAAGAACATCACTTGCATTTCCACCACGAATTGATAAATCTTTTCCAATGTTAAATACTTTTTTATCCAACCGAATATCAACTGTAGTTTTTTCAGCAATAATAACCACTTCATTTAAACTATTTGTATCATCTTTAAGAAGTAATGTTCCCAAATTTTTATCATTAGTAAGGTTTTGAGCTGGAAATTTGAGGGCTTTGAATGAAATAAATTCAATAATTATTTGATAATTTCCAGTCGCAGTTTTCACATTGAATAAACCGTTTGCGTCTGTAATTCCTCCAGAGATCTTATTATTTTTAGTATTTTTTAGAATAATAGTTGCATATTCTAAAGGTTGCTTGGTATTTTCATCAATTACTTTACCAGATATGGTAATTTCTTTTTCAGTAGATGGATTTTGAGAAAATAAAAGTGTTGTCAAAAAAAGGCATATTATCAAAAATGAATATTGTTTAGTCAAAACTATTAGGTGTATGGGTTGATTATTTTGATTGCAAATTTCTAACTAAGTTTAAGTTGTCATAGTTAAAATAGTGTTAAGACTATTTTAATGGTAATTATGAAAAAACTTTATCAGTTCATAAAAAAATAAAGCAACCTCATAAAAAAGTTGCTCAATATTTAAATTTAATATTCATTTTTAGAAATTTTAATCTTTAATTTCAGGAGCTTTCACACCTAACTTATCCATCACTAGTTTTGTAATGTCAAATTTCTCATCCATGTAAGCAAATTGATTTCCTTGAACAGTTAATATTTGTGTAAAGCCTTTTTCTTTTGCAACTTGATCTACCGCTTCGTTTAATTTTTTATATAATGGGCGCATTAATTCGTTTTGTTTCAGCTCCAAGAGTTTATTGCCGTTCTCTTGATATTTTTTTATGTCATCTTCTAAAGATTTGATTTCATTTACCAAAGTTTTTTTCATCAATTCACCGTATTCAGCTTCATTTTTTTTATAATCATCCACTTTTACTTGATACTCCATTATTTTGATAGAAAATGATGAATCTAATTTTTGACTATATTCTTGCGATAATTTTATCACAATTTTTGCTTCTGGCATAAGATTGATGATATAATCGTTGTCAATTGTTCCTAACTTAGTTTGCGCAAAAGTAATGCTGCAAAAAAATAAAGCACTTAAAAAAAATATTTTTGATTTCATGATTGAATTAATTTTGGCAAAGATATAAAAGTGAAGTAAGAAGAAAAGTGTTATTAGTTAAAAAGTAGTCAATCTTTCAGAAATTTTATCAATAATAGTTTTGTAATCTGTTTTAAAATCATACCACAGGGTATTTTCATCTTTTCGAAACCAGGTTAATTGTCTTTTCGAAAATCTTCGAGTATTCTTTTTAATTTCAGAAACAGCAAAATCCAAAGAGATTTTTCCATCAAAATAAGCAAATAATTCACGATAACCAACTGTTTGTAATGCGTTTAAATGTTTAAAGGGGTGAAGTTTTTTAGCTTCTTCAAGTAATCCATTTTCCATCATCAAGTCAACTCTTTGATTTATTCGATCATAAATAAGTTTTCTATCAGCAGTCAATCCAATTTTGATACTATTAAAATTTCGAGGTGTTTTTGGCTTATTTTTAAAACTAGAATAAGGTTTAGTTGTTCCTAAACAGATTTCTAGAGCGCGAATTATTCTATGTGGATTATCGATGGCGATATTTTTATAACTCTCTAAATCCAACTTTTTTAGTTGCACTTGCAAATATTCAATCCCTTTTTCTTTTAATAGTTGAGTCAATTCTTCTCTGATTGATAAATCAACTTCTGGAAAATCATCTAAACCATTTAGCACAGCATCTAAATACAATCCACTACCACCAACCATAATTTGAATCGAATTTTTTATAAATAATTCGTCTAATTTTAAAAGCGCATCTTTTTCAAATTGCCCAACATTATATTCATCAAAGATTGAAATGTGCTTTATAAAATGATGTTTTGCAGCTAATAATTCATCAATATTAGGCACAGCTGTTCCAATAGTCATTTCTTTAAAAAATTGACGAGAATCACAAGAAATAATTTCCGAATTAAAATGTATTGCCAAATCAATACCCAATGTTGTTTTCCCAATAGCAGTTGGTCCTACAATTGAAATAAGCGTTTGTGTTTTTAACATTATGAGTTTAGTAAACTACCACAATTAAAGCAAAACTTTGCTTTTTCTTTGTGGTTATCTTTAGAGCAATTTGAGCAAACTTGGGTATTTTCTTGCAACTCTTGATTAGATTTCGTCATTTCTGAACTCACAATTCCTGTTGGAATAGCAATAATAGCATATCCCAATATCATAATTACACTCGCAATTAACTGACCTAAAGGAGTTTGCGGAGTTATGTCGCCAAAACCAACTGTAGTTAACGTTACAATTGCCCAATAAATACTTTTTGGAATATTCGTGAAACCGTTAGTTTCTCCCTCAACAATATACATGATAGAACCCAAAATAATGCATAGGATTACTATAAAAAATAAAAAAACAGCAACTTTAGCCCTGCTTGCTTTTAACGCAACAATCAACCTATTTGATGCACCAACATATCTTGTAAGTTTCATTATTCTGAAAACTCTTAACAAACGTAAAGCTCTTAATGCTATTAAATTTTGAGATCCAACAATAATAAATGATAGGTATTTTGGAATCGTTGACAACAAATCAATAATTCCATAAAAACTAAAAATATAACCGAAAGGTTTTTTAATTGAAATTATCCTAAGAATATATTCAATTGTAAATAATATGGTAATGATCCATTCACCTATATTAAGTAAATCGTGGTATTTTGCATCAATACTTTGAATACTTTCCAACATTACTAATGCAATACTTGCAATAATAGCCACCAATAAGATAATATCAAAGAGTTTTCCTTCTTTGGTATCTGCTTCATAAATAATTTCATGAAGACGCTCTTTCCAGTCTTTTTTTTGATTGGTTTTATTCAAAAATAAATTTAATTAACCTGTTGTGTATTATGATTTAATAAAAAAAAGTTATTCATTTCACTGATAATCAGCAACTTGTTTTAACTATAAAACATTTACAATGAACAACTTGAATGCAAAATACGAAAGAATTTTGGAAGTATTGATAAAAATATCAAAAGAACAACTTTTAACCTATCAAAGACGTCAGCCTGAGCTTAGCGACTTAGAACTGGTTAGTTTGAGTCTAACGGCTGAATTTATGGGTATAGATAGTGAATGATTTATTTAGGAAACTTCCTTAAACATTATCATTTAAGATAGAGCGAAGTGTTTATAATAGAAGAAGACGAAAACTTTCAAGTAGTCTCGATGCTACTCGTTTAAAATTAGCATCAAATTTTAATGAGTTTGAAAACTAATTCGTTGTGGATAGTATGCCCTTGGAGGTTTGTAAATTATCTCGCAGTTCTCGTTCAAGGATTTGTAAAGAGGATACCTTTTCTTTTCCTGAGAGTTGCATTAACTAATTGAATCTAGTTATTCTATTTTTCGCAGCATATCATTTTCTTATTGATAAATCTTATTTGTATAAGGTTTTTCTATATGATTATAAAAAATAAGAAATAAAAAATACATCTGAGTCAGTCAAAATACTTAATTTTAAATTGTAATAGATATACTTAAAAAAAAGTAATTTATCATTTAACACTATTAAGTTTAATCAAAATAAGAATAAATATGAATCAATCAGGCCCTGCAAAATGCCCATTTGGACATGGAGCAAACACCACAAAAGAAATCAATTCAGTAACTGATTGGTGGCCAAAAAATATCAATTTAGATATTTTACATCAACATGACACCAAAACAAATCCCTTAGGAGAAGATTTTGACTACAAAGAAGTTTTTGAAAAATTAGATTTAGAAGCGTTGAAAAACGATTTAAAATCTTTTATGACAACAAGTCAAGATTGGTGGCCTGCAGATTGGGGTCATTATGGAGGATTAATGATTCGTATGGCTTGGCACGCGGCTGGAACCTATAGAGTTGCAGATGGAAGAGGAGGAAGTAACACAGGTAATCAGCGTTTTGCGCCATTGAATAGTTGGCCAGACAACGGAAATCTTGATAAAGCTAGAAGATTGTTGTGGCCAATCAAAAGAAAATATGGAAACAGTATTTCTTGGGCAGATTTATTTATTCTTGCTGGAAACATGGCTTATGAATCCATGGGTTTCAAAACATTTGGATTTGCTGGAGGGAGAGAAGATATTTGGCATCCAGAAAAAGAAATTAATTGGGGATCAGAAAAAGAATTTTTGGCTCCAACAAGAACAAGATATACAAATGAACAAGATCGTGAATCATTAAAAAATCCTTTAGCTGCCGTTCAAATGGGATTGATATATGTAAATCCAGAGGGTGTTGATGGGAATCCAAATCCTTTGAGAACTGCTCATGATGTGCGTTTAACTTTCAAACGTATGGCAATGAATGACGAAGAAACAGTTGCATTAACTGCTGGAGGTCATACTGTTGGAAAGGCTCATGGAAATGGAGATGCGTCTATTTTAGGTGCAAGTCCTGAAGGCGGTGAAATTCATGAACAAGGTTTTGGATGGGCAAATCCAACAAGAAAAGGAAATGCTGAAGATACTGTAACAAGTGGTTTAGAAGGTGCATGGACAACAACTCCTGATAGATGGAATCATACCTACTTTTATTTATTATTAGAACACGAATGGGAATTGAAAAAAAGTCCAGCAGGCGCATGGCAATGGGAACCAATTAGTATTAAAGAAGAAGA
>DDMS01000040.1:0-1494 GCA_002340765.1 Flavobacteriaceae bacterium UBA2540 | reverse complement strand
TAATTTCTGAGCGTTTTTATAAAGATCCTGAATATTTTCAAGATGTATTTGCTAGAGCATGGTTTAAATTGACTCACAGAGATCTAGGCCCTAAAAACCGTTATTTAGGTGCAGACGCTCCATCAGAAGAATTGATTTGGCAAGATCCAATTCCAGCTGTAAATTATACATTATCTGATGCAGAAATTGCAGATTTAAAAAACAAAATTTTGCATTCTGGTTTGACTTCATCAGAATTAATTTCTACTGCTTGGGATAGTGCAAGGACTTTTAGAAATTCTGATTTTAGAGGAGGTGCAAATGGAGCAAGAATTCGATTGTCGCCTCAAAAAGATTGGGTTGGAAACGAACCTGAAAGATTACAAAAAGTCTTAAATAAATTAACTGAAATTCAAATTAGTTTATTAAAAAAAGTTAGTTTGGCTGATTTAATAGTTTTAGGAGGAACAGCTGCAGTTGAAAAAGCAGCACATGAAGCTGGTATAAAAATTAATGTTCCTTTTGCTGCTGGGCGTGGAGATGCAACTGCTGAAATGACTGATGCTGAATCTTTTGATGTTTTAGAACCTTTGCATGATGCTTTTAGAAATTTTTTGAAAAAAGATTATGATGTGAAACCTGAAGAATTAATGCTTGATAAAGCACAATTATTGGGTTTGACTGCCCCAGAAATGACAGTTTTATTGGGTGGAATGAGAGTTTTAGGAACAAATTTTGGAGGAACAAATCATGGAGTTTTCACTCATAAAGTTGGAGTTTTAAACAATGATTTCTTTGTGAATTTAACAGATATGAACTATTCTTGGAAACCAGTTGCTGATAATTTATACAATATTGTTGATCGTAAATCAGGAGCAACCAAGTGGACCGCAACAAGAATTGATTTGATTTTTGGTTCAAATTCTATCTTACGTGCTTATTCAGAATTTTACGCCCAAGATGATCACAAAGAAAAATTTGTACATGATTTTGTAAAAGTTTGGGTAAAAGTTATGAACGCAGATCGTTATGATTTGAACTAAATAATAAATAAAAAAAATGGATTAGACTCGGTGACGACTCATTTTTAGGAGTGACTTAAACGCAAAAACATGGATATATTTTTTTAATTAATTTTCAATTTTATGCTTCATTTTTCTTTATTTCAACCCCTTTTTTTTGAAATTGAGAGTTTATAGAATTTTTTTCAATGAAATTTATATCTTCGAAATAAGGTAATAAATAAACATTTTAACAATTAATAACTTTCGTGTTATTCTTTATTGCCGAAACAAAATCCAAATTTTGAAGAGAGGGGTTATTTAATTTTGTTGATTTATACCCAAAAGGAATTGAAGATTAAAACTCTGAACCAGTATCAATAAATAAAAAATTCGCCTTCTAAAACTCCGAGTTTGGATATCAAATTTATACAATTTGTAGTTTTACCTACACCACCTTTTTGATTGCAGATAGCTATTATAAAATTTAATTTTTTTTATGAAAACATCAAAT
>DDMS01000041.1:501-60637 GCA_002340765.1 Flavobacteriaceae bacterium UBA2540 | reverse complement strand
TAATTACACCCAACGGGTTAACAACATCATAATTTTCTTCTTGAAGTTTGGCTACCATATTATCATTAGGGTCGTTACTGAATTTCATCAATTTATAAATTGATTCATAATTTGAGGCTATAAAGTTACCATCGTTATCTTCATTTAATTTTTTACAAATAGCATCACAATCTTCCAATTCTATTCGCCTCGTGTCACCAGGATCAAAACCATCTACTACAATAAAAGGCTTTTTTACGCGAGAAATATCACAAGCCCCAGTTTGGTTGTTATCTCCAAAAAATATCTTATACTCTAATTGTCCGTTTTTTGTGGTATTTTCATCCCATGCCTTAAAAGGGATGGTAGAATTAAATGTAACAACATCAGTTTTTACACAATTATTACTTTTTTGTAAATATGTTAATGGTGGTTGTACTATGGAGGCTGTAGCATAGGTAGTTTGTGTAGAATTATCTTGATAGGTTATGGTAAATGTGAATTGCTTTTTACCAAATGTATTATAATTAACATTCGCTACAGAATTTGTAAAAACACTATTATTTATTAATGTATAATTTGTATTAGAACCAAAGTTGGCAACCAATGTTTTTATGGGTTTACTTCTATTAAAAAAAAGATTGTTTTGCAATTTATAATCTACAGCACCATTAGTAGTAGTCGTAATAATTTCTTGTTGAGGGCTTATTAAGGTGATATGTTTAGTAAAAACAGAGGGTTTTCCTACAATGGGTGTAAAAATACCATTAATTAATTTTAAACCACCATTATTCTCATCTTCTTCATCATAAAATAAAAAATCGAAAGAAGTATTTAGTACACCAATATCTATAAGCGGTTTTGTATTATTGGCTTTGGCTGTATATAATTGTTGTTTTGTTATTTCTAATTGTGTAGCAGATATAAATAAAGTTTTATCGCTTGCATTGTGCAATTCAGAAAGTGCTTGTTTAAAAGAAGAGCTATTGGCTGTATTGTGTTCTAAAGTATTAAAGTTGTATAGATTACTAAAAGGCGTTACTTTGGTGTATAATATACCTGTATTAATTTGTGAGGAGATATTCACAAGGGCTTGTGACCAAAATTGTTGTTCCTGTTGCGCTATTTGTATTGGCGTTGGTGAGGTTTGTGCTTGTGCTTTTAATGAAAAAAGCATTAAAAATAAATAGAAAGTAATTTTTTTCATAATTTTATAGAATTAAATGTTGGTGAATGGATGTTTATAATGTTTAATTTTTATAGAGGTTGTTGACGCAACCTCTTTTTTTTATCTAAACCTTGTTGTATTTATAGTATTTTTATTAAAATCGAATCTGCCTTCAGTAATTTCAATAAAATTATCAGGTATATCCCTATTTTTTAATTTACAGTAGAACGTCCCAGAGATGACTTCATCGTCATAGCGTGTTATAATTATTTTACCTGTACCTTCAATAGATCCATAAAACCCTTGATGGTGGGTTGCTTGTATATAAATAATATTTGGATGTGTTGATGCAAATCCACCAACTATAGTTTTAACTTCATATTCTCCTACTTTTAATGTTTGAAGATTGGGGATTTTAATAGCGACACCTCCTGTTGCAGTATATCTATCAGAGGCTTCAATCCAATCGTAGTCCGTATCAGATCCATACTCAACACCGGTTGGTATTCCTCCTAATTGACTTTTTCTACTATCTCTAGGAATCATTATTTCTCCATTAATTTTACAGCCAAAAGTATTGGCACCAGTTTGAGTAATTGGTGGTAATTTTGGATTCCAAGATTCTTCTTCGGTTTGGCTTTCGCAATTGCATAATGTTAATGTAAAAAGCAAAATTGTTGTTTTTAAAAATAATTGTTTCATAATCATTGGGTTTTAGATTTTTATTGTAAAAATATTTTATACTAAAGTTTTAGGAGTCCAGTATTTCTTAAAAACAAGAAATTCTGGACTCATTTGTGAAATTCTGGACTCATTTTAGTTGTAATTTTTTTCATAATTTTGAAATGTTAAGTATTAATAAATTTTGTGTTTGTTATGTTTAACTTTGTTAAAGAGGTTGTTGACGCAACCTCTTTTTTAATTTGTTCTACTATCTAAAGAAAGATTAAATTTCCCATCAGTGACTTTTAGTTCATCTCCATTATAATTGTATAAAGTACAATCAAATGTACCTATAGCTGTAGTTTCTGAAAATTCTGTAAAAGTTATAGTTCCATTATTTTGATTATTTTTGGTATTATAAAAAATAAGACTATTTTGTACAATCATTCCTGAATGACTAAAATCAAAAGTATCACCAAGTTCTTCATTTAAAATATTATTACCTATTATTGTATTAACTGAAGTAATTCTAATTCTGTATTCACCTCTAGTGTATATGCTAAAAACTTTTTTATCCGGTTCAAAAGTCCAAGAAAAAGGTCTAATATCTCCCCCATTAATGCCGGTGCCAGCAGAAGGTGTATAAAGTTTTCCATTGATGTAGCAAGAAAAGGTGTCATTACCAACAGAATCATTATTAAAGTTGGTGTTGTCTTCACAATTAAAAAAAGTAATTGCAAAAAGTAAAAGTGTCGTTTTTAAAAATAATTGTTTCATAATCATTGGGTTTTAGATTTTATGGGTTAAAATTAGCAAGAATGAAAATTTCATGAGTCTAGAATTTCTTGTTTTTAAGAATTCTGGACACATTTGTATGAAAATAATTTATTTGGGAATTAATTTATATACTAATGTTTTCAAACAAAAGCATAAAATCAAAAAATATAAGTTTTAGTTTTTGAAAAATTAGTTTTATCAAATAAAAATAGTTTCAAACATCAACTATTCATTGATAAACGAAACCAAATTCACAGCAACCAAGGCAGCAGTTTCTGTGCGCAATCTGCTTTCGCCTAAAGAAATAGGAATATAGTTTTTTGTCAAGGCTTTTTTGATTTCATTCAAAGAAAAATCGCCTTCAGGACCAATTAAAATGGTGATTTTTTCATGGGGTTTTAAAATGTCTTTTATTACATTTTTTTCTTGTTCCTCACAATGAGCAATGCAGATTTTTCCCTCAAATTCTTGATTGATAAATTCCGAGAATTTGATAGGTTCATTCAGTTTTGGTAACGTAAATTTTAAAGATTGCTTCATGGCAGCTTGCATAATTTTTTCAAATCGGTCGTTTTTAACAACACGTCTTTCTGAATTTTCGCAAATAATGGGCGTGATTTCGTCAATACCAATTTCAGTTGCTTTTTCTAAAAACCATTCAATTCGGTCATTGTTTTTAGTAGGAGCAATCGCAATGTGTAAATAATAATTCCAAGGTTTTGGTTTTGGTTCGGTTTTGATGATGTTTGCCAAGCATTTTTTATCGTTTGCAATCACAATTTTTGCATCAAACAACCATCCTTTTCCATTGGTAATGTGTAAAATATTGCCTTCTTTTTTTCGCAAAACTCTAACAATATGAGCACTTTCTACCTTATCAAAAATAATTTCTTTGGTGGTTTCTTGTATTTCAGGATTGTAGAATAGTTGCATAAATCAATAGTAAAAGTTAAAAGTACAAAGTTGAAATTTACTAAACTTCATTTTTATTGTAATGAGTATTTTAAATTTCTTAATCAAATAGTTAATATCAAACTTTTAATATCTAATATTTTTACGATATGTTCTTCTCCTTTTATGAGTAATTGGATTGAAATTTTCCCAAATTTTTCTGATGGCTTCATTGTCTTCCAATTCTGGTGTGCGAATGCAATTTATAATGCCTTTTTTCAGAAATGTTTTTCGATATTCTTCAAAAATAATAGCATGAACGCCTTTGTTTTGATACACAGGATCTACACCAATCAAATAAAATGTAACGTCTTTCGAATGTTTTCTTGCTTGCAATAAATGAAAAATTCCAAATGGGAATAATTTTCCTTTTGCCTTTTGCAATGCTTCTGAAAATGAGGGCATTACAATGGCAAAAGCAATGATTTTATCATCTTTATCAAGCACAAATTGAATGTATTCAGGATTGATAAATGAAATATATTTCTTTTTAAAATAGGCAATTTGTGCTTTTGAAATGGGTACAAATGTTGATAATTTAGAGTAGGATTTATCAAAAACCGCAAACATTTTATCTACATAAGGCAAAATATCTTTTGTTTTTGTAAAATTCAATGGTTTTAATTGAAATCGTTTTTGAATGATATCACTAATTCTAGAGTAATAACTCGCTTCAACTTTATCAAATTTGAATTTATTTTCTAAATATTCTTTCTCTTTTACAAATCCCAATTGCTCCAAATGTTCTTTGTAATAGGGATGATTATACCACGTAATCATGGTGCCAATATGATCAAAACCTTCAATTAAAACACCAGTTTTATCCAAATTATTAAATCCTATTGGACCTTCCATATATTCCAATTGATGCTCTTTTCCAATTTCTTGTACTTTATCAATCAAAATTTTTGAAACTTCCAAATCATCAATCACATCAAACCAACCAAAACGCATTTTTTTAATTTGTTGTTGATTCACTTCAAACCAATTGATAATGGCTGCAACTCTTCCAACAATGTGATTGTTTTTATATGCCAAGAAAAATTGCGCTTCTGCATTTTGAAAAACAGGATTTATCTTAGAATCAAAATTGGCAATTTCGTCTTTGATAATTGGAGGAACCCAATATTTATTGTCTTTATATAACGAAAAAGGGAACAGCACAAAGGCTTTCATCTCTTTTTTTGAACTTACTTTTTTTAAGGTAATTTCACTCATACTTCATTAATTATTTCTTCTTCTTTGGGTTCTTTTTCTGTTGTTTTTCTTTTTAAAAATACTAAAAATCCGATTAAAAAATCCGCTTTGTTTTTTATTATAACGACTAATTGGCGTGTCTGAAATTTTATTGCCTTTGTCATCTACATCAACAAAATCATCTTTATGTTTATCAATTCTGTATGAAACACCCAAACTTCCAAACATTCCATTAGCTCTTCCTTCTGTTAAATATCTCACTGAGGTATTGAATTGCATGTTTTTTGTAAACAAATATGCAAGTCCACCACCAATATTTGTGTGATTTACGTTTTGCTGAAAAATGGTTTGATTTTCAACAAACCCTGACCAACGCTGACTAAAATTTTGAGTTGCAGTAATTACGTAGGAAAATTCTGAAAAATCCGTTCCCATTTTGTCATAAAAAACATTGGTAACTAAGTTAAAATCGTTGGTTATATTTTGTTGTAATAAAATTCCGAATCTCGGAGAAATACTCCCTGTTTTGTAGGTTTCTGTTACAAAATCAGTATTCATTCCCACATAAATCGCAACTGACGGAATCAATCTTTTCATGTCAAAAGCATTTCTTCTCACCCAACTGCGTACTTCTTTGCTTTTATCTTCATATTCTTGTTGAAAAACGAGGTATTTTGCGCCAATTACAAATCGACCAAAACCCGATGAATTTTCTCTAAGTGATGGATTTAAAGCGGGTATAATTTCATCTCTTTGATATGCCATTTGCGCATTCAGTTCCAATCGTTCAAACAAAAAACTGGTTCTAAAAAGCATATCAAATCCAAAAGATTTTGTTACAGAAAATGAATTTTCGGTATTTAAACTTCTCAAAAATAAGCTATTTTCAAATTGATATACACCAGTTCCAACACTGTAAGGGCTCTCTGAAAAACCAGGTTTGTTAGAGTTAATTACCTCAGTATATTGTCCTAAAATTGATTGAAAACCAAAAATTAGCAGCAAAATTGAAAGAAGTGTTTTTGATTTTTTCATTTTAAAAATGGCGATTTAGTTTAAAAAAGTAACTACGAACAAACATAGAATAAAAAAGCTGTTTTTAAAAGCTTTGTATTCTTTTTTTACTTTTATAGAAGTTTTATACCTTGTAAACGCTTCAATTGTTCACAAATTGTTACTTTTGATTGATTTTTTAAAAACAAATATACCATGCTAATAGGTTTATTGAGAACAATCTTTTTTATCATTATTTTTTATTACATTTTTAAATTTATAATGCGTTTAATTGCGCCTTTATTGATAAAAAAAGTAGCTGAAAAAATGCAAGAACAAGCGCAACAACAATATGGTCATCAGCAGCAATCTTCGGTAAAAGAAGGTGAAACTGTGATTGACAAAGCTCCAAAAACGCAACGTCAAACCAAAGATGATGTTGGTGAATATGTTGATTTTGAAGAAATAGACAAACCATGAATTTAAAAAAAGGAATTCCTTACATCGTTGCAATTGCCATTTTTTTGTTGGCGTCTGTCATCTATTTTTACCCTTTATTGCAAGGACAAAAAATAGCTCAGTCAGATATCACCCAATTTCAAGGGATGGCAAAAGAAATTACCGATTTTAGAGCAGAAAAAGACTCAGAGCCTTATTGGACAGGGGCCTCCTTTAGTGGGATGCCTGCATATCAAATTAGTGCGTATTATCCCAATGATTTTGTGCGTGTTTTAGATAGAACTTTACGTTTTTTGCCAAGACCAGCTGATTATACTTTTTTATATTTCTTGAGCTTTTTTGTATTGATGTTGGCATTAAAAGTAGAATGGAGATTGGCTGTTTTGGGTGCACTCGCCTTCGGATTTTCGACCTATTTAATTATTATTTTTATTCCTGGTCACAATGCAAAAGCTCATGCAATTGCATATATACCTCTTGTTTTGGCGGGCATTTTGTGGATTTTTCAGCATAAATATGTATTAGGTTTCTTAATAACAGCGTTGGCAATGGCGTTAGAAATTTACGCCAACCACATTCAAATGACCTATTATTTAGGATTTTGCTTGTTGATTTTAGGAATTGTAGAGGGAATTCATGCTATCAAACAAAAAGTACTTCCTGAATTTTTAAAACAAGTTTCAATCATTTTAGTGGCTGTAATTTTAGGAGTTGGTGCAAATTCCTCCAGATTATTGGCGATGAAAGAATATGCAGATGCAAGTACCAGAGGAAAATCGGAATTGACCATCAATCCAGATGGAATCCCAAAAGAGGCCACAAAAGGATTAGATAAAGACTATATTACGCAATTTAGTTATGCAAAATTAGAAACGTTCAATTTGTTCATTCCACGTTTTATGGGTGGAGGAACTGTTGAAAAATTGGATAAAGATTCTGAATTTTATCAATTGATTGAGGAAAAAGCAGGCAAAAAAGTAGCTGATGATTATTCAAAACAAGTGTTAACGTATTGGGGAGATCAGCCCATTGTGGAAGCGCCTGCATATATTGGAGTGGTAATTTTCTTTTTATTTTTCCTTGGAATTTTTTTGGTAAAAGGACGATTAAAACAATGGTTGGTTGCAGCAACTGTGTTTTCCATTGTATTGAGTTGGGGACGAAATTTGGAGTTTTTGACCAACTTTTTCATTGATTATGTTCCTTTGTACAACAAGTTTAGAGCGGTTTCCTCTATTCAAGTCATTGCAGAATTGTGTGTTCCCGTTTTAGGAATTTTAGGGTTAAAAGAATTTTTTTCCAACGAAATTTCTACAGGTGAAAAGAAAAATGCTTTGAAAAAAGCAGTGTACGTTTTTGGAGGATTGATTGTAGTTGGATTTTTAGCAGCTCATATTTCATCCTCTTTTGAAGGTTTGAGAGATGAAAATTACAAAGATCTTCCTGGTTTGATTGAGGCTGTTATTAGCGACAGAAAAGCCATGTTATTTTCAGATTCGATTCGTTCTATCATTTTTATGTTGATTGCAGCTGGATTTTTGTGGTTTTTTCTTCAAAATAAATTCAAAAAAGGCATTGTTTTTGTTGGATTGGGATTATTGATTTTGGCAGATCAAATTCCAGTAAACAAAAGATATTTGAATGCTGATGATTTTGTGTCAGCAAGAAAAGTGGAAAAACCATTCACAGCTTCTGAAGCTGACAAATTGATTTTGGAAGATAAATCGCATTTTAGAGTGGCCAATTTTGCTAAAAATTTGATGGAAGATGGCACCACTTCGTATTTTCATCAATCCATTGGAGGCTATCATGCTGCCAAAATGAGACGTTATCAAGAGTTGTTTGAATATCAAATTGCCAAGCAAAATATGCAGGTTTTGAATATGTTGAACACCAAATATTTTATAGTTCCTGATCAATCAGGAGTTTTACAAGTGCAACAAAATCCTGATGCTAATGGCAATGTTTGGTTTGTAAATACGTTGAAAAAAGTTCAAAATGCCACTCAAGAAATGAATACTTTGGATTCTTTAGACACTAAAACAACCGCAATTGTTGATGTGAATATGTTTTCAGAACTTGAAAATTTCAGCATACAAAAAGATAGCACAGCAAGCATTTCTATAGAAAAATATGCGGTTACAAGCTTAACGTATCAATCAACATCTCAAAAAGAACAATTTGCCGTTTTTTCAGAAATCTATTATGATAAAGGTTGGAACGCCTATATTGACGGAAAATCAGTTCCTCATTACAGCGTGAATTATGTGTTGAGAGGAATGAAAATTCCAGCTGGAAATCACAGAATTGAATTCAAATTTGAGCCAAAAGTAATTCAACAAGGTAGTTTGATTTCTTTAGTTTCTTATGGTTTATTGATTTTTATTTTCCTTTTTTGGTTTGTATACGAAATTAAAAAAACAATTAAGAAGTAATTATTTTTTATGAACATAGGAATGATTCTTGACGCCACTTTTCCTCCAGATCCAAGAGTGGAAAATGAAGCGATTTCTTTAATTGCTGCTGGTCATGAAGTGTTTCTTTTTTGTTTAAAATACGATGAAAATCAATCCGATGAAATGATCAATGGAATTCAGGTTAAAAGATTTTTATCCAACAAATTTGAATACAAAAATTCTGCTTTAGCGTTCACAATTCCAGCGTATTCCTTTTTGATGAAAAAGAAGATTGTTCGATTTTTAACTTCCACGAACATTGATGTGTTGCACATTCACGATATTAAAATTGCAGCAGCTGCTTTTTGGGCGAACAAATCGTTTAAACTTCCTGTAGTATTGGATTTGCACGACAATCTTCCTGAAGTGATGAAATTGTATCCTCACCTTCAAAAGTTTCCTGGGAAATACATAATTTCACCAAAAAAATGGAAACAAAAAGAGTCCGCATTTATAAAAAAAGCGGATAAAGTGATTACTGTTTCTCCTCATTTTATTCAGTCTTTACAAGAACGATTTCCGTTTGAAAATAAGTATGTTTTCGTTCCGAATACCATTCGGAAATCATTTTTTGAGGAGTATACTATTGATAATTCAATTATCGAAAAATATAAAAATCACTTTGTAATATTGTATTTGGGTGACACACATATCAGAAGAGGTTTGCAAACTGCCATTAAAAGTATTCCACTATTGAAAGCTGCCATTCCCAATATCAAACTAGTAATTGTAGGAAAAAACACTACAGATACTATTTTAAAATCCCAAGTTGCTGATTTAGGAATTGAAGATTTTGTTGATTTTGAAGGATGGCAAAATGAGAGTTTATTTCAGTCATACATCATTAGTAGTGCTATTTGTATTTCGCCATTGCATAGAAATTTGCAACATGATGTTGCGTATGCAAATAAAATTTTTCAATACATGAGTTTTGGAAAACCATTGTTGGTGAGTGATGCAACTGCTCAAAAAGAATTGATTGAGAAGGTAAATTCAGGATTGGTGCATCAAGAAAAAAATGTAGATGATTTTCAACATAAACTCTTGGAATTGTATCATGATGAAAATTTACGGACAACTTTGGGAAAAAATGGGCAAGTTTTTGTTCGAAATGAATTTTCTTGGGAACAAACTTCCAAAAACTTATTACATTTATACGAAACTATACTTCATTGAAAGTCCTAATTATCACATATTATTGGCCTCCTGCAGGTGGAAGTGGCGTTCAACGTTGGTTGAAATTTGTAAAATATTTACAAGATTTTGGGATTGAACCTATTGTCTATACAGTTGATAATGCCAACTACCCAAAGGAAGATGATAGTTTGATTTCTGAAATACCAAAAAATATAACGGTGTTGAAAAATCCGATTTTCGAGCCTACAGATGTATTTTTTTGGAAGCAAAAAGGGGTTAAAAAAGAAGATGTTGCTAACAGTACTAATAACGGATTATTGTCATTTATGAGAGGAAATTTTTTTATTCCTGATCCAAAGATTTTTTGGGTAAGATCTTCTGTGAAATTTTTACAAAAATATTTGCTTGAAAATCCAATTGATGTCATTATTTCAACAGGACCTCCTCATAGTATGCATTTGATTGCGGAAAAAATCAGCAAAAGAAACAACATCAAATGGATTGCAGATTTTAGAGATCCTTGGACAGATTTGTATTACAATCAATCATTCAAACAACTTTCTTTTGCTAAAAAACGGAATCTAAAATTAGAGAAAAAAGTAATTGAAAATGCAGATTGTATTTTGACGGTCAGTAACTCTTTGAAAAAAGATTTTGATAAAATTGCGAAAAGCGTTGAGGTGATTACAAATGGTTTTGATTCCGAAGTTTTGCAAGATGAACACCTAGTTTTAGACTCAAAATTTACGATTTCGTATATTGGTTTATTGCCCAAACAAAGCAATCCAGTTGCATTTTTTAAGGTTATCAAAAAGGTGTGTGATGCAAATGAAGCATTTAAAAATGATGTTCAGTTACTTTTTGTGGGTGATATTTCAGCTGAGGTTCATCAAGAAATCGAAAAAAATATGTTGACTGGGATTTCTGAAATCAAAGGATATGTATCTCATTTGGAAGCGATTGAATATCAAAAAAGAGCACAGGTTTTATTATTACTGATTCCAAGAGCACCAAAGTCAGCTGGAATTTTAACCGGAAAACTTTTTGAATATTTGACATCAAAAAGACCTATTTTAGCATTAGGTCCTGAAGAAGGTGATTTATCAGAAATTTTAGAACACACCCATTCAGGAGTTGTTATAGCACATGAAAATGAAGCGAAGTTATCAACCGAAATTTTGAGACTTTATCAACAATTTAAGGAAGGAAATTTGAGTGTAGCATCAAAAAATATTGAACAATATCATCGCCAAAATTTGACATCAAAATTGGCGAAATTGATAAAATCTTTATAAAATTACCATGGGCATTGTTTTAAAACAATCTTTTAAAAATACGATATTTATTTATCTCGGTTTTGTTATTGGAGGTATCAATACGCTTTTTTTATATACCCGCTTTTTAGAAGATGAATATTATGGTTTGGTAACTTTCTTATTATCAACCTCTAATATTTTGATGCCATTAATTGCTTTGGGAGTTCATCATACAATTATCAAATTTTATTCAAGTTACTTTACAAAGGTTGAACAAGATAAATTTCTTACGTCTGTGTTGTTTTTACCTTTATTGGTGGCTATTCCAATGGGATATGTTGGGAATTTGTTTTACGAGGAAATTAGCAATTATTTGTCTATAAATAATCCAATCATCAAAAACTATACGTTTGTCATTTATTTAATTGCGTTTACATGTGCTTATTTTGAGGTATTTTATGCGTGGGCAAGAGTTCAATTTCATTCTGTTTTTGGGAATGTTTTGAAAGAATTATGGAATAGAGTCGTAGTGATGTTATTGCTTTTTGCAGTCTATTTTCAATGGATTTCAAAAGAAGATTTTATTTATTATTTGACAGGATTCTACTTTTTAAGAATGTTTGTGATGATGTCTTATGCGTTTTATTTGTATTTCCCCAAATTTACCTTTTCAAGGCTTGAAAATTTTTCAGAGATTATGAGATATTCTCTCTACATCATCATGGCTGGAAGTGCAGGAGCGATCATTTTGGATATTGATAAATTTATGATTCCTGGCAAAGAACCCATTCAGCAAGCAGCTTACTATGCAGTCGCAGTGTTTATTGGCTCTTTTATTGAAGCGCCAAGTAGGGCAATGATGAATATTTTACAACCGTTAACTTCTAAAACGCTAAACGAAAATAATCATGTTGAAGTTGCTTCACTATACAAGAAAAGTTCAATTAACTTATTATTAATCAGTGGTTTATTTTTTGTTTTAATCAATTCAAACGTAAAAGAATTATTTAGTTTATTGCCCAAACAATATGAAGGTGGAGCACTTGTTGTTTTTATGATTTCTTTCTTAAAATTATACACAGGTTTTTTAGGGAATAATGGTGCAATTATTAATAATTCTAAGTATTATAAAATTACTTTGCCCTATAGTTTAATGATGGCTTTTTCAGTTTATTTCCTGAACAAACTCTTTTATTATAAGCTAGATATGGGAACTGATGGTTTGGCATTAGCGTCGCTGATTGTGATTTTTTTTGCAAATACAGGTAAAATATTATTTGTAAAACGAAAATTTTCAATGACTCCTTTTACTGATACATCATTGTTGATGATTGGAATTATTGTTGGATTGTATTTGCTTTTTGGTTTTTGGGATTTTCCTTTTAATGAACTATATCTTTTCAAAATTCCAATGCACCAACTTTTGAATATGTTTTTTAAAAGTATTCTAATCACGCTTATTTATTTGTATTTGGTCATAAAATTTCAGATTTCTGATGAAATTTCACGACTTTCAAAACGATTTTATAAATAACAATCTATAAAATCGGTCAATAAGTGAAAAAGCAACGCAAACCCAAAGATGTGTGTTTTCCTAAAAAATAATCCAATAACATATATTCCTGCTGAATAATATGTGTGTAAAGGATGAAAATTTATGCTACATCTGCTGCTGTCAAAAATTGGAGTTGCCAATAAATGATCCAAATCAATCAACATAGAAGCTAAGAAAATTATGTATATTTTTTTCCAATTTTCTTTAAAAAAAAAGTAAGAAATTAAAAAAGTAACTACAAAATGAAGTCCGTAATGAATGATGAATTTTGTAGAAAACATCAGAAAAAACTTACAGCATTTGGCCCTTCCATAAACAGCAAATCCAAGATGGATAAATTTGGGATAAATCCATGTTTGTCATCAAACATTTGTGTGTATTTTTTGAATTCTCTCTCTGGTTGTAAATTTTTTTCTGCTAAAAACCTACAATCTTTTTCTGAAGTTTTTGAAGTGTAATTCTCTGTTTTTGAAATGCTTGTTTCAATTTGTAACGCACCAGCTATTAATAAAAAAGTATCTATATTGATGTCATGCAAAAACTTGTATTTTTTATAAAAAAGTAGTGAAATGTCATCTTCAAAAAATTCAAAATACGGAGAAACTCTGTAGGAAGTTTGTAAAGACTTAAAATGTTGATCTTGCCAAGGAAAATCATTTTCAATAAGAGTATCTTTTGTTTTTTTTCTTCCGTCTTTTATTTGGTGTTTTAAAGGAATACTCAGCAGTTGTTTTCCATTTCCATTATAGATATAACAACGATTTCGAAAGCTCTGTTTTTGAAAATTATCTTCCATTTCAAAGATAATTTTGTCAGCTTTTACAATTTCTTCATATTGTGAAATTGGCGAAAAATATGTTGGAATAAACAATGACATCTTGTTTATTTTTTCTCAGTTTTTTTCTTTCCTTTAAAGAAACTGTAAATAATATATATAGTTATCAAAGCAAAAATGAAATACCTATATGAAACAGGTTCACCATCACCATGAACAGTTGTAAACATTCTGTCCCAACGAATTGATTTTAGCTTTGCGCCAAAACTTGAAGCATTTGCATCCCAACTAAACCAAACCATCACAGGTTTTCCAAGAACGTGATCAAAAGGAACATAACCCCAATAACGGGCATCTAATGAATTATGACGATTGTCTCCTAAAAGCCAATAATAATCTTGTTTAAATGTGTATGAATCTACACTTTTTCCGTTGATAAAAATTTCATTACCATTCACCAATAAATCATTATTTTCATAATTTTTGATAATTTGCTCATAAAAAGGTAATGATTCTTTGTCTAATTTAACAGTTACTCCAGCTTTAGGTATGTAAATTGGGCCAAAATTATCTTGACTCCATTGCAACTTTTCAACATGAGGAAAAATAGCATTATCAGGAGCATGATTTATTTTTTTTACAGAAATCGTTAAAGGATAATTTTCAAGTATGCTAACTTCTTCTTCTGTTAAATTGATATTGATTTTATTAGTAACTGAATTCATTTTTAAACGCTGAGCCAACTCAGGATTAATGCCTCCTGCAACTTCTGTATATATAGAATCTTGACCAATTTTAGTTAAATTTCCATTGGTTTTGATAGCTTTTTGAACTTTTTCATTGTCCCAATACTCTGACAAAATTTGGTAAACTCCAGTACGTTCTTTATCAATCAAAAATTTCGGATAATTACTTGCATCAATAGGATTTTTAGATTCATACGTATAATAAAACTGAATTTTTGCTCTGTAAGGGAGTACGTTTTTTTTTCCGTTGATATATACATAACCATCTCTGATTTCAAGCGAATCTCCAGCAATTCCAACACAACGTTTTACATAGTTGGTCTTTTTGTCAACAGGTTTATAAGTGAATTTTCCAGAAATATCACCCCACATTGTTGCCAGAGAATCTGCAGGCCAATTGAAACAAACAATATCATTATTTTTGATTTTTTTCAATCCTGGTATTCTTATATAAGGCAATTGCGGACTTTTCAAATACGAGGCTGTACCAGTAAATGGTAATGAATCATGAACCATAGGCGCAGCAATTACTGTTGATGGAACTCTAGCACCATAATGAAACTTGCTCACAAACAAATAATCTCCTACCAATAGCGATTTTTCGAGAGATGAAGTTGGGATGGTAAATGGTTGCATAAAATACGTATGAACCAACGTTGCAGCAATAATCGCAAAAGTGATGGAGCTAACCCATTCTCCTAATTCAGATTGTGGTTTTAAACTTCTATCGCTATTGTATTTTGTATCTGTTCCATAATTGATGTAAAAAATATACAATCCCAAAGTGATAATCACTAAAAAAGAATCTAATTTTTTATAAAAACCAAAAGTTCTAATGGTTTCAATCCAAATAACTGGAAACATCAATAAATTGATAATTGGAATAAAAAGAAGAATAATCCACCATTTTGGACGTTTGATAATTTGCATTAAAACAATGCCATTGTAAATTGGGATTGCTGACTCCCAAGCTTTTCTACCAGCTATTTGATACAGTTTCCAAGTGCCTAAAAAATGAATAATTTGGATGACCAAAAAAAAGAGAAACCACTGAATAAATGTCATAATCAATATTTATTGTTCCTTAAAAGGAATATTTTACAATTTAATAAGGCGCAAAATAGAAAAAAAGTTACAGTTTCTAGCGGATGTTTAACACATCTTTAATAGAAAAAACACCACTTTTTCCGATAATCCATTCTGCAGCAATCACAGCACCTAAAGCAAATCCTTTTCTATTGTTGGCTGTATGTTTAATTTCGATAGTATCCACTTCAGAACTATACCAAACTGAATGCGTTCCAGAAACATCAGGAATTCTTTTTGCAACAATAGGAATTACATTCGGATTTGATTTATTTGCCAATTCCCATCTGTTTTTTGAACTATTTTCAATGATTCCTTCTGCTAATGTTATTGCAGTTCCGCTTGGAGCATCCAATTTTTGAGTATGGTGAATTTCTTCCATAAAAACCTGATAATCCTCTAACGAACTCATCAATTTTGCCAATTGTTTATTAAGTTCAAAAAAGATATTTACGCCAATACTAAAGTTTGATGCATAAATAAAAGCGCCATTTTTTTTATTACACAAAGCAACTGCATCTTCATATTTTTCAAGCCATCCAGTAGTACCTGCAACGACAGGAACATTGTTTTCTAAGCAATTTAAAATGTTATTAAAAGCTGCATTTGGAATGCTAAAATCAATGGCAACATCAGCTAAAGTGATATCAATAATATCTTCCGCATCTTTTCTGATGACAATTTCGTGACCTCGTGAAATGGCGATTTTTTCAATCTCTTTTCCCATTCTTCCATAGCCTAAAAGTGCGATTTTCATATCAAAAATTATATTTAAAAGTAAGTCCAATACTCGGAGTTTCAATTCGTATTGGGTCAAAAATTAATTGAGGTTTTATAGTCAAATTATCATCTGTGTTGAATTGCATTAAGTGTGCATTTACGCTTGCTTCAACAATTTGTAAAATATATAAAATGACGCCTGTTAATAAAGACATATCTCTGTTTTCTCGCAATTGTTTTTGAGCAGTTTCAAGTGTTTGCATGGAAACTAGTTCAATACCACCAACCGTAAATTCGTCAACTAAGCCATTTTTTCTGAGTCTGTATGCATTTCTATAGCGTTTATAATCGTTATTGTTGATTTGGTAATAATAAACTGGTAAAGCCAAAGCTCCCCAAACTATGGGTGCTTTCCAATATTTTTTATTATAAATTTGACCCATTCCTGGAAAAATAGCAGAATAAAAAGCCGCTTTTGATGGAGCTAATGGATTATAAATTGGAGAAAGCTTTATTTTTTTCTTTGAAATTTGTAAAGTATCTGATTTTTGAAATAGTTGAGTTGTTAGAGAATCATTTTGCGCAAAAATAAACCCAGAAATAAAACTGAATAGTAAAATAAGTATGAAAGGTTTTAAATTCAACTATTTTAATAAGTTTTTGATACGATTAAAATCTTCTTCAGAATTAAAAGGAATACTAATTTTTCCTTTGCCATTTGTGCTCATTGTTACTGCTATTTTTTGACCAAAAAATTCGCTTATTGTCTTGATATTATTTTTAACAAAATCCGGAATTTGCTTCACTTTTGGTTTCGAACTTGTGCAGGATTTAAGGTCTTTAACCAAATCTTCAGTTTGTCTTACAGAAAGTTTTTCTTTTAAAATTCGTTCATAAATCGCTAACTGATCTTCGGTATTATCAATATTAATCATTGCACGTCCATGTCCCATTGAAATAAATCCATCACGCATTCCAGTTTGTAAAATGGGATCTAATTTCAATAAACGCAAATAATTGGTTACTGTAGATCTTTTTTTTCCAACTCTTGTGCTCAATTCTTCTTGTGTCAATTTGATTTCATTAATTAGACGTTCGTAAGAAAGAGCCACCTCAATTGGGTCTAAATTTTTTCGCTGAATGTTTTCAACCAATGCCATTTCAAGCATTTCTTGGTCATTTGCAATTCTAATATATGCTGGAATTGAGGTATTTCCTATAAGTTTTGATGCTCTAAAACGACGTTCTCCAGAAACCAATTGAAACTGATTTTCTTTCATTTTTCGAACAGTAATTGGCTGAATAACGCCCAATTCTTTGATAGAATTTCCTAATTCTATCAATGATTCTTCATCAAAATAAGTTCTTGGCTGAAAAGGATTTACATCAATTAAACTCAATTCAATTTCGATAATTGAACCAATTAATCTTTCCGCTTTTTTATCAAAAGCACTGGTGATGTTCGATGAATCTTGCAATAATGCTGATAACCCTCTTCCTAATGCTTGTCTTTTGGTAGCTTGTGCCATTTTATGAATTCTTCTTTAATAATTCTTGCGCCAAATTTAAGTAATTTATAGCACCTTTACTTGTAGCATCATAAGCAATGATAGTTTCTCCATAACTTGGGGCTTCGCCCAAACGTGTATTTCTTCTAATAATAGTATCAAAAACCATACTTGAAAAATGCTTTCTAACTTCGTCAACTACTTGATTTGATAATCGCAAACGAGAATCAAACATTGTCAGTAACAAACCTTCAATGTCAAGTTGAGCATTGTGAATATTTTGAATACTTTTGATGGTATTTAACAATTTTCCCAAACCTTCTAATGCGAAATATTCGCACTGAATAGGAATAATTACTGAATCTGCAGCAACCAATGAATTTAAAGTAATCAAACCCAAAGAAGGGGCACAATCAATTAAAATATAGTCATAGTCATTTTTGATATTAGCAACAGCTTTTTTCAGCATGTATTCTCGATCTTCTTTGTCAACCAATTCAATTTCGATAGCAACTAAATCAATATGTGCGGGAATCAAATCTACATTTGGGGAATTTGTTGGAATAATTGCCTCTTTTGCGATGATAGTATGCTCTAAAACTTGATATGTTCCTATTTTAATTCCATCTATTTCAATTCCCATTCCTGAAGTTGCATTTGCTTGAGGATCAGCATCAATCAATAAAATTTTTTTTTCTAAAACTCCTAAAGCTGCAGCCAAATTAATACAAGTCGTTGTTTTTCCAACACCTCCTTTTTGATTTGCGATAGCAATTATTTTTCCCATTAAAGTAGCCTAATTTATTAGGGTAAAATTACAATTTATTCTCTTTTATCAATATGAAAAATGTTAACAAATGAATAAAAACATAATATGTTGGTTTTTAGTATATTATGTTTTTATACTAAAATTTTCTAAACAGTAATTTTAGTATAAAAAAATATTTTAAGCATTTTTAGCGGTATTTAAGCAATTTTTTCTGGAATGTTTTTGAGAACTTCTAAAAGCATTTTCCAAAACTTTTGAGTTGATGAGATTTGTGCTTTTTCGTCAGGGGAATGTGCGCCTTTGATATTTGGACCAAATGAAATCATGTCAATTTTCGGGTAATTCTGACCCAAAATTCCGCATTCTAATCCAGCATGACAAGCTACAATTTTCGGTTCTTTTTGAAATAAATCTCGATAGGTATTAGAAACAATTTGTAGAATTTCAGAATTCATATTTGACAACCAACCAGGATAATTACCCGAAAATTCTACTTTAAATCTAGCCAATTCAAAAGAAGAACGAATAGAATTTGATACATCTATTTTTCCACTTTCAGATGAAGAACGAGCTAAACAACCTACAGAAATAAATCCGTTTTTTAGCTCAACTTTCGATATATTATTAGATGTTTCAACCAAATCTTTCACATCAGGACTCATTCTAAAAACACCATTTAAAGTGGCATACATTGCTCTTAAAAATCCTTCTTGAGTTCCTAAATCAACTATACCTTTTGGAGTTGGAATTTCTTCAATATTGATTTTTAAATTAGGTTCAATTGTTGATAACTCTTTCTTTATTTGGTTAATCAATTTATTTGTTTCATTTAAAAATGGGTCTTTTGAAATTGTGTCAATCACAAATTTTGAAACACTTTCTCTTGGAATGGTATTTCGTAAACTTCCGCCATTAATTTCTGAAATTCTCAGTCCAAAATTTGTAAATCTGTCAAATAACATACGATTCATGATTTTGTTTGCATTTCCCAAACCTCTGTGAATATCCATTCCTGAATGGCCGCCATTCAAACCTGATATTGAGATTGAAAAAGCAGTCGTTTTTTCAGGAATTCCCTCTTCTGAATAATATCTTGTTGCAGTAATATCAATACCTCCAGCACAACCAATCCCAATTTCGTCATCCTCTTCTGTGTCTAAATTTATTAAAATTTCACCCGTCAAAAATGTAGCATCCAAACCCATTGCACCAGTCATTCCTGTTTCTTCATCAATCGTAAATAAGGCTTCAATTGCTGGATGTTCACTATTTTTTGAGGACAAAACTCCCATAATTGCAGCAACTCCCAAACCGTTATCTGCGCCTAAAGTGGTGCCTTTAGCTTTTACCCAATCATCATCTACAAACATATTGATTCCTTCTTCTTCAAAATTAAAATCAGTAGTTGCATTTTTCTGATGCACCATGTCTAAATGACCTTGTAAAATAACTGTTTTTCGGTTTTCCATTCCTTTGGATGCTGGTTTTTTGATGAGTATATTTCCAATTTTGTCAACCAAAGTTTCTAATTGAAGTTTATTTCCAAAATTAACCATAAATTGAATAATTTTTTCTTCTTTTTTTGAAGGACGTGGTACTGCATTCAAATCAGCAAAATGACCCCAAATTTCTGTTGGTTCCAAATTTTTTATAGTGAGATTCATTGTGAATTTTGTTTAAATAGTTGTCAAAAATACTATTATTTTTGACCAAAAAAAAGCCTTCTTTAGAAGTAGGCTAATAAGTTATTTTTGAAATTTTCTAAAAATTTATAACTACATCATTAATATTTTTTCGTACTTTTTTTAGGTCTTTCACATAATCATCTTCGGCTCTAAAACCAATAGGCAATAACAAAACTGCTGTTAAATTTTGCTCATGCAATTGTAAAATTTCATCATATTTTTCAGGGATAAAACCTTCCATTGGACAAGAATCTATTTGTTCAAGTGCGCAAACAGTCAATAAATTTCCTAAAGCCAAATACGCTTGATTTTTGTTCCAAATAAGCAATTCTTCTTGTGTTTTTTTTGCTATTTCAGCAGTTAAAAATTGTTTAAATGGGATGATAATTTCATCAGGAGTATTTCTGATTTTTTGAACCAATTCAAAATAATTTTCTACCTCTTTTGAAGTGTAACTTTTTGGAACACAAATAACGAATACATGTGAAGCGTCCAACACTTGTTTTTGATTCCAAGAATGTGCCACCAACTCTTCTTGGATTTTTTTATTACTGATTATTGCCAATTTTACAGGTTGTAATCCATACGAAGTTGCTGTTAAATTGAAGGCATTTTTTAAAGTTTCAATTTGTTTCCCAGATAGCAATTTCTCTTTATCAAACTTTTTAACGGCATAACGCCATTCTAAACTTTCTATAATGTTCATTTTCTTTATTTTTTGCAAAAATATACCAATCTTTTCCTTCATTTTTTTGAATTCTATTGGTAAAATTGATAAGTCAATAAATTTTTCAGTATCTTCATGCAAAAAATGAAAGAGGAATTTTTATACTACGCTTGGCAATATCAGTTGTTTTATAAATCGACTTTAAAGTCTGTTCATCATCAAGAAATAAATGTCCTCAAGCTTGGAGCTCAAAATAAAAATTCAGGCCCAGATTTTTTAAATGCACATATTAAAATGGGTGATGAAACTTGGGTTGGCAATGTTGAAATGCATGTAAAATCTTCAGATTGGTATGTGCACAATCATGAAAATGATTCCAATTATGATGCTGTAATTTTGCATGTAGTTTGGGAACATGATGTGGAGGTATTTACTAAAAAAAATCAACCAATTCCTACATTAGAATTGAAAAATTATATTGATAAAGAACTGATTATCAAATTTAATGGGCTTATAAATGATTCTAAAAGATGGATTCCTTGCGAACAACAAATTCATCAAATGGAACCATTTTTATTACATAATTGGTTGGAAAGATTGTATTTTGAGCGATTAGAACAGAAGTCTGAATTTATAAAAGAATTGTTGCAGGAAACAAATTTTGATTTTGAATCCGTTCTTTTTAGGTTGCTTGCCAAAAACTTTGGATTGAAAATAAATGGAGAAGGATTTTTCAAACTGGCAAGTTCTTTAGATTTTTCAATCATTCAAAAAGTTCGTTTTGATGAAATTCAATTGTCAGCCTTACTTTTTGGACAAGCTGGTTTTTTAGAGGATGAACTTGAAATTCCTCTTTACAAACAATTGCAAACAGAATATCAGTATTTGAAACACAAATATCAATTGCAATCCATTCATAAAAATAATTTTCAGTTTTTTAGGATGCGTCCGCCCAATTTTCCTACAATTCGTCTCGCACAATTGATAAATTTGATTTTTCAACAGCAGCATTTGTTTTCTAAAATCATCGAAATTGATCAAAAAGAAGATTTTTACAAACTATTTAATGTGCAGGTTTTGGACTTTTGGAAAACTCATTTTACATTTGAAACAACCTCTAAAAAAAGCCCCAAAAAACTCACAAAATCTTTTGTGGATTTGTTGTTGATTAACACCATTATTCCTTTAAAATTTATCTATTTACAAACCAAAACTGACTTTGACGAAGAAACAATTTTGCGATTGATACATCAAATTACTCCTGAAAAAAATGCTATTATTGAAGGTTTTGCGGATTTACACATCACTGCAAAAAATGCCATGGAAAGTCAGGCTTTGATTGAGTTAAAAAACAACTATTGCACAAAGAAACGCTGTTTACAATGTGCAATAGGAATTAAATTGGTAAGAAATTAATGATTATTTTGGGTCTAAAATTTTGTTGATTTTTTCCAAACAATCAGCATAATGATATTTTGATATTTTGTTGATATACCTACTTTTAGCAATCGTTAATTGAATTTTCATGGTGTCCAATTCCCTTCTTACAATTGATGGAATATCCGTGTTTTGTAAATTTTTATCAGACATTAAAACACCCATTTTTTCAATGAATGCTTTTTGTAAATTTCTTCTAAAAAGGTTTACATTACTGGCATAATTTGCTTCAAAAAAAATACCATTTTTTAAATCTCTAAACATATCTTCCACTGGATAAAAATCTTTTTGAATGACGGAAGCATCTAACATTCTTTTCAATCGGGATTCATTTAAAAGTACATTCAATTGTCGGTTTTGTAAATTCAACATATTTGTAGTGTAGCCACTTTCGTTGATATTGGCTAAAATATTTTTATCCAATAACCAATCTTGCGTTTCAAATACATTTTTCAACAGCCATTGCAACGACTCTTGTTGTTTTGCTTTAGAAACATACTCGTAAACAACTCCAGATTCCATCGGTTTTTTATTGAATTCATACACACCTCCAATATTTCCAGCAACATGACCTGCATATCTGCTCCAAACTCCCAATAATTCATCATACAATTCTGATAAATCTTCGTAATTATTGGTTTTGTCAGAAGTCCATTTTGATAAATTCTCAGCTACGATTTTCAAGTTTTTTATTCCGTAAGTGGATGCTTTCACTTGGTCATTTCCTACGCTTTCTGTTTGAGCTGAAGGGTCAAATGATTCACCTCCAAATCTATAAATTGGATTATTTGCTTTGTCTGAAATCCATGTATCTAGGGTTTTTACTTCCTCTTCAGGGCTTTTTACATTCGGAATTTTACGATAACCCCAATTGATGGCATAATGGTCATAAGGCCCCATTTGTCTGATAAAACGAATATTTTTATCTCCAGGTTGCGCCACATAATTGTAACGAGCATAATCCATAATGGTTGCAGCAATACCATATTTTTGAGTGAAATTTCCTGAGCGTAAAGAATCAACAGCATACGCATAACTGGCGGCCATATTATGAGGTAATCCCAAAGCATGACCAATTTCATGCGCAATGACCATTCGCATCATTTCACCAATTTCTTCATCAGGAGTATCTAAAGTTCTTGCTGAAGGATTTGCAGCGCCAGTTTCTAACAAATAACGATTTCTATAAGAACGCAAATGATTGTGATACCAAATAATATCGCTTTCTATAATTTCGCCTGAGCGTGGGTCAGAAACACTTGGACCTACAGCATTTCTTGTAGTACTTGCTACATATCTAATGGATGAATAACGAATATCTTCCATGCTAAATTCGGGATCTTCTTCTTTTGTTGGAGGTATTTTTGCGACAATCGCATTTTTAAATCCAGCAGTTTCAAAGACTTTTTGCCAATCATCCACACCTTGTTTGATGTATTTTCTCAATTTTAAGGGAGTTGCTGGGTCTAAATAATAAACAATTTGTTTTTTAGGTTCTACTAATTCTCCACGATTGTAAGCGGCTTCATCTTTAGGTTGCAAACGCCAACGTCTAATGTATCTTTTTTCATCTGCTTTTAACGCTTCTGAACTATAATCAACATTTCCAATAGTAAAATAACCAACTCTTTTATCATAAATTCTTGGTGTCATCGGATTTTCAGGCAATAAAATCATAGATTGATTTACGCTTATTGTGATGGTTCCTGCACTTGAATTGCTCGGCGGTTCATCTGCTTCATAAGTGAAATTTTGCACCACTTCAATATTTTCAGGATAACTTTTAATACTGTTGATGAAACTTCTTGAAGGATCTAATCTTCTCACTTTATATTGAGTTCTGAAAGAATTTGTCAATCCAGAAATTGCTCTGACATCTGAAGAAAAAAGTGAGGTAACATCAATCAAGACAGCTGTTGAATCGTTGTTTTGAGTTTTGATGTCAAATGCAAAAATGATGGGTTCTAAATTGTTTGCTTTTACAGACTTAAAAATTGGCAATGAATCGTTTGCAACTGCATTATAGGATTTTAGTTTTAATAATACTTTGTTTTTAAATTGTTCCCAAACAACCACTTGTGTATTAATATTTGAACCAGCATTTATATAACCACCTCCCAAACCCGAGGGTAATTCTCTTAAACGAGTAACCAGCAACATTTCTTTACCTAAATATGATTTTGGAATTTCGTATAAATACGTGTCTTTATTTTCGTGAATGGTAAACAATCCTTTGTCGGAAATGGTGTTTTTATTAACAAAATCGCTATAATTTGTTGGGTTTTTTTGAAGAGTTGTTGCAACAATGGTTTGCTTATCTTCATCTTTTTTTGATTTTTTTCCTTGAGCGTTTATTGAATTTGAAACTAAAAACAAACCTAGCGAAATCAATAAAAATATTTTCTTCATAAAAAATGCATAAATTGAAAGCACTAAAATAGTGAAAATTGTTACATTTTGATAAGTTAATTTTGCTTAGTGTGATTTGGATTAAATTTTAAAAAATAAAATATGCTTTAACTTTAAGATCCTGCGAATGGAGATCCAAATTAACCAAATGCAGTTTAAATGTAAATAATTGCTAAAATAACAAGTAAAATTGCAAAAATGATTTTGGTATTTTTCTTCATAAATGCTTTATAATGGAAACTATTTGAAATATAAAAACTTATTTTTTTTAAATTTGTTATGTTTAATGGTGTTAAAAATTTTTTTGAAATAAATCTGCCATTAATTTTGTGTAAAATTCAGTTATTGTAATTACAAAAACCATCAAAATTATTTTAGTTCTCCTTTTTATAAAAATTCTGAAGTAGCAATTTTCTATTTAAAAAATTCTTTCGATTTTTTCCAATAAATATCCAACTCTGTTAATGACATTTCTGACAGTTTTTTACCCTCTTTTTTGGTCTCTTTTTCTAAAAATTGAAAACGGTTGATAAATTTTTTATTTGTTTTTTCCAAAGAATTTTCAGGATTTACGCCAATAAAACGCGCATAATTTATCATCGAAAATAACACGTCACCAAATTCTTTTTCGATGTTTGCGTTGTTTCCAATTTTTAGTTCTTCGTTTAATTCAGCAAGTTCTTCTTGCACTTTTTCCCAAACTTGCTCAGGTTTTTCCCAGTCAAAACCAACTCCAGCAACTTTTTCTTGAATTCTGCTAGCTTTTACAACTGCAGGCAAACTTTTTGGAACGCCTTCTAACACTGACTTTTTTCCTTCTTTTAGTTTTAATTGCTCCCAATTTCGTTTTACATCAGTTTCATTTTCAACTTTTACATCTCTATAAATATGTGGATGTCTTGAAATTAATTTATCAGAAATCGAATTGGCAACATCAGCAATGTCAAAAGCATTTTTTTCACTTCCAATTTTTGCATAAAAAACGATATGTAATAAAACATCTCCCAACTCTTTTTTGATTTCTTGCAAATCATTCTCCAAAATAGCATCAGCCAATTCATAAGTTTCTTCAATCGTTAAATGGCGCAAACTTTCAAAAGTTTGTTTTTGATCCCAAGGACATTTTTCACGAAGATCATCCATGATATTTAATAAACGGTTAAAAGCTTCTAATTGTGATTTTCTTGAATTCATTTACAGAGTTTCAAAGTTTAAAAGTTTAAAAGTTTCAAAGATGCAAAGATGTAAAGTTTCAACGAAAAATTAAAAACCAACCTATGCTTCCTGCTTTTTATTTTCAATAGCAGTAAAATCTATTCCTGATTTTATTAAATCATTAAACCATTGAATCACTTTTTTGATATTTGAGATATATACTCTTTCAGCATCATAATTTGGTAAAACTTCTGCAAAAAAAGTTTCTAATTTTTTATCGCTTTCTTTGTGTGAAATGGCTTCTTTGCCTTCAGTTTTTTCATTGATTAATTTGAAAACTGATAACAGAGGCAAATCTTCTTCATAGGTATAAATGGCAATATTTTCTAACAAACTCACATTTTGAGTTGCATTGATTGCCAGTCTTTTTTTATCAATTAGTGATTCTACAATAATGGCATTTTTTGATTGTGAAATTACCTGAAATAATCCAGGTTTGCCAGTAACAGCAATAATTTTGTTAAATTCCATGCGAGTATTTTTGTCGTTTAAATTAACTATTTTAATTTAGGAAAACGCATTTTATAATCAGTTTCTATTTTTCCTTTAGAAATATTTTCTAATTTCTTCTTAATGAGTCTTTTTTTGAGTGTAGAAATTCTATCAGTAAATAGAATTCCTTCAATATGATCATATTCGTGTTGAAAAACGCGCGCAGCCAAACCATTTAAAACTTCGGATTTTTTATTAAAATCCTCATCTAAATATTCGATTGTAATGATTGATTTTCTGTAAACTTCTTGTCTTACATCCGGAATACTCAAACATCCTTCATTAAAAGCCCATTCTTCTCCTTCTTCTGAGATGATTTTAGCATTGATAAAAACGCGTTTAAAGTCTTTCAAAATAATTCTTTCTTCTTCATCCAAATCTTCATCTTCTCCGAAAGGAGTTGCATCAATCACAAACAAACGAATGGCTTTTCCAATTTGTTGGGCCGCCAATCCAACACCAGATGCGTTGTGCATGGTTTCTTTCATATTCGCAATCAATTCTTTTAAACCAGGATATTTTTTGTCTATAATTTCTCCTTTTTTTCTTAGAACAACATCTCCGTAAGCAACTATCGGTAGAATCATTTTTTAATTTTTTTACGCTGGCAAAAGTACAAATTAGAATTTCTAAATACCAATTTTATCAGTTTTTTAAGAACTATATAAATAGGACTGCAAAATAATGGTAGCACTTATTTCGTCAACCAAAGCTTTGTTACTGCGTTGTTTTTTCTTTAATCCCCCAGCAATCATTGTTTGAACAGCCATTTTTGATGTAAACCGTTCGTCAACTCTCTCGATAGGAATCGTAGGAATTTCTTTGGATAATGTTAATAAAAAAGGTACAATAAAAGCCTCACTTTCACTTTCAGTATTGTTCATTTGTTTGGGTTTTCCTACCAAAAATAAATCTACTTTTTCCTTAAAACAATACTCTTTTAAAAATGGAATTAAAACATCCGTATTTACAGTCGTCAATCCTGATGCAATAATTCGCAATTCATCAGTAACTGCAATTCCTGTGCGTACTTTTCCAAAATCGATTGCTAAAACTCTTCCCATTTGGATCTTTACTTTTTACAAAAATACGAAATTAAACAACCCAAAATAATCTGTTTAAAAAGTGTATATTCGCTTTTAGTTTTTGACAATCAGTCTATATTTGCAAAAATTAATTTTAAAAATGAAAGAAATTAGAAACATAATTGAAGCTGCTTGGGACGACAGAGCACTATTGAAAGAAGAAATCACCATAAAAACCATCAGACAAGTTGTTGATTTATTGGATAAAGGCGAACTCAGAGTCGCTGAGCCAATTGCTGATGGATGGCAAGTAAATGAATGGGTAAAAAAAGCAGTGGTTTTGTATTTTCCGATTCAAAAAATGGAAACTTTTGAAGTTGGAATTTTTGAATATCATGACAAAATTCCATTAAAAAGAAATTATGCAGAAAGAGGGATTAGAGTAGTTCCAAATGCCGTGGCAAGACATGGCGCTTTTATTTCTGCTGGTACAATATTAATGCCAAGTTATGTTAATATAGGAGCTTATGTTGATGAGGGAACCATGGTTGATACCTGGGCTACAGTGGGTTCTTGTGCGCAAATTGGTAAAAACGTGCATTTGTCTGGGGGAGTTGGAATTGGTGGTGTTTTAGAACCTTTGCAAGCTGCCCCAGTGATTATTGAAGATGGTGCTTTTATCGGTTCAAGATGTATTGTGGTTGAGGGAGTTAGAGTTGGAAAAGAAGCTGTTTTGGGAGCTAATGTTGTGTTGACCATGAGTACAAAAATTATTGATGTAACTGGTGATAAACCCATTGAAATGAAAGGAGTTGTTCCTGCAAGATCTGTGGTGATTCCAGGAAGTTATACTAAAAAATTTGCAGCAGGAGAATATCAAGTTCCTTGTGCATTAATTATCGGAAAAAGAAAAGAAAGTACCAATCAAAAGACCTCATTAAACGACGCTTTACGCGAATATGATGTGGCTGTTTAATACCTAATAATGACTAAAATAACTGCAATTATTCCAACGCTCAATGAAGAAATTCATATTTCAGAGGCTATAAAATCTGTCAGTTTTGCTGATGAAATTATTGTCATTGATTCCTTTAGTATTGATAAAACGCTGGAAATTGCAGCACAATTTGATGTAAAAATCATCAAGCGAAAGTTTGATGATTTTTCATCTCAAAAAAATTTTGCGATTGAACAAGCAAGACATTCTTGGATTTATATTTTAGATGCTGATGAACGCGTAACTCCTGAAGTTGAAAAAGAAATTTTAGAAGCCGTTAAAAATCCGCAAGGTTTTGTTGGATTTTTTGTAAAAAGAACCTTTTATTTCTGTGGAAAAAAAATAAATTATGGTGGATGTCAGAGAGATAAAGTTGTTCGATTGTTTTTAAAAGACAGCTGTAAATATCGAGGAATTGTTCATGAGACCATTTTTTCTAATGGGAAATTTGGGTTTTTCAAAAATAAAATAGAACATTATTCCTATAAAAACTATGATCATTATATGTCAAAAATGAATCATTATGGAGCTTTAAGAGGAAAAGAATTTTATGAAAAAGGTAAAAAAGTGAATCTATATCATTTTTTGATAAAACCTCCTGCAAGATTTGTGATACATTATTTTATAAGATTGGGTTTTTTAGACGGTTTTCCGGGTTATATTTTCGCTAAAACCCAAGCTTACGGAGTGTATACCAAATATCTAAAACTTTGGTTGTTGAAAAAAGGAATTAAAGAAAATTAAACTTTTTTATAAAAAAGATAATTTCGAAAACATCTTTGTAATTTATAGGTAAATAGTGCTAAAATTTGCCAAAAAGGACGAATGAATTCTCTTAAAATCTTTTGTAGCTTTGGTAAATTCTTTTGCTGAATCGTTGTTCCTCCAACATTTTTATCCACACTTTTCACATATTGCTTATTTGTGTTGAAGATTGCCACTTTGTGTTTATACACATCTTGTTTCATTACATCAATTGGGGCATAATATTCTGATAGATTTTCAGTAAGTTTTTTTGCAGCTTCTTTACCAATAATTTGTCCAATCATCAACACTGGAGGCATTAAAAATTGGGTAATGAATTCGTTTTTTTTCATTGAATAAAATCCTTTTTTACCAGAAATATCCAAAAAATCGTTGGCAGTTATTTCTACTAATAATTTTTCTAAATCTTTGAAAAAATCTTCATGAACAAGCGCATCATCTTCCAACACAATCGAAAAATCTTCTGGTTGTTCAGATAAGAATTCCCATAATTTAAAATGTGTGATACAAATTCCAATTTCTCCATCATTTGGAAATGGAAAATGAGCCAAAATACAGTGTTTTCTTTTCGTTTCTTTTAACCGTTTTTCATCCAATTCTTTACCATAAGTAGCAGAAATTCTTGTGATAGGAATCTTCAGTTTTTGAAACTGATTTTCCATAAAAGTCTTACGTTCAATACTTTTATCTAAGTTTATATAGTATATTTTGTAAGTTTTCATAGTTTGATCCAATTGTCACAAGCAACTTCATTTTCTTTATTCACAAACCATTGTTTTGGCGCAATTACAATTTTATTTTTGTGTTGATTCAGCCAAGCTGCCCACCAAGAAAAACTACTATTTGCAGTAATATTGTGTTTGCACAAACTCATCAAATGCATGTCTTCATGAGGAATTACTTGATGTTCAATGTAACTAGCATTTTTAATTTTCAGGTTTTTTTTCACCCAAGAAATATCATCAGAAAAAACAAAAAAATGAACTTCACCACATTTTTCACGTATCAATTTGATGGCTTCTTTATAATAATTCAGGTCACAAACTCCATGAATTTTAGAAGCTTTTTCATCTGAAATATAATCTCCTCTTCTAATATGGACAGAACACGCATTTTTTTTGATGGTTATTTCCTCTAAATACTGAATTGTAGAACTCGCTAATTGCTTTTTTACCACAAATTGTCTCAATAAAATGGGTCTAATATCCTCAAAGTATTTTTCTGTTTGAAAATAACCTTTGATGTATTTATTTCTAAGTGGTTTTAAAAAACGTTCCTGAAATAACAACCTTTTTTCCTTTTTCGGAAAATTGAAAAAGTATTTTGCAAACCAACTTTCAGCTGGAGAAGCCGTTTTTACATCAATTTTAAATTGATCCAAATGATATCCACCATGAAGCGTGTAATTTTTAAAAGCAGCAATGTCAATTTTTACATCATAGCCTTTTGCTGCCAAAGATTTGGCATAAGCGTATTGAAATAGTTGATTTCCCAATCCACCAAGAATTCTAACCACAATCATTCTTTATTCATAAATATGCATTTGGACAAAAATACAAATGTAAACACAATTTTATCAAAAGATTTAAGGATTAAAAGAACATAAAACAATAAATTTGCCAATTCTTAGGAAAATTATGAAGTATCAAGAAGCAATTTCAAACGAAATTTTTAGCATTATTGCGAAAGCATCTGAAAATCTAAATCAAAAAAGTTATGTGATTGGAGGTTTTGTGCGTGATTATTTTTTGAAAAGAGGGACTGCAAAAGATATTGATATTGTCACTGTGGGTAGTGGCATTGAATTGGCAAATCAAGTGTCTAAATTATTGCCAAATAAACCAAAAGTACAGGTTTTTAAAACCTATGGAACAGCGATGTTGCGTTTTCAAGACATTGAAATTGAGTTTGTTGGCGCAAGAAAGGAATCCTATTTTGAAGAAAGTAGAAATCCTGAAGTTTCAGAAGGAACATTGAAAGATGACCAAAACAGACGCGATTTTACCATAAATGCGCTTGCGTTGAGTTTGAATGAAGAAAATTTTGGCGAATTATTGGATCCTTTTGAAGGAATGAAAGATTTGCAAAATCAATTGATTAAAACACCTTTAAATCCTGGTATTACCTATTCTGATGATCCTTTGAGAATGATGCGTGCCATTCGTTTTTCAACACAATTGGGTTTTGAAATTGAGGAAAATTCGTTGAAAGCTATTGCCAAAAATTCAGAAAGATTGGGCATTATTACCAAAGAACGGATTGTGGATGAATTGCATAAAATGTTGGCTTCAAAAAAACCGTCTATTGGATTTTTATTGCTTGAAAAAACCAATTTATTGCCTCAAATTTTACCAGAATTGATTGCGTTAAAAGGGGTAGAAGAGGTGGAAGGTCAGAAACATAAGGATAATTTTTACCATACTCTAGAGGTTGTTGATAATATTGCTCAAAACACGGAAGATGTTTGGTTGCGATGGTCAGCTTTGTTGCATGATATTGGAAAAGCACCCACTAAAAAGTTTAGTAAAAAAGTAGGCTGGACGTTTCATGGACACGAATTTGTGGGTTCAAAAATGGTATTTAAATTGTTTCAAAGATTGAAAATGCCTTTGAACACTAAAATGAAATTTGTTCAAAAAATGGTTTTATTAAGCTCAAGACCTATTGTTTTGGCTTCAGAAGTTACAGATTCTGCTGTAAGACGTTTAATTTTTGATGCTGGAGAAGATATTCATTCTTTGATGACTTTGTGTGAAGCTGATATTACCACCAAAAATCCTTTAAAATTTAAAAAATACCATCAAAATTTTGAATTGGTAAGAACCAAAATCAAAGAAGTTGAAGAGCGTGACCATATCCGAAATTTTCAACCACCCATTTCTGGTGAAGAAATTATGGAAGTGTTTAATTTAAAACCTTGCAGAGAAATTGGAATCATCAAAGAAGCTATTAAAGAAGCCATTTTGGAAGGAGAAATTCCCAATGAATATAAGGCTTCGTATGATTTTATGATTCGAAAGGGGATTTCTTTAGGCTTGATTTTAGCTTAAACTTTGCATCGTTACCAATTTGAAATATTCGCCTTTTTTTGCCAATAATTCATCATGTTTTCCTTGTTCTACAATTTTCCCTTTTTTCATAACCACAATTAAATCTGCTTTTTGAATGGTGGATAATCTGTGAGCTATGACCAAAGAAGTTCGGTTTTGCATCATTTTTTCAAGGGCTAATTGCACTAATTGTTCTGATTCTGTATCTAATGCTGAGGTTGCTTCATCCAAAATCATGATGGGTGGATTCTTCAAAACGGCTCTTGCAATGGATAAACGTTGTTTTTGTCCGCCAGAAAGTGTATTGCCACTATCACCAATATTGGTGTCAAATTTTTGAGGTAAATTTTCAATAAATTCCAGCGCATTTGCAATTTTTGAGGCTTCTAAAATGGCATCTTCAGAAGCTTCTTGCGCACCTAATTTGATGTTGTTAGCAATCGTGTCATTAAACAAAATAGATTCTTGCGATACAATTCCCATTAATCCACGTAACGATTTGACAGTCATTTGTTTAATGTCAATACCATCTATCAAAACAGTTCCTTTGTCAACATCATAAAAACGGGTAATCAAGTTGGCTAATGTCGATTTTCCACTTCCAGATTGTCCAACCAAAGCAACAGTTTGACCTTTTTTGATAGTCAAAGAAAAATCTTGTAAAACGAATTCTTTCCTGTATTTAAAAGAAATATTTTGAAAAGATATTTCGTCGGTAAAATCGACTTTATGAATGGCATTTGGCAAATCTTTAATACTGTTTTCAGTGTGTAAAATTTGCATAATTCGTTCAGCAGAAGCTTCTCCTTTTTGAATGCTATAATAGGAAGTTGTGATGAGTTTTATTGGATTTAAAACTGTGTAAAACAACACTATATACCCAAGAAATTCCTCTGATTGCAACGAACTTGTTTTAGATAAAACTTCAGAACCTCCCACCCAAAGAATCGCAATAATTGTTGCAGATCCCAAAAATTCACTCATTGGTGATGCCAATGTTTGTCTATGAAAAACACTGGTTATCAAATTTTTAAAATGTTGAGTAGAAATATTGAATTTTTTTTCAATCACATTTTCAGCATTAAAACTTTTGATGATTCGTAAACCTGTCAAAGTTTCTTCAATAAAAGACAAAAAAGTGCCAGTTTCTTGTTGTGCTTTTGCCGAATTTGCTTTCAATTTTTTACTAATTGATGAAATGATAAATCCTGAAAATGGCAAAAGTATAAAAACAAATAAGGTCAATTTTACACTCATAAAAAACATAATAGCAATCGCAATTACTACTGTAAGTGGTTCTCTTACAATGGTTTCAATCGAAGTTAGAATAGAAGTTTCTACTTCTTGAACATCAGCAGTCATTCTTGCAATGATGTCTCCTTTTCTTTTTTCTGTAAAATAAGAAATAGGCAATTCTATGATTTTGTGATATAATTTATCACGCAAATCTTTCACAATTCCTGTTCTTAAAAAAGTAATTGAATAGGAGGCTAAATATCTAAAAAGATTCTTGAAAAAGAACAATGAAAGTGTCAATAAACAAATAAAAAGCAATGTTTTTAGTTCGCCTTCATTCGCTATTTTTTGAGCTATAAAATGATAAAAACTATCTTTTAAATATTCACCAATAGTTGTAATTCCCTCATAAACAGGAATTTTAGTAACTTTTTCATTTTTTTCAAAAAGGATACTTAAAACTGGGATAAAAGCCAACACAGAAAGTACGTTGAAAATTGCATAAAAAACGTTGAAAACAGTGTTTAATAATGTAAACTTTCGATACTTTTTCTCGTATTTTAGAATATCCTTAAAATGCTTCATTAAATAAGATTCATCTCTTTAATGATTCGTTGAATTTTTGCATCCAAAGCTGCTTCCACAGTTTTTGCGTTTTCTTTTGAATCTAAAGGGGTATTTACACTAAAATAAAACTTGATTTTTGGCTCAGTTCCACTTGGTCTTGCTGCAATTCTTGTCCCATTTTCAGTTTGATAAATCAATACATTTGAAGTTGGCAAATCAATTTTCGTCTCTTTTCCTGTTCTGATATCTTTCAAAATAGCTTTTTCATAATCTGCCAAAGTTGCCACCTTTTCACCATCAATCATTGATAAAGGATTGTTGCGCATATCACTCAACATTTTTTGAATTTCTGAAGCACCTTCCATTCCTTTTTTGGTTAATGAAATCAGGTGTTCTTTATAGAAATTATTCTCTACATAAATGTTCAATAATTCATCATAAAATGAACTTCCATGCTGTTTTGCATACGCAGCTACTTCACAAGCTAACAATGTTGCAGTCACAGCATCTTTGTCGCGAACAAAATCGCCCACCATATATCCAAAACTTTCTTCTCCACCACCAATAAATTGCATTTCAGGAAAATCAACTACCATTTTTGCAATCCATTTGAAACCTGTTAAACCGACTTTGGTTTCAACACCAAATTTTGCAGCAACTTCATTCACCAATTCTGAAGAAACAATTGTAGAACCCACAAATTGTTTTCCATTGATTCTGCCTTCTTCTTTCCATTTTTTTAATAAGAAATTGGTCATCACAACCATGGTTTGATTTCCATTCATCAATTTCATATTTCCTTCAGCATCGCGGACTGCAACACCTAATCTATCACAATCTGGATCTGTGCCAATAACGATATCTGCGCCAATTTTATTCGCCAAATCTGTTGCCATTTTCAATGCTTCAGGTTCTTCAGGATTTGGAGATTTTACGGTTGGAAAATCACCATTTGGAATTCGTTGTTCTTCCACAATATGAACATCAGTATAACCTGCTTTTTTCAATGCATCAGGAACCGAAACGATCGATGTTCCATGAATTGAGGTGAAGACAATTTTTAAATTTTTTCTATTGATTTTATCAGACAAACTTCCGTGTTTTACAGATTCATTAATAAATATGTCATCAACGCTTTTACCAATCATTTCAATCATGTTTTCGTTTGCTTTGAAATTAATTTCAGAAAAATCAATGGCGTATACTTCATCAATAATTCCTAAATCATGAGGAGGCACAATTTGTCCACCATCAGCCCAATACACTTTATATCCATTATATTCTGGTGGATTGTGAGAGGCTGTCAATACAATTCCTGCATCACAATTCAAGTGACGAACTGTGAAAGAAAGCTCTGGAGTTGTGCGTAAATCTTCAAACAAAAAAACTTTGATATTGTTTGCGGATAAAACATTTGCTACAATTTTCGCGAATTTTTCACTATTATGTCTGCAATCGTAAGAAATTGCTACTTTTATTTCTGATTTTTTTACATTTTTGTTTAGGTAATTTGATAAGCCTTGGGTAGCTCTTCCTAAAGTATATTTGTTGATTCTATTGATTCCTGCACCCATAGTTCCACGCATTCCACCAGTTCCAAATTCCAAATCTTTGTAAAAACGATCCGTTAAATCGGTAGGATTATTTTTAAAAATTCCTTGAATTTCAGCATGTGTTTCAGAGTCAAAAGTTTGCGTTAGCCAAGCTAATGCTTTTTGATGTATGGAGTTCATGAGAGATTTTTTTCTACAAAGATAAAATTTAGTAATTAAGTTGCTCTTTTATTTTGTAATGTTTTTCGTCATTTTTTGATTTGATGATAAGTTCACCAATAAAGCCAGCTAAAAATAGTAAAGTCCCTAAAATCATAGAAGTTAACGCAATATAAAACCAAGGATTATCAGTCACTAAAATTGCTCTTATACCATTAAATAGTTTGTATAGTTTAGAAATTCCGATATAAATCGCTGCTGAAAATCCAAAAATAAAGACGATTGTACCCCAAAGTCCAAAAAAGTGCATTGGCCTTTTTCCGAATTTTGATAAGAAAGAAATCGTGATTAAATCCAAATAACCATTGATAAATCTATTCATTCCAAATTTGGTAACCCCATATTTTCTTGCTTGATGCTGTACTATTTTTTCATCAATTTTTGTAAATCCTTCGTTTTTTGCTAAAATCGGGATGTATCTGTGCATTTCACCACTCACTTTTATGGCTTTTACAACGTCTTTTTTGTAAGCTTTTAAACCGCAATTAAAATCGTGTAATTGCAATCCTGATGTTTTTCGAGCTATTGAATTGAATAGTTTTGAAGGAATGTTTTTTGTAAAAACATTATCATAACGTATCTTTTTCCAACCTGAAATCAAATCAAAATCGCCATTAATAATCAAGTTGTATAACTCAGGAATTTCCTCAGGATTGTCTTGTAAATCAGCATCCATAGTAATAATTACATTTCCTGTAACAACATGAAAACCAGCATCTAGTGCTTGGCTTTTTCCATAATTTTTTTGAAAACGAATTCCTTTTACAGCGCTGTTTTTTTGTGATAATTGTTTAATAATTTTCCAAGAATTGTCTGTACTTCCATCATCAATAAAAATGATTTCATATAAATAATGATTGAATTGCATGACATTTGTAATCCAATCGTGTAATTCTAATAATGATTCTTCTTCGTTGAGAAGTGGAATGACCACTGAAATATCCATTTCTAAATGTGGTTTCGGGTTTAAAGTTTAAATTTCAAAGTTATAAAAAACTTTGAACTTTGAATTGTGAATTTTGAACTAATATATTTCTTCCTCAGATTTTTTCATAATTGCAGCAGCAATTGCTGAAACAATAAAACCCCCAATTGCACTTCCTATAATTCCAAAAGCAGCAGTAAATAAAGGGGTTGAGAATTTTTTAGACATTTCACTAGCAGCTTCAATTTGCTCTTCTGTCATTCCTTGATCAATTAATTTTTGATTTTGAATTTCCATTATTTGAGTCATAAAATCTGGTTCAACGAAAGTTATAAAAAAATAGTTATAAATAACGCTAATTAATGCAGCTAAAATTGCAATTCCTACACCGATTTTAACTCCTTGTCCCCAATTTAAAAAACCTCCATTTGCATTTTTAAATTGATTGATACCAAGAATAATAAGTCCTACAAAAAAAATTCCAGAACCCAAAGCAGAGGACCAATGTGGGTCTAAATGCATTCCCATAGCGTATAAGATAACGCTAATTAAAATCCCTAAAATACCAAGGATTACTCCATTGTTGATAATAAAATTTTTACTGCTTGCTTGATTTTCCATTGTTTTAAAATTTAGTTAGTGATACAAATATATTCAATTCAAGTTAGTGAAAATTGAGTTTTTGACAATAATCCTCAATTTTAATATAGTTAGTAAATTTTTTTAGAAAATTGTTACAGAAAATTTAGGATTTTTTTAATTGGTAAAATAAAAATAGATTGTAAATTTGCCACGGCAAGTCCTACACAACTAGCTCCCTTTGAATCCTCCAGGGCGGGAACGCAGCAAAGGTATTAGGTTGTAGCAGTGTGATGTAGATAGCTTGCCATTTTTTGTTTTCCTATTCTAAATCCTTTCCAAAGGAAAGGACTTTTAAGAGTCGAATTTATAAATAATCTTATTTAATTTTTTTTTTCGATTTTTGTATACTCACAACTCAAAATTCAAAACTTTGAACCAACAAGCCAAAGCTAACAATCAAAAACCATCAACCACGAAAGTTGTTTTAATTACTGGAGCTTCATCGGGCATTGGAAAATCGATTGCATTTTTTTTATCAGAAAAAGGTTATAAAGTTTATGGAACTAGTAGAAGTCCCAAAAACACTGAAATTTTACCTTTTACAATGATTGCTTTGGATGTGTTAAAAAAGAAAACTATTGAAATTGCAATTGAACAAATTATTGATCAAGAAGGTAAAATTGATGTATTGATAAATAACGCAGGAATGGGAATTACAGGTCCTGTTGAGGATACACCTACCGAAGAAATGAGACGTGTTTTTGATACCAATTTTTTTGGTGCTATAGACGTGATGAAAGTAGTTTTGCCAACCATGCGTGCTCAAAAATCAGGGTTGATTATCAATATTACTTCCATTGCTGGGTATATGGGTTTGCCTTTTAGAGGCGTTTATTCTGCTACAAAAGGTGCTTTAGATTTGATTTCAGAAGCCACAAATATGGAAGTGCAACAATTCGGAATTCATGTTGTGAATGTCGCTCCTGGAGATTTTGCAACCAACATTGCTGCAGGAAGATATCACACACCTGTTTTTGAAAATTCTGCATATAAAAAATCGTATCAACAAAATTTAGATTTGGTGAATTTACATGTTGATAATGGTATGAACCCTCTAGCAATGGCTGAGCAAGTTTATAAAATCATCAACAGTCCAAATCCAAAAATTCATTATAAAGTAGGAAAGTTTGTGGAGAAATTTTCAATTGTTCTCAAACGAATTTTGCCCGATAAACTATATCAAAAATTGTTGATGAATCATTATAAATTGTAAATTAATAGCTCCATTTTTATTTTATAATAATTTTACAAAAATCAATTTTTAGTTTCAAGAATGCTCACTAAAATTGTAACTTTGCGAAACTTTTACAAACAACTCAACTTAACAAGATGAAATTTTTTATAGATACTGCAAATTTAGCTCAAATCAAAGAAGCACAAGCCTTAGGAATTTTAGATGGTGTAACTACAAATCCATCTTTAATGGCAAAAGAAGGAATTACTGGCAAAGAGAATATTATCAACCATTACAGAGCAATCTGCGATTTGGTAGATGGTGATGTTTCTGCAGAAGTGATTGCAACCGATTTTGATGGAATTGTTAAAGAAGGCGAAGTTTTTGCAGCTTTACATCCGCAAATTGTGGTAAAATTACCGATGATCAAAGACGGAATTAAAGCTTGTAAATACTTTTCATCAAAAGGAATTAAAACAAATGTAACATTGGTTTTTTCTGCTGGTCAAGCTTTATTGGCTGCAAAAGCGGGTGCAACTTATGTGTCCCCTTTTATTGGACGTTTGGATGATATTTCTACAGATGGTTTGAATTTAATTGCTGAAATCAGAACTATTTATGATAACTACGGATTTGAAACTGAAATTTTAGCAGCTTCTGTTCGTCACACAATGCATATTATTGATTGTGCAAAAATTGGTGCTGATGTGATGACTGGTCCTTTAAGTGTTATTGAGGGATTGCTAAAACATCCTCTGACTGATATTGGTTTGGCGCAATTTTTAAAAGATTATAACAAAGGAAACTAAAAAAGTTTTTAGTTTTTATTTTTTAGGTTTTAGTAAATTAACTAATAACTCATAAATTTATAACTTATAACTTTTTAAATCTTCATAAGATTTAAAATAAATGTACCCAAAAAAAGAACTGGCACAATTGGTAATTTCAGCTTGTCATAAATTTGGAATTGACACAGTTGTGATTTCTCCTGGTTCAAGAAATGCGCCTTTGATAATTGGTTTTGCAAATCATCCAGAAATAGAAACATTGAGTGTTGTTGATGAAAGATGTGCCGCTTTTTTTGCACTCGGAATTGCACAGCAAAAACAAAAACCTGTAGCTGTTTTGTGTACCTCAGGTTCTGCATTATTGAATTATTATCCAGCAATTGCTGAGGCTTTTTATAGCAATATTCCATTGATTGTTTTATCAACTGACAGACCAAAACATTTGATTGATATTGGAGATGGTCAAACAATTAGACAAGAAAATGTATTTGAAAATCACATACTTTTTTCTGCAAATTTGATTGAAAGCAATCATTTTAAAATCAAAAATGCACAATTAATTGGGGAGGCTTTGCAAATTGCAGTTTCGTTAAAAGGGCCAGTTCATGTAAATATTCCTTTTGATGAGCCACTTTATGAAACTATTGATAAATTAAAAACATTTCATTTTCCTTTTATTTCAATGACCTCTTTGGATAATTCTCAAATTGATTATGACTATTTTTCGAAAATTTGGAATGCTGCTGAAAAGAAAATGATTCTTGTCGGCGTCAATTATCCTGATGAAAAATTGCATGAGTTAATGGATTTTTACGCAGAGGATGAAAGTGTGTTAATTTTGACAGAAACTACCTCAAATTTGCATCATGAGAAAGCTGTAAATTCTATTGATCAATTGATATTTTCACTAAATAATGAAGAATTTGAAGATTTACGTCCAGAAATTCTGATCACTTTTGGAGGAATGATTGTCTCAAAAAAAATAAAGTCATTTTTAAGAAAATACCAGCCAAATCATCATTGGAATATTGATGAAAAAAGCGCAACAAATACTTTTTTCTGTTTGTCAAAATTCATTCAAATAAAACCTGTTAATTTTTTCTTGAATTTCAATCAATTTATTACAAATAAATCTACAAATTACCAACCAAAATGGTTGAAAATTAGGGATGAAAAACGAAATAAACACACACAATTTTTAGCTACTTTATCACATTCTGATTTTAAAGTTTTTGAGCAAGTTTTAGAACGAATTCCAGAAAATAGTCATCTGCAAATCAGTAATAGCGCTATTATTAGGTATACGCAATTATTTACAATTTCAAAAACATTGAACGTTTTTTGCAATAGAGGAACAAGTGGCATTGACGGAAGCACTAGTACTGCAATTGGAGCGGCTTTTGCTAGTAAAAAACAAACAGTTTTTATTACTGGGGATTTGAGTTTTTTTTACGATAGCAATGCTTTGTGGAACAAAAACATTCCATCGAACTTTAGAATTATTGTCATTAATAATTCTGGAGGAGGGATTTTTAAAATTATTCCAGGTCCAATAAGTACGAATGTTTTGGATTATTTTGAAACGCCACATTGTTTGACTGCTGAATATTTAAGTAAAATGTTTGAATTTGATTATTTGAAAGCATTTTCTTCTGAAAATGTTGAAGAAGCATTCACTTTTTTTTATGAAAATTCTGGAAAGCCGAAAATCTTGGAGATTTTTACGCCAAGTACTGAAAACACAACTATTTTAAATCAATATTTTAAATTTATACAATAATGGATTTGCAAATAGGAGATCAAGTACATTTAGTCATTGAAACTGAAACGGCTTTAGGGTTCATTGTTTTGATTAATGAAGAATATGAAGGATTATTATATAGAAACGAAATTTTTTCTTTAATTGCAGAGGGAATGGACGTGAGAGGATTTATAAAAAATATCCGCGAAGATGGCAAAATCGATGTTTCTCTTAGGCCTCAAGGATTTAGAAATGTAATTGATTTAGACGTTGAAAAAGTGCTCACAAAATTAAAAAAAAGTAAAGAAGGGTTTTTATTATTGACAGATAAAAGTTCCCCTGAATCCATTAAGTTCCATCTAAATATGAGTAAAAAAGCATTCAAAAAAGCCATTGGAAACTTGTATAAACAACAATTAATTGTTTTGAAAGACGATCGAATTGAGTTGATTTAATCCTAATTCCCAAACCTTTCCAAAGGAAAGGTAGTAAAATCACAAAGTAAATTGAATTGTTTCTGTTGTTTAAGGGTTTCTATTGTTTCATTGTTAAATCGATACATTGTTACATTAATTCCCTCCAAGGCGTAAAATATTCTCATAAAAAGCATCTGCATTTGGGTCTGCAGGATCCATTTTTCCATAACCTATTTTATAATGAGTAATGGCTCTTTTAATATTTTTTCCAGTTTCGTAATATTTTCCAATATAATAATCGCCCAAATGTGAACTTGGATAAAGTTTTAAAATCATTTTGCCAAAATCTAACAAACGATCTCCATTTTCCTTTTCAATAATGATTTTTTCGATGGCATAAATATCTCTTTCTCTGATTCCCAAACTGCTTCCAAACAAAAATTCAATCTCTAAATATTTATTTTCCAAATAAGCAATCGCATCTAAAGGAGATAATTCTTTGATACTTTTATTGAATTCTTCTTCGGAAATTGCAACATAAATTTCAAAAATATTACTGAACGCTCTCGGAATTGCCTCGCCAATTGCAGCAATTACATTAGAGGTTGTTATGGTGTCAGCAATAACTTTAAAATTGCTAATTTCTAATGATGATAATCCTTTTTGAATTTGTTCAATTTGCGCTTGTTTAGCACTAGAAAGCTTATTAGAAGTATTCAAATAATAATAAAAAACAGTGTCTTCCTTTGCGATTTTTGCCCAATTAAACGATTTCAATTGAGCTCCAATAAAATCAGAAAAACTAGTATTGATGCATATATATGCGTTGAAAATAGGATTTTCTTCCTTTAAAAAATGAGTAATTAAATTGGCTGAATATCCATGACCCACCAATGTAATAAAAGGTGAAGTTCTATAGGTACTTTCCATATAAAACAAGACTTCATCTCTTATGAATTCATAAAAATTTCTTGCAGTTGTTGTTAATTTTCCATTGTTTCTATCAAAAGAAATATCCGTATTTTTAGACTTTTCCATTGAAATTCCAACAATAATTTGTCTAGGAGCTTTGTCATTTTTTGAGAATAGAACTGAATTTCCAACATAAATATCAAACATTGACTCTTCATCCAAAACAATCGCTAATGGAAAATTTTTGATACTATCTTTTTCATAATCTTCTGGAATATAAATTCTTAGATTTCTAGTTGTTTCTAAAAATGTTGATTCTAATTTTTTTTGGATAATCTGTTGAGAAAATCCAATAAAACAAGCAAAGAAAAATATTAATGTAAGTGACTTCTGATACATGGGTAAGATTGTTTATTTTTGCAAACAATGATTTTTTGTTATCTAAACAACGCACAAAATACAAAATTATGATACAACCTGAATGGAAAACTGCAAAAGAATACGAAGATATTACGTATAAAAAATGCAATGGTGTTGCTAGAATTGCATTTAACAGACCTGATGTTAGGAACGCTTTTCGCCCAAAAACGACTAAAGAATTGTATGATGCATTTTATGATGCAAGCGAAGATACCTCAACTGGAGTCGTTTTATTATCTGCTGAAGGCCCAAGTTCTAAAGATGGTGTGTATTCATTTTGTTCAGGTGGTGACCAAAAAGCACGAGGTCATCAAGGTTATGTTGGTGAAGATGGTTATCACAGATTGAATATTTTAGAAGTTCAAAGGTTGATTCGTTTCATGCCAAAAGCAGTCATTGCAGTTGTTCCAGGTTGGGCAGTTGGAGGTGGACACAGTTTGCATGTGGTTTGTGATTTAACATTGGCATCCAAAGAACATGCTATTTTTAAACAAACAGATGCTGATGTTACTTCGTTTGATGGTGGTTATGGTTCTGCATATTTGGCAAAAATGGTGGGTCAAAAAAGAGCGCGTGAAATTTTCTTTTTGGGAAAAAATTATTCCGCGCAAGAAGCTTTTGACATGGGAATGGTAAATGCAGTAATTCCTCATGATGAATTAGAGAACACTGCTTATGAATGGGCACAAGAAATTTTGGCAAAAAGTCCAACATCTATAAAAATGCTCAAATTTGCAATGAATTTAACAGATGATGGCATGGTTGGTCAGCAAGTTTTTGCAGGTGAAGCTACACGTTTGGCTTATATGACAGATGAAGCTAAAGAAGGAAGAGATGCTTTTTTGGAAAAAAGAAAACCAAACTTTCCGAAAAAGTGGATACCATAATGCCCATCCTAACCTCCCAAAGGGAAGGAATTGTAGTAAAAAAAAAATAAAAAGTATATTAAAAAATTGAAGTTAATTTTTAAATTCAATCAAGATTGAATAAAGTGTAATAAACTGACTACTATAAATTACCCAGTTTGTAGTTCCTTCACTTTTGGAAGGTTAGGACGGGCTTAAAATGAAAATAATCTGTATTGGGCGAAATTACGCAAAACATATTGAAGAGTTAGCCAATGAAAAACCAACAAGTCCTGTTGTTTTTTTAAAGCCAGATTCTGCAATTTTACAAAAAAATAATCCGTTTTTTATTCCGCCATTTTCCAATGATGTTCATTATGAAGTGGAAATTTTGGTAAAAATTAATAAAGTAGGAAAATTTATTGATGTGAAGTTTGCTCATAAATATTATGACGAAATTGGTTTAGGAATTGATTTTACAGCCAGAGATATTCAAGACCAATGCAAAGAAAAAGGTTTGCCTTGGGAAAAAGCAAAAGCATTTGATGGAAGTGCAGTGATTGGCGAATTTTATCCAAAAAAACAATTTGATTTGGATACTATTTCTTTTCAATTATACAAAAATAATACACTAGTTCAAGATGGAAAATCGAATACTATGTTGTGGAAAATAGATGAATTGATTGCCTATGTTTCACAATATTTTACACTAAAAAAAGGAGATATTATTTTTACAGGAACTCCAGAAGGAGTTGGAAAAGTTTCTGAAAATGATGTATTAAAAGGATTTATTGAAAATAAAGAAGCTTTTCAAATAAAGGTAAAATAGTTACTCTAAAGATCTAAAAATCTAACAATCTGTTCAATGAAAGCGGAAATCATAACAATTGGCGATGAAATTTTAATAGGACAAATAGTAGATACCAATTCTCAGTTTATAAGTCAAGAATTAAATAAGATAGGTGTTTCTGTTTATCAAATTACCTCAATTCAGGATGATCACCAACACATTTTAAATGCCTTAAAAGAAGCACAAGACAGAGTTGATATTGTGATTATTACAGGAGGTTTAGGGCCGACAAAAGATGATATTACAAAGAAAACAATTGCTCAATTTTTTCACGACACTGAGTTTATTGAATATCCAGAAGTCATTGAACATATCAAGAAATTGTTTGCTAAAATCAATTATCCTTTTAAAGAAATTCAGCGTTATCAAGCGCAATTGCCCTCAAAAGCAACTTTGTTAATGAATCAATATGGAACAGCTCCTGGAATGTGGTTTTTTGAAAATAATACTGTTTTTGTTTCCTTACCTGGTGTGCCTTATGAAATGAAAGTATTAATGACCACAGAAGTGTTGCCAAGAATTCAAAAGCAATTCAAATTGTCATTTATTTTGCATAAAACCATCATGACCTATGGTCTTGGAGAAAGCACGATTTCTGAAATTATTGAAGATTTTGAAAACAATTTGCCATCACATATCAAGTTAGCTTATTTACCATCTTTTGGAAGAGTTCGTTTGAGATTGTCTTCAAAAGGCGAAAATAAAGAACAACTTGAAAATGAGCTTACTACTAAAATCGAAGAAATTTATCAATTAATTCCTGATATCATTACAGGTTTAGATGATGAAAATTCTTTAGAAAAAACCATTGGAGATTTATTAATCAAAAACGGAAAAACCATTTGCACTGCTGAAAGTTTGACAGGAGGAAAAATTGCAGCTACTTTAGTGTCTATAGCAGGCTCCTCTGCTTATTATAAAGGAAGTTTTGTAACCTATTCAGCTGAAACTAAAATAAATTTATTAGGTGTTTTGCCAGAAACTATTCAGAAAAATACAGTGGTTAGCAAAGAAGTAGCTTTAGAAATGGCATTAAATGCTAAAGAAAAATTCCAAACAAACTATGCAATCGCAGTTACTGGAAATGCAGGACCAACAACCGATCATAATGATAAGAGTGTTGGCTTGGTTTTTATTGCGTTAGTTTCGGATGAAAAAGCGATTGTAGAGGAATTTAATTTCGGAGAACCAAGAGAAAAAGTCATCAATAGAACAATCAGTAAATCCTTTCAAATTTTAAGGAAAGAATTATTTTAAAATTTTCTAAAATTATTTTGTTCAGAATTAGATTTATATGTAAATTTGCACCTCGTTTAAAGATAATACTTAAAAACTATCAAGAAGATGTCTAGAGTTTGTGAATTAACAGGGAAAAAAGCAATGGTTGGGAACAATGTTTCTCACGCTATGAATAGAACAAAAAGAAAGTTTGACGCTAATTTAATGACGAAACGTTTTTACATTCCAGAAGAAGATAAATGGATTACGTTGAAAATATCTGCTTCTGCTTTGAAAAACATCAACAAGAAAGGGATTTCTGCAGTTATTAAGGACGCCAGAGCAAACGGATTTTTAACAAAATAAATATTAGCAAAAGTTTTTAGTTTACAGTTATACTTTACAGTTACAAAACTTTTAAACTTTTAAAACTTTAAACTTTTTAAACTCGAATAGAGATGGCAAAAAAAGGAAACAGAGTTCAAGTTATTTTAGAATGTACAGAGCACAAAACTTCTGGACAACCAGGTACTTCTAGATACGTTACAACCAAAAACAAAAAGAACACTCCAGATAGAATGGAAATTAAAAAATTCAATCCTATCTTAAAAAAAGTGACTGTTCACAAAGAAATTAAATAATTAATTCGTCCAGAACTCAGCATAGATCACATAGATTAAAAAAGACATAAAATGGCAAAAAAAACAGTTGCATCGTTACAAACAGCATCCAAAAGATTAAGCAAAGCAATCAAAATGGTAAAATCTCCAAAATCTGGAGCATATACCTTTGTTGAAGCGGTTATGGATCCTGCTGATGTAAATAAGTTTTTATCTAAAAAATAAAAACATTCTTATAAAATTTATGAAGCTACTTTCTATTTCAGAAAGTAGCTTTTTTTATGGATTTTAATTGTGTATTTTTGAGGATTCATTGACGGTTTTTAAGTTTAAAAATCAATCAAATGAATCAAGTTTTTATTTAAAAATAAATTATCGTTTTATAAAAGTTGTTATTCAGTATTTAAAATATCATGAGTTTTTTTAAAAATATATTTTCAAAGGAAAAAAAGGAAACTTTAGACAAAGGTTTAGAGAAAACCAAAGAAAATTTTTTTGATAAATTATCGAAAGCAGTTGTAGGAAAATCAAAAGTTGATGACGAGGTTTTAGATAATTTAGAAGAGGTGTTGGTTGCTTCTGATGTTGGTGTTAATACGACATTAAAAATTATTGAACGAATTGAAGAGCGTGTTGCAAAGGATAAATATGTCAGCACTAACGAATTAAATAAAATTTTAAGAGAGGAAATTGCCAATCTTTTAGCTGAAACCAACACAGGTAATGATATTGATTTTACCATTCCTGAAAATAAAAAACCTTATGTAATTATGGTTGTTGGTGTGAATGGTGTTGGAAAAACAACCACCATTGGAAAATTAGCAGCTCAATTTAAAAAGCGAGGTTTCAAAGTTGTTTTGGGAGCAGCAGATACTTTTAGAGCGGCTGCAATTGACCAATTACAAATTTGGGCTGATAGAACAGGTGTGCCAATTGTGCGTCAAGAAATGGGTTCTGATCCTGCATCTGTAGCTTTTGATACGTTGAAATCTGCAGTTTCTCAAAATGCAGATGTCGTGATTATTGATACTGCAGGAAGATTGCATAACAAAGTGAATTTAATGAATGAATTGACCAAAATAAAACGCGTCATGCAAAAAGTGGTTGAGGATGCTCCTCATGATGTATTGTTGGTTTTGGATGGTTCAACAGGACAAAATGCTTTTGAACAAGCAAAACAATTCACGAAAGCAACTGAAGTTAGTTGTTTGGCAGTCACAAAATTAGATGGAACTGCAAAAGGTGGAGTGGTGATTGGAATCTCGGACCAATTTCAAATTCCGGTGAAATATATTGGAGTAGGAGAAGGGATTGATGATTTGCAAGTATTCAATAAAATTGAATTTGTGGATTCTTTTTTTAAGTAAAAATTCAATTTATTAATAGATTTATTTTTCCCCATAAATCTTCATCAAAAGTAGAAAGAGCAAAGTTACTGCTGCTTGCAGCATCTCCCATTCTGATAATTACCAATTTTTTACTAGGAATTATATATATTTTCTGATCGTTTTTTCCAAGCGCAGCAAACATTTCAGTAGGAGCATTTTTGATTAATGAACCTTGAAATTCAAACTGACTTTGAGGTAAATGATAACTAGATTTTCCATTCAACCACCATAAATAACCATAGGATTTATTGATTTGTTGAGATGTATTTGTGGCTTCATTTAAAAAGTTTTTTGACACTATTTGCGCGTCATTCCATTTTCCTTCAGCTAAAATCATCAATCCAAAACGCGCCATACTTCTTGAATTACTCCAATAAACACTCAAATCTCCTGTATTTCTCCATAATCCTGTCATGCCAATTTTATCTCTCAATTTCAAATTAAAATAGGATGTAAAGGATTGATTTGTAGATTTTTCAATAACATCTTGCAATTTTACATATACATTGTGATATGCCCATCTTTCTCCAGCATCAGCAATATATTTTAAGTTTGAAGGCGAAACATCATCTCCCAAATTGTCATCCAAACCCGAATTCATCGAAAGTAAATTTTTAGAGGAAATTAAATTTTCTTTTACTAATGGTGCAGTAGTCCAACCATTTCCTAAATAATCTGACACTTTGTTTGAAATGTCTAACAAATTTTCATCTTGAGCAATTCCAACTACTGTTGATGTGAGTGTTTTTCCTGAACTTGCCCAATACCAAACTGAATTGCTGTTATGATTATTGAAATAATTTTCGACGACAATTTTGCCATTATAAAGGATTATAAAACTTTTGGTATTTTTCTCTTCAAGAAAAGTCAATAATGGGTTTAATTGAGTTTCATTCCAGCCCAATTTGGAGATATTTTCAGTTTCCCATGCATTTGAATTTATGGGTGGAAAATACATTTTGTCACTATTTTCATTGATGATTTCCTCTTCAATAATTGTTTCTTTTGAGCAAGAAAATAGAATGAAAATTGAAATCAATAAAATGAAAATAGGATTCTTAGGTTTCATAAAAAAAACAAATTACCTTTAAGACATTTATTTTAAAAAAAGGTTTAAAGTAGTATCTTTGAGAATAAAATCAAATGTAATGAAAAAAGCTTTCCTGATTACTGTATCATTTTTCTTGTTTCTTTCTTGTCAACAAAAAGAAAATCCTGTTTTTTTTAAAAAATATGATGAGACAATTGCTCTTGAAAAACAGCAAAATCATCAAAATGGAAGAATGAAATTCAAATTATTTCAGTCTAAATTTATAGATATGAATGAAGTTTTCAAACCATTTAATGATGATTTAGCCAAATTTTCTGAAGAAGATTATCAAGCTTTAAAACCAATCATTTTAGAGCAAAATATTCCAACTATACAAAAGAGTATCAAAGATGGAAATTTGACGTATGAAAAATTGACCTTGTTTTATTTATACAGAATCCGAAAATTCGAAAGCGACTCAACATTATCATTAAATAGTATCATTTCGTTGAATCCTGATGTGGTAAATCAAGCCAAAGAAAAAGATAAAAATGCTAAAAATATTCCCGATTTTTCAGTGTATGGAATGCCAATTTTGTTGAAAGATAATATCAACACCAATAATATGCCAACCACAGCTGGTGCAGTTGCTTTGAAAGATAATCAAACAAAAAATGATGCGTTTATAGTTGAAAAATTAAAAGAAAATGGCGCATTGATTTTAGGAAAAGTAAACTTAAGCGAATGGGCTTATTTTTTCTGTACAGGATGTCCTTTAGGATATTCAGCCATTGGTGGACAAACGCTGAATCCTTATGGAAGAGCTGAATTTGAAACGGGAGGAAGTTCAGCTGGAAGTGGAGTTACTGTCGCTGCTAATTTTGCAGTTGCTGCAATTGGGACAGAAACCTCAGGATCCATCACTTCACCATCAAGTTTGAATTCAGTTGTTGGTTTAAAACCAACTATTGGAATGTTCAGCAGAACAGGAATTGTACCAATTTCAAGCACGTTAGATACTCCTGGACCAATGACTAAAAATGTGATTGATAATGCCATTTTAGCACAAGCAATGTTAGGAAAAGACACTAAAGATGCAGCTTCTTATGGTGTTAAAAAGGATGATTTCAATAATGAAATCATCTCTCAAGGAAGTTTAAAAGGAAAAAAATTAGGTGTTTTACAATCACTTTTAACAGATTCAATTTATGCAGCAACTATTGAAAAGCTAAAAATAGCAGGTGCAGAATTGGTTGAAATCAACCCTCAACAACCTTCCTTTAATGGATTTATCACCCTTTTAAATATTGATATGAAACACGATTTACCTAAATATTTAGCAGACAATAAAATTGACGCAGTTTCAATAAAAGGCGTAAATGATGTTATTATTTTTAATACAAAAGACAGCATTTTAAGAGCACCTTATGGTCAGCAATTATTTGAAGGAATTGTAAATGATACAATTACATTAGAGCAATTAGAAGTTGTAAAAGCGAATTTAAAGTTGGAAGGAGAAAACTATTTAAAAGCTTTAAAAGAACAAAATTTAGACGCAATTTTATCAATTAATAACTATCATTCGGGTATTGCAGCCGTCTCTTTTCATCCAACATTGACAGTACCTATGGGATATAAAAAATCAGGAGAACCAATAAGTTTTACATTTGTTGGAGTTCCATTTTCAGAAAATAAATTATTGAGTCTTGGGTATGCTTACGAGCAACTTACCAAAGCTAGAAAAATGCCTAAAAACTATCAATAAGAAAATTTTAAATCAATGAAAATGACTTATTTTTGCAAACTTTTTAAAAGGAAAAAATAGCCAAAAGCTAAAATCAAAAAGCCAATAAAAATGCGTACAAAAACCATCAAAAAAAATAAAATCAATGTAGTGACTTTGGGTTGCTCAAAAAACATTTACGATTCAGAAGTGTTAATGGGGCAATTGAAAGCGAATGGAAAGAACGTTGTTCATGAAGATATCAATGATGATGGAAATATTGTAGTCATCAACACTTGCGGATTTATCGGAAAAGCCAAAGAAGAAAGCATTGATACTATTTTGCATTATGCACAAAGAAAAGAAGCTGGAGAAATTGATAAGGTTTTTGTAACTGGTTGTTTGAGTGAACGTTATAAACCGGATTTAGAAAAAGAAATTCCAAATGTAGATCAATATTTTGGTACACATGATTTGCCAAATTTATTAAAAGTTTTAGAGGCAGATTACAAACACGAATTGATTGGAGAACGATTAACTACAACTCCCAAACATTATGCTTATTTAAAAATTGCAGAAGGATGTGACAGACCTTGTTCTTTTTGCGCAATTCCTTTAATGCGTGGAAAACACAAATCAACACCCATTGAAGATATCATTACTGAAGCAACAAAATTGGCTTCAAAAGGCATCAAAGAAATCATGTTGATTGCACAAGATTTAACCTATTATGGCTTAGATATTTACAAAAAAAGAGCTTTGGCAGATTTATTAGAAGCACTTGTAAAAGTTGACGGAATTGAATGGATTCGTTTGCATTATGCATTTCCAGCAGGTTTTCCAATGGATGTAATTGAAGTCATGAAACGCGAGCCAAAAGTGTGTAATTATTTGGATATTCCTTTGCAGCACATTAATTCTGAGATTTTAAAATCGATGAAAAGAGGAACAACGCATGAAAAGACTACTGATTTAATCAAAAAATTCAGAAAGGCAATTCCTGAAATGGCAATCAGAACTACGCTGATTGTAGGTTATCCTGGCGAAACTGAAGCACAATTTGAGGAGCTGAAAGATTGGGTGGAAGAAATGCGTTTTGAACGTTTGGGCGTTTTTGAATATTCTCATGAAGAAAATACGGGAGCTTATGTTTTAGAAGATGATGTTTCTGCTGACGAAAAATTTAGGAGAGTTAATGAAATCATGGAATTGCAATCTCAAATTTCTTGGGAACTGAATCAGGAAAAAATAGGTAAAACATTTCGTTGTTTGTTTGATAGAAAAGATGGTGAATATTTTTATGGAAGAACAGAATTTGATTCCCCTGATGTTGATAACGATGTTTTGGTTGATGCAACTGAGCATTATATTAAAATTGGTGAATTTATAGATATAACTATTTATGATGCAGGAGATTATGATTTGTATGGAACTCCAGTAAAATCATAACGAATTTATTTACTCTTTTTTTTACTTCAACTTATCAACCTTTTGGGACACTTTTTGATGAAAAAAAAAGTACCTTTGTTTTAAAAATTAGTACCATGACTTTAATTAAATCAATTTCTGGAATTAGAGGTACAATTGGTGGAAAAACTTCAGATAATTTAACTCCAATTGATGCTGTAAAATTTGCAGCTGCATATGGCGCTTTTCTAAAACTAAGAAATCCCCAAAAAGAAAATTTATCAGTCGTTATTGGAAGAGATGCTCGAATTTCTGGAAATATGATTAGTAATTTGGTGGCAAATACTTTAGTTGGTTTGGGAATTCATGTGGTTGATTTGGGATTGTCAACAACTCCAACAGTTGAAGTTGCAGTTCCTCTTGAAAAAGCGGATGGAGGTATTATTTTGACAGCTTCTCACAATCCAAAACAATGGAATGCATTAAAACTATTAAACGAAAAAGGCGAGTTTTTAAATGCTGCTGATGGTGAAAAAATTCTAGAGTTGGCAGAAAATGAATCTTTTGAATTTGCTGAAGTTGATGATTTAGGAACGTACACAATTGATAATTCATATTTACAAAAACATATCAAAGAAGTTTTAAACCTTGATTTGGTAGATGTTGAAGCAATAAAAAAGGCCAATTTTAAAGTGGTTGTTGATGCAGTAAATTCAACAGGAGGAATTTTTATTCCAGCGTTATTAAAAGAATTAAATGTGGAATGCGTTGAATTATATTGTACACCAAATGGACAATTTCCTCACAACCCTGAACCTTTAAAAGAGCATTTAATAGATATTTCTGAACTAGTTGTGAAAGAAAAAGCGAATTTGGGAATTGTAGTTGACCCTGATGTTGATAGACTTGCTTTAATTTGTGAGGATGGTTCTATGTTTGGTGAAGAATACACATTGGTTGCCTGTGCTGATTATGTTTTGGGACGTTTGGGTGGAGGAAATACCGTGTCTAATTTGTCTTCTTCAAGAGCTTTAAGGGATGTCACAAATCAACATGGAGGGACATATACAGCAAGTGCTGTTGGAGAAGTGAATGTGGTAAAGAAAATGAAAGATACAAATACCGTTATTGGAGGTGAAGGCAATGGAGGAATTATTTATCCTGCTTCTCATTATGGACGTGATTCTTTGGTAGGAGTTGCATTGTTTTTATCGCACTTGGCGCTTAAAAAAATGTCTTGTAAACAATTAAGAGATTCGTATCCAAGTTATTTTATGAGTAAAAATAAAATTGAATTAACTCCTCAAATTGATGTTTATAAAATTCTGGAGACCATTGCTATAACTTATAAAGACGAAGATGTAAATACGATTGATGGTGTAAAAATTGATTTTTCGGATGAATGGATTCATCTAAGAAAATCAAATACAGAGCCAATTATCAGAATTTATACAGAAGCAAAATCTCAAAAAGCTGCTGATCATTTGGCTATGAGATTTATTGACGAAATCAAAGAAATAATAAAATAGTTTATATGAATTTAGAACAATTTTTTTCGCAATTTAGAGAGCATATTATTGGCATCAATCAAACTTTTGATTCTCCTTATGGAGTAAAAAAAGTAGTGTATGCTGATTGGATTGCGAGTGGTCGATTATACAGGCCAATTGAAGAAAAAATTTGCAATGAATTAGGACCTTTTGTAGCAAATACTCATACTGACTTCTACAACTGGTGCAACAATGACACTTGCTTATCATAAAGCAAGAAAAATTATAAAACGTCATGTAAATGCCAATGATAATGATGTTTTGATTACTTCAGGTTCTGGAATGACTGGAGTTGTGAATAAATTTCAACGTATTTTAGGTTTAAAAATTAATGAAAATTTAAAAAATTATACGACAATTCCTGATCATTTAAAACCCATCATTTTTATTTCACACATGGAACATCATTCTAATCAAACCTCTTGGTTGGAGACAATTGCTGATGTTGAAGTTGTTCCTGCTGACGAAAACGGATTGGTTTCTGTAGAAAATTTTGAAAGTTGTATCAAAAAACATCTCCATAGAGAAATTAAAATTGTCGCAATTACCTCCTGTTCTAATGTCACAGGAATCAAAACTCCATATCATAAAATCGCCAAACTCATTCATCATTTCAATGGATTGTGTTTTGTCGATTTTGCCTGCTGTGCGCCTTATGTTAATATAAATATGCATCCTGAAAATGAGGAAGAATATTTGGATGCAATTTTCTTTTCTCCTCATAAATTTTTAGGTGGTCCCGGAAGTGCAGGAGTGTTAGTATTCAATAAAAAATTATATAAAAATATTGTTCCTGATAATCCTGGTGGAGGTACAGTAAGTTACACAAATCCCTGGGGTCAACATGATTATTTTGATGATGTTGAAACTCGTGAAGATGGAGGAACTCCAGCTTTTTTGCAAACAATCAAAATTGCATTTGCCATTCAATTAAAGGAAAAAATGGGTATTTCAAATATTGAAAATCGAGAAAACGAAATCAATAAACGAATGTTTGAAACCTTTGAAAAACTTGATGGGGTTCAGATTTTAGCCCCAAATCAGAAGAAAAGATTGAGTATTTTTTCATTTTATTTCGAAAAATATCACTTCAATCTAGTGGTAAAATTATTGAATGATCGTTTTGGAATTCAGACAAGAGGAGGTTGTTCTTGCGCAGGAACTTATGGACATTTTTTGTTAAATGTGGATCAAGAAACATCTACAAAAATCAAAAACCAAATTTTAGAAGGATGTAATACCGAAAAACCAGGTTGGATCCGATTGTCTTTGCATCCAACAATTACGAATCAAGAACTTGATTTTATCTATAATTCATTAAAAGAATTGGTTAATAATATTGAAAGTTGGTCAAAAGACTATTTGTATGACATTTCTAAAAATGATTTCTCACATAAGTCTATTCATTTATTTGAAGAAGAGTTAGTTACCTCTTGGTTTTCTTAGGAGAGTAGTTGTTTGACCATTCTTCATATTTGTTTTTATGTTTGAATCTGTTATGTGACCAAAGGTAATTTTCAGGGCTTTCTTTGATGTTTTTTTCCGTAATATTGAGGTATTTTTCTGTCAGTTCATAGTTTTTAAAGCTTTTAGGGTTTTCAGTAACTAGTTCAAATAAAGTTTCATAATATCCTCTTTTGATTTTTTTTGTGTGATGATTAATGACAATTAAGTCAAACTTTTTTGACAACATTTCTAGTCCCGTATGAACAGGAACTTTTACCCCAAAAAATTTAGTCCAATACAATGTTTTTTCAATCAAAGGAGATTGATCACTCAATAAAATATACAATCCTTGATGTTGTTTTTGGTAATTTGACATCATTATTTTTACGGTTTCAAAGGTTTTGATGCCAATAAACCCAAAACGTTCTCTTGATTTTTTCAACGCTCTTTCAAAATAAGGATTCTTTAATTGATTGTAAGAGCCATAAATAGGAATATTAGTTATCAAAGGTAAATTAACACACCATTCCCAATTAGCCAAATGTGCGCCAACCAATGCAATGCTTTTTCCTTCGTTAACAAATGAATTTAATAACTCAGGATTTTTGTATTTATAACGTTTAAAAATCTCCTTTTCTCCCATTGAAAATGCTTTGACACTTTCCATTAGAATATCTGTAAAGTGTTTGAAAAATTCTTTGGATAATTGTTCTCTTTCTGAAAGGGTTTTATGAGAAAATGCGGAAGAAATATTTTTTAAAACCACTTCTTTTCTATATCCAAAAACATGATAAATCAGGAAAAACAAAACGTCAGAAATCATATATAAAATTCTCATTGGTAATCTTGAAAAAAGCCATGCGAATGGATAAACGATTCCGAAAAGTAGGAGTTGCATATGTTGAAATTATGTTGCAAATATCTACATTTAATATGAAACTTTATTACTTAAAACTTTTCAATTTTCTTATGTTTGTAGGATGTTAGAAAATCTGAACTTAGTATTTGTCCTTATTATTATTGCGAATGTATTGTTTTCGATGAAAGGATTTGACAATTATCATTTTTTTGAAAAATACAAATTTCAAATAAATAAAATTTCAAATGGTGAAAAAATAAGAATGATAAGTGCTGGTTTTTTACATGCAGATTGGATGCATTTAGGGTTCAATATGTATGCATTGTATCTTTTTGGCGGAATTGTTTCTTCAATGCTTGGCATTTTTAGTTTCTTACTGATTTACTTTGGAGGCTTACTTGCAGGCAATTTATATACCTATTTTTATCATAAAGATGAACCATATTACAGTGCCATAGGTGCATCTGGAGCTGTATCAGGAATTTTGTATGCTTCTATTTTATTATTTCCGGATATGAAATTGTTATTGTTTTTTGCCATTCCAATGCCAGGCTATGTTTTTGGAGTTGGATACTTATTATATTCTATTTATGGGATGAAAAAACAGCTAGGAAATATTGGACATGCTGCGCATTTAGGAGGTACCATTGGAGGTTTTACAATCACACTTTTATTAGTTCCTGAGCTATTTTTAACAAATACAATTTTCGTCGTTTTATTGGCAATTCCAATAGTATTGTTATTACTTTTTGGTAGTAAATTGAAAAGGTTATAAAAAAAAACGCTACAATTTGTAACGTTTTTGAGCGAGAGACCGGGCTCGAACCGGCGACATTTAGCTTGGAAGGCTAAAGCTCTACCAACTGAGCTACTCTCGCAGTAAAGTATCACAAATATAAAATCATTTTTAATTTCTACAATTTTTTTGAGAATAAAAATTATGAATAATATTAAAATGTTGCTTTAATCATTCGTTCGTTTCCAAATAAATCCTTTCTGATTTCGAAATTTTTAACCCCTTTTTGTAATAACATTTCTAAAATTTCTTTTCCTAAATATTGATTGATTTCAAAAAATAGAATGCCATTTTTCGTAAGATGTTTTTCTGATAAATCAGCTATCTTTTCATAAAATAGTAAAGGATTTTCATCTGAAACAAACAAGGCTTGATGTGGTTCGTTTTCTAAAACATTTCTATTGATTTCAATTTTTTCTGAATTCCGAACATAAGGAGGGTTTGAAACAATTATGTCAAATTTCACAGGTTGATTTGATGAATTTTGGTCTTTTTTAAGGTTTTCTAAAGAATTGATTTTCAAAATATCTATTTCAAAAAAATTAATAAAAACTTTATTGAGTTTAGCATTTTTTTTAGCAATTTTTAGTGCTTTTTTTGAAATATCAATAGCATAAGTTTTGGCATTTCTTAGTTTTTTTGAGAATGAAATCGCAATACAACCTGATCCAGTTCCAATATCTAGAATTGAAATTTCTTTTAAAATTGATTTTTGTAAAAGTGTGACTTCCTCCAAAATCCATACAACCAATTCTTCTGTTTCTGGTCTTGGAATCAAAGTGTTTTTATTCACGATAAATGGAAATCCAAAAAACTCCGTTTTTCCGAGTATATATTGAATTGGTTCGTGATTTTTTAATTTTTCTAAAGCAATATTTAATTCATTTTTTGTTATATCATCAACCAAAAAGTCAGGTTTTAAAACAATGTCTATTCTTTTAAAATTTAAATATTCTTCCATAAGAAAAGCAAAAAAAGTATCGATTTCAGTATTTGGAAAATCGCTTTTTAAGGTTTCAAAAAAATATTTTTTATACTCTTTTAGTGTTGTCAAAATATGTTTATAAATCTTTAATCATCCAAATATCACACGAATAATGACGAGTATTTCCCATAGATTTTTCCAAATTTTGAAAACCATTTTTTTTGTACAACTTTACAGCACCATTCATGTAAGGAAGTGTTTCTAAATAACATCTTTTAAATCCAAATTCTTTTGCTTTTTCAAGACAAATATTAATTAATTTTGAGCCCAAACCTTTTCCTCTTGCTTCTGGTAAAAAATACATTTTTTGCAGTTCGCATACATTTCCCTCAAAATTATCCAATTTTGCAATTCCAGCTCCACCCAAAATATTATTTTGATGTTCTAATACAAAATATATTGCTTTTTCTTTTTGATAGGTTTCAAAAAGTTGGTCTGTTGCTTTGTCTTCATAAGCTGTTCCAACAGTTGGAGCGCCCATTTCTAGAATCACATTCCTTACAATAAAAGCGAGTTGAGTATTGTCTTTTTGCTCAATTTCTCTAATTATATACTCTTGATTTGACATTTAATAATGTATTTTTGCAAGGGCAATTTACCTATTTTTTTTAAAATTTACAGATGAAAAAGCTAGTCATTTTTTTTGGAATTTTTTTATTTTTTTTTAGTTGTTCTGTTAAAAAAGCACCAGTTTTTTTAAAGGTTGATGATATTAAAATTATTAATATTATCTCTGATACGATACGTTTGGGAGCAAATGCTTATTTTAACAATCCAAATGATGTTGGTGGAAAAATGTATACTGACCAAATTAAAGTGATCATTAATGATGCAGCTATTGCGCAAGTTTCGTCAGATGTTTTTAAAATTCCTTCTCGAAAAGATTTTACAATTCCGTTAAAAATTGCCATTCCATCAAAGCAAATTTTTGAAAATAAAAAAAACGGAATTTTAGGAGGATTGCTCAATGTATTGACAAATAAACCTGTAAAAGTGCAGTTGAAAGGAAATTTGAATTACGTAGTTTTGGGTTTTAAAAAAGAATTTATCATCGATACAATAGAAGAAATAATTATAAAATTTTAGTTTATCAACCACGAATTTTACATAAAACGTTGTTTGCAAATTGCTAAAAATGCGATTGGAATTTCGCGCCCAAATCCTGCTGTAGGTGCAGTAATTGTGCATGAAAATAAAATTATAGGTGAAGGTTTTACAGCTGTTTATGGTGAAAATCATGCAGAAGTAAATGCAGTAAATTCAGTAAAAAATGTAGCTGTTTTAAAAGAATCAACTATTTATGTGACGCTTGAACCTTGCTCACATCTTGGAAAAACGCCTCCTTGTGCGGATTTATTGGTAAAGCATCAGTTTAAAAAAGTAGTGATTGGTTGTGTAGATTCAAATATTTTGGTAGCAGGAAAAGGAATTGAATGTCTTAAAAATGCTGGAATTGATGTTGAAGTTGGAGTTTTAGAAAAAGAATGTAGAGAACATCACAAGCGATTTTTTACGGTTCAAAAAAAAAAACGTCCTTATATCATTTTAAAATGGGCGCAAACTGCTGATTTTTTTATGGCTCCTAAAACTAAAAATGAGCAAAAACCTATTTGGATTTCTAATCAATATTCGCAGCAATTGGCTCATAAATTCAGAGCTCAAGAACATGCAATTTTGTTAGGAACAAATACTGTTTTGTCTGACAATCCAAAATTAAATGTACGTAGTTGGTTTGGAGAAATTCCAATAAGAATCGTAATTGATAAAGAGTTGAAAATTCCAAAAAATCTCTTTGTTTACGACGAAACTGTCAAAACGATATTTATTACAAATGAGATGAATTCTAACGAAAAATCATCAGAAAAACTGATTTTTGAAGGTATCAATTTTGATAAAAATGTAGCAAAAAAAATTTGTGCTATTTTATATAAACATCATATTGAATCTCTAATTATTGAAGGAGGAACCAAAACAATCCAAACTTTTATTGATGAAAATTTGTGGGATGAAGCGTATATTTTTTCAACAGAAAAAGTTTTTAAAAATGGGGTAAAAGCACCAGTTTTTTCAGGAAAAATGGTTTCTGAAATTGATATAAAAAATGATATTTTGAAAATATATAGCAATGATTAAGAATATAATTTTCGACTTTGGAGATATTTTTATCAATTTAGATAAAGAAGCCACTTACAGAGAAATGGCTAGGTTAGGAGTTTCTAAAATCACACCTGAAATGATAAAAGTGTATCAAGATTACGAAAAAGGTTTGATCGAAACAGCTGATTTTATTGACTATTTTTCATCAAGTTTTCCTATTTCTGAAGAAGATTTGGTATTTGCTTGGAATGCTGTTTTATTGGATTTTCCAGAAAATCGTTTGTTTTTTTTGAAAAAGTTAGCTGCTTCAGGAAAATATAGGTTATTTTTATTGAGCAATACCAATGATTTACATATTGAGTCTGTTAAAAATTCAGTTGGAATTCCATTTTTTACAGAATTTAAAAATTGTTTTGAGCAATTTTATCTTTCACATGAAATCAATTTGAGGAAGCCAGATACTGAGATTTACGAATTTGTATTGAAATCCAACCAACTTTCACCTGATGAAACTTTGTTTGTAGATGATTTAAAAGAAAATACTGTTGGCGCAAGTTTGTTAGGAATTCAAGTTTGGAATCTCAATCCAACAAAAGAATGTGTGACAGAATTATTTGATAAAAACTATTTGTAATTATTAGATTTTTGGAGACTTATGAACCAAGAAGATATTTATAAAAATATCAAAAATCGATCAGGAGAAAAATTTTTAAAGAAAAAAGCAGTAAGCTTTTTGGATATGCTTTTCCAATTTTCGATGAAAATGTTTTTAAAATTATCTAGATAATTTTA
>DDMS01000041.1:0-391 GCA_002340765.1 Flavobacteriaceae bacterium UBA2540 | reverse complement strand
AATTATCTAGATAATTTTAAAAAGCAACATCATTCAGCAAGACATTTTGTTATGTGTATCAATTGGGTGTCTTAGAAAAAAGATTTCGAGTAAATCACGATCTAGAACCAAGTAAATTAAATAGGAATGAACATTTATTGACAAATTCAAGCTTTTGAACTCACCAATATTTTGGTGTTTTTTTTTCGCTATTTTGGAGGAATAAAATAAGGTGTTGGAGGTTTGATGTGTGCTTATTAAATTTCGGCACAACTTACTTTGGAATCATCCGAAATTATTTATAAAACCATTGATGATTTTTTTCAAATTTCATTTAATTATGATTTGATGAACAAAGTTTTGCGCATCATCGATGTATTTGACATGTTATCAATAAGTCAAAAATTAGGAG
>DDMS01000022.1:13096-15314 GCA_002340765.1 Flavobacteriaceae bacterium UBA2540 | reverse complement strand
AGGGGCGTTTTTCTTATAAACCACAGGTATATCCTCCTCTTTCAGTTCAGCTATTTCTAAACCTTTTAAATAAGTCAAACTTACATTTATAGATGAGTGTCCCATAGCTTTCTGTAGCTTGGTAATAGAACCTGTAAATCGTCAGCAAAAAGTTTACTGATTTAGACAAAAACCAAGAGAGTGTTTTTAAAATTAATAACTTTGAATTATTAACTAAATACTCTCTTAACAAAAGTCCACTTTAGTTTGAAGACATACATTCGTAGTATAATGCCATATTCAAAAAAAAACGACCGCTTCGCGGATAAATAGTTAAATAGATAAATAGTTAAAAAGCCCGAACAGCACGAACCCTATCTGTGCTGAACTTAAGGTTGTCGCCCTGGTAGCCACTGCCGAAGGTCTGCCCCCAAGCGTAGTGGATAAGGTACTCGGTAGAACTCCAATAGTAGGCACTAGCAAAACCGCTGCCACTATTCGAATTTGCAGTAGCATCAATAGTTGACTTATTCTGGTACATCAGATTTAGTTCTTCTTTTGAAGGCAAGTACCAATCGCCATAGGTTTTGCCACCTTCGGTAATTTGTAGCTCATTACAAATACGCGCTGCATAAGTGCTGCCATCATCACCAATTGCTACTTGAGCAGCAATAATTATGGATGTGTTAGCTTTACCTGCATAAGGACCGTCTCCTTTAGCTTGTGTATTCCCAAAAGTTCCTGCATGCCATCTTACACCGGTACTTTGGTCTAATTTGGCACATACAAGTCCATGTTGCCCGGTTTCGTCCACCCAAAACACAATACCGCCATGGGCAAAGTCGCCCACGGAGTAGGTAGAACTTCCCATTTTTTTAAAGACACCATTTGGTGCATCGTAGTAGTAATAGCTCGTTGCGGTAATGTTGGCCGTTTGTGTTGTCGTGGAAGCGGTAGTTACATCATCAATATACACAATGGCGCCATCTTGGTCTGCTCCATAAGCTGCTATTTTAGCGTCTAACTCGGCAAGGCTAAGTGATGGACCCTGAATTCCGTCTGCAGTTGTTGTATTTGCGGGATTACCTTCTACTTGTAGGGTTGTTTTTGGTGTTGTTGTTCCAATTCCTATTTGAGAGTAAGAAACATTTAAAGCTAGTGTTAAAACTAGTGCTAAAAAAAATTTACTTTGTTTCATTTTTGTTTGTTTTAAATTAATGTAATTATTGTTGATGATGTCTTTATTTTTTTTCAATGAACGCTAACGTTGTTGTATATGGTTTGTTGCGTGTTTGAAGCAACTAATTTAGTAAATAATTAACGACCAAGAAAGTCCGCGAGGACTTTCGTAAGTAAGCAATAAGCCAGCAATAAATTATATACAGTGTTGTACGCAGGCTTTTATTCATTCTTTATTTTTATAAATCTAATTTCATTCGAGTCGTAAAGATTAAATATGATTTTTTCGTTTCCATTTCCTCCAAATTGTGAAGCATATTCAATTAAATTTCCATTCTCGTTATAAAATTCAAATTGTCCATCAATTCCTCCAGTTTTCCAAGTTCCGCTTTTTGCAATTCCAACATTTTCTTTTCCATTAAATTTATAAGTTCCGTCCGAAAATAAATTTAATTCAGAGTTAGTCTTTTCTTTTCCTTTTTCAACAGTTTGAATTTCATAAGTTCCAGAAAATTCCTCCATCTCACTTTTATTAAAAGACGGTACTGCTATTAAATACCAAAATGCAATTAAACCAAAACAGATTATTGGAACTGTTCCAATTCCGAATGCAATTTTTTTCAGTTTTTGAGATTTCTTAAATATTCCAAATAACAATACAATCAGAGAAATTAACAGAAATATTCCACCAATAAAAATTAATAATATGAATAGTAAACTTTCCAGCATAATGTTTTTTTAGCTTGCGTACAACTGGTTATATGGAGAATAAAATTCCTGTTTCTATGTTATTATTCCCGGATAAAAGGAGCTTTTCTTCTCGTTTATTATTTTTTAATAACACCTCCATAAGATATGTTGCAGACATAAATATAAAGAATTAAATAAACTACCTAAAAGAAAAATCCAAAAAAATATATTGGAAGTTGGTTTTTATATGGTATTCTAAATAAATATATAAGGCATACATAATAATTAGGCTATATATACATTTCACAAACATCTCCCAAAAAAGAAAACAACTTTTAAAATCGATAGGGGGTGTTGTTTTTATAATTTT
>DDMS01000022.1:0-12798 GCA_002340765.1 Flavobacteriaceae bacterium UBA2540 | reverse complement strand
TTTTGGCGTTTTTTTGAAGCTAAAAGTAACTTACCGTACAATAACCGTACAAATACACTAATAAAAAACCCCAAGTAACTTATAATCAGTTAGTTGAGGTTTTTATTTGTACTCAAGGTGGGAATCGAACCCACACATCCGAAAATACTGGATTTTGAATCCAGCGCGTCTACCAATTCCGCCACTTGAGCATTTAATTGAGTTTGCAAATTTAGTAAATATTTTAGAATTTAAAATGAAAAAATAAATTTCATAGAATAATAATAATAGTTACTTTTGTTAACTTTCAGATACACACTATAAATACTCTCTAAATGTCTACAAATCAACTTGCTCCAAAATTATTTGCTTGCAGGCAAAGTATGGATTTGGCCGAAAAAATCGCCAAAGAATACAACACAACACTAGGAAATGTCATTACTACTTATTTTAGTGACGGCGAATTTCAACCAGCATTTGAGGAATCTGTTCGAGGAAGAAGAGTATTTATCATCGGTTCTACTTTTCCAAATTCAGATAATTTGATGGAAATGTTATTAATGTTAGACGCTGCAAAAAGAGCATCAGCAAGACACATTACTGCTGTTATGCCTTATTTTGGTTGGGCAAGACAAGATCGAAAAGACAAACCAAGGGTTGCAATTGGTGCGAAATTAGTTGCAAATTTATTGCAAGTTGCAGGCGCAACTAGAATTATGACCATGGATTTACATGCAGATCAAATTCAAGGATTTTTTGAAAAACCTGTGGATCATTTGTATGCATCCACCATATTTTTGCCCTATATAAAAAGCTTAAATTTAGAAAACTTAACCATAGCTTCTCCTGACATGGGAGGATCTAAAAGAGCCTATGCTTACTCTAATCATTTACTTTCTGATGTGGTTATTTGTTACAAACAAAGAAAAGTCGCTAATGTTATTGGACACATGGAATTGATTGGTGAGGTTGAAGGGAAAAATGTGATTTTGGTTGACGATATGATTGATACAGGAGGAACATTGGCACATGCTGCGAATTTAATGATGGAAAGAGGAGCAAAAAGTGTTAGAGCTGTTTGTACACATGCATTGCTTTCTGGGAACGCATATGAAAAAATTGAAAATTCTGCTTTGACAGAATTGATTGTTTCTGATACAATTCCATTGAAAAAGAATATTTCTAAAATAAAAGTTGTATCTTGCGCCCCCTTATTCGCGGATGTTATGCACAAAGTGCAAGATAATACCTCAATAAGTGGGCAATTTTTAATGTAACCTTCATTTGAAATTTTCGGAGAAGAAAATAAAAATGAAAAAATTAATTTAAACAAAAAGTAATGAAATCAATTACAATTAAAGGATCAAAAAGAGAAAGCGTGGGCAAGACAGCGTCTAAAGCCTTACGTAATGCTGGAATGGTTCCTTGCGTTATCTACGGAGGAGAACAACCACTACACTTTTCAGCAGAGGAAAAAGCCTTCAAAGGCTTGGTTTACACTCCAAATGTTTATACTGCAAGTATTGATATTGATGGAAATGTAATTCCTGCAATTTTGCAAGACATTCAGTTTCACCCAGTTTCTGACAGTATAACTCATGTTGATTTTTATCAATTGTTCGAAAACAAAGAAATCACAATGAATATACCAGTGAATTTGATTGGAAAATCAAAAGGTGTTGCTATTGGTGGTGCATTGCGTCACAACGTTCGCAAAGCGAAAGTAAAAGCGCTCCCTGCCAATTTGCCTGATTTTATTGAAGCAGATATAACTGAGCTAGAAATAGGTAATAAATTGTATATCACAGCTTTAAAAAATGAGAAATACACGATTTTACATCCAGACAACACTGTTGTTGCGCAAGTAAGAATGTCGCGTAATGCCTCTAAAGCAGTTGCTGAAGGGAAAAAATAATCATCAAATAAAGATGTTTTAAAAGCGTTGCATTCTTATGCAACGCTTTTTTTATTTTGCTATTTTTGTAAAATGAATTTTCGAAATAGTTGGTTTAATTATTTATTTCCTAGAAAAAAAGGTAAAGAAGAATTGATGAAAAAATTTTTGATAATTGGTTTGGGAAATATTGGTCCTAAATATGAAAATACGCGGCATAACATAGGTTTCAAAATTTTAGATGAGGGTGCATCAGCGCAAAAAGTTTCTTTTGTTGCTGAAAAATTGGGAGATGTGGCCACTTTTAATTTCAAAGGAAAAACTTTTGTGCTTTTAAAACCTAATACTTTCATGAATTTAAGCGGAAAAGCAGTGAAATATTGGATGCAACAAGAGAATATTCCAATAGAAAATATTTTGGTAGTCACAGATGATGTAAACATCGATTTTGGCTCAATTAGAGTTAAAGCAAAAGGATCTGCAGGAGGTCACAATGGCTTAAAAGACATTCAAGAAAAATTAAATACTGATCAATATGCGCGTTTTCGATTTGGAGTGGGCGCTAATTTCCCAAAAGGAAGACAAGCCGATTTTGTGTTGGGTGAATGGAGTAAAGAAGAAATGAGTCAACTCATTGAACGACTTCCTCTTGCCGCAAATGCTGTACTAAGTTTTGCTACAGATGGTTTAGGCAATACCATGAATGTTTTTAATGGGAAATAATTCTAATTCTCACTCGCAAACCATTCTGCAAAACTAGTTTCTGTTTCTTGTAGTTTTATGGAAAATAAGTGAATAGTTGAAGGCAATCTATTTTTTATTTTTTCAGCAAAATCAATGACCATCATTTCGCTAGTTGGTTGATAATCAACTAATAAAACATGATGTCCTCTTTTTATTAATTCATTCGCCAATTCTACATGAGGTGTGTTTTTATTAAAAACGGTTGCATGATCAAATACATCAACAATTTCTTCATTGATAATTTTTTTTAAATCACCGAAATCAATCACCATTCCTAATTTTACATTGTTAGTATCTGAAATTGGTTTTCCAGAAACAGTTACTGCCAATTTATAACTATGTCCATGAACATTTTTACATTTTCCGTCATAACCATATAAGGCGTGTCCTGTTTCAAAATGAAAAAGTTTTGTGATTCTTATTGTGCTCATTTTTAATATTTTATAAATCTAAATAATAAATTTTTAATGAATGAAAAATCAGAAAATTATTGAGAAATTTTAATGTTTTTGGTTCAAATTCAAGTGGTAAAAGTAATCATTCACGTAGGTTTTTACTAATTCTTACTCTACAAATTAAATGTCTTTTTTTTAGAATTATTCCTCAACCAAAAAGTATTCTAATACTTCTGCAATTTTTCGATGATCAGCCAATTGTGGAATTTTATTTTGCCCACCAAATTTACCAATCGATTTCATATATTCATGAAATCCTCCTTTTTTAACTTTTCTGATGACTAATGAACGTAGGACTTTTCCTTCAATCAGATCAAAATAATAAATGTTTTGTGCTTGCATAGAAGCATTAATTTTTGACGCAAACGCTTCTAAATCTTCTGGTTCGTTTTCAAACTCAATAAACCACTCATGATAAGGCAATCCACTTTTTGGATTTACTTGAGGAGCTACTGTAAATTCACTAATGGTAATTTTTGTACCTGAAATGGCATCATTCAATGCTTTTTCAACTTCTTTTCCAATCACATGTTCACCAAAAGCAGAAATAAAATGTTTGATACGACCTGTAACTTTGATTCTATAAGGGTTTAAAGAAGTAAACTCAACAGTATCACCAATATTATAGCCCCAAAGTCCCGCTGAAGTGTTCAAAATAAGCACATAATTTTCACCCATTTTCACATCCTTCAAAGAAATTCGAGTTGGATTTTCATCAAAAAATTCACTTGCAGGAATAAATTCATAAAAAATTCCTGAGTTGAGTTGCAGCAACATTCCTTTTTCTGCTTGAGAATCTTGGTATGCAATAAACCCTTCAGAAGCAGGATACAACTCAATGTAATCCACTTTTTTTCCTATTAAAGATTCAAATTTATTTTTATAAGGTTCAAAATTGACACCTCCATAAATGAAAAAATGAAAGTTTGGGAAAATTTCAGCAATTGGTTTTTTGGTTTTTTCAACCAACTTTTCAAAATACATTTGCACCCAAGAAGGAATTCCGCTAATCACTCTCATGTCTTCTTGAACTGTTTCTTCTACAATGGCATTTACTTTGGTTTCCCAATCTTCAATGCAATTTATTTCCCAACTTGGCAATCTATTTTTTTGTAAATATTTTGGTACAAAATGCGCCACAATGCCACTTAATCTTCCCAATTTTAGGCCATTTTTTTCTTGCAAAATAGGGCTTCCTTGTAAAAAAATCATTTTTCCATCTACAAAACTGGCGTCATTTTTTTCTGCGATATAAAATAACAATGCATTTCGTGCAGCTTCAATATGAGTTGGCATAGATTCTTTGGTCAGCGGAATGTATTTTGCGCCAGAGGTTGTACCTGATGTTTTTGCAAAATACAATGGTTTTCCTGGCCATAAAACATCCGATTTTCCTGCAAAAATGCTGTCTATATAGGGTTTTAATCCTTCATAATCAGTAACTTGAACACGCTTTTTAAAATCTGAATAGGTTTTGATATTTTCAAAATCATGGTCTTTTCCGAAAACTGTATTTTTTGCTGTTTTTACGAGCTTTTGGAGTACTTTTTCCTGAGTTTCAAGAGGATTATTTGCCCATTTATAGGCTTTTTTTCTAATAATTTTCGCAAACGGAATTGCTAAAAATGACTTGATGCTCATTATCTAAAGTCAATCAAATTTCTAGGATTTACAGCATAACCACCACTCCAAAGTTCGAAATGTAAATGTGGACCTGTGGTGAATTCGCCAGTTGAACCAACACTTGCGATCACTTCTCCTGATTTCACAAAGTCTCCTTCTCCTCTCAGTAAATTTCCATTGTGTTTATAAACGGAAATATAATCATCTGCATGTTTTATGATTATTACGTTTCCAGTTTCGGTTGTCCAACCTGAAAAAATTACAGTCCCATCAGCAGTGGCTTTTACAGGAGTATTTTTTTTAGCGACAATATCTACCGCAAAATGCTTTATTTTTGGATCAAAATCTTGAGAAATAGTTCCGTTTAAAGGAGCAAAAAACACAATTTTCACTACTGATTTCTCACTATTTATAATCGGAAAACGATCTTCACTTTCTATTTTTTCTCTAAAAAGAGAATCTTTTTTTGAGGCATATAATGATTTTTCGTTCAAATGCGTTTTTCCAATTCTTCTTTGCATTGTATCAATATTTTCAGCTTTAATGGTTCCTAATAAAACGGGTTTTAAAGCTCTTGTATAGTCTTCAATGACAGCTAGTTTTCTTTTCAAAGAATCTGTTTGTAACGATAATTTGGTTGCCTTTATTCTCAATTCTGTAGAGCCATAACCAGGAATAAATTCTCTTATTGGAGTAAAAGTTATAAAAAAAGTGGTTACAAAAATCAGTAAAAACGAAAAAACACCTCCTACAACAAATACATTTAATACTGATAGTTTTAATGAAATACGTTCTTCATAAGTATCTTCATTTAAAATCACTAATCTGTATTTGTGAGTGAGTTTTTGTTTGAGTTTTCTTTTTTGGTTGCTTTGATTTTTCAAAAAATAAATGCTTTAAAGTGACACAAATATACAACGAAACAAATTGAAATTTTGTCTTTCGTAAAATGGAATGTTTTGTTAAAAATCACTTTTTATAAAAATTCATTTCATCAATATATTCCCAAACTTCATTGGATAAAAGTGGTTTTACATTTTTTTTATGTTTAATTCCATTTCGAATCATGGTCGAAGAAATTTCAACAATTGGTGCATCAATTAGATGAATTTTTGGATGATTTTCAAATTGATGTGAGTGTTTTTCTTCAGAAATTCTTGGATATACATATATATGATGATTTTCCAAAATGGTTTCATAGTTTTTCCATTTGTGAAAACTGTTCAAATTGTCTTCGCCCATTATCAAAGAAAATTCGTGATTTGGATAATTCTCACAAATGTGCGCCAATGTAAAAACCGTATAATTTGGCTGAGGTAATTTAAACTCAATATCTGATGGTTTTATTTTTGGATAGTGTTCAGTAGCTCTATAAACTAGTTCAAATCGATGATGATTTTCGAGCAAAGAACTCTTTATTTTGAAAGGATTATGAGGCGTAACCACCATCCAAACTTCCTCTAAATCAGTATATTCAACCAAATGATTGGCAATAATCAAATGCCCCACATGAATGGGATTGAACGTTCCAAAATACAAACCGATTTTACTCATTTTTAAAAGATAATAGAAAAAAGAGGAAAGAAAAGAGACTCTTTATCCCTTTTTTGACTCTATTTTCTTGTTTCTCTATTCTTTATTCTCATTTAGTTTCAAAAACTCCTCCACAAAATTTTCAGCTTCTTTCAGCGCAATTTCCAAATCGTAATTTTTGATAATTTTATCAAATTGAGGTGCTGTTGCCAATTCAATAGAGGCTTTTGCAATGCGCATATTGATTTTGTCTTCGCTTTCAGTACTTCTTTTTTTCAAGCGAATTTTCAATTCATCAACACTGGGAGGTTTTACAAAAACTGCCAATGTTTGCTCAGGAAATTTCTTTTTGATTCGAAGTCCACCAACCACATCTATATCAAAAATAACATGTTTTTTTAGTGCCCAAATTCGCTCTACTTCCGCTTTTAAAGTGCCATAAAAATTATCTCTATACACTTCTTCCCATTCTAAAAACTCGTCGTTTTTTATTTTCGTTTTAAAATCTTTCAACGAAATAAAATAATAATCAACGCCATCTTTTTCTTGATTTCTTGGCTCTCTTGAAGTTGCAGAAATGGAGAATTCTAAATTAAATCGTTCTTGTTTCAATAAATGACGAACAATGGTTGTTTTTCCAGAACCTGAAGGAGCAGAAAAAACGAATAATTTTCCTTTAAAATCTGACATAAATTTTTAATTTTTGTCATTCTGAATTTATTTCAGAATCTTTTTATTAATAATGAGAAGCTGAAACGAGTTCAGCTTATTCTCTGCAAAGGTTAGAGAATATTTAAAATTTGTTCTTTGATTTGTTCCAATTCATTTTTCATCTGAATCACTGCCTTTTGCATGGGTGCAAAGTTCGCTTTAGAGCCAGTGGTATTGATTTCTCTTCCCATTTCTTGAACGATAAATCCTAGCTTTCTACCATTAGAATCTTCAGTTTCTAAGGTTTGTAAAAAATAATTCAAATGATTTTCCAAACGTACTTTTTCTTCATTGATGTCTAATTTTTCCAAATAATAAATCAATTCTTGCTCAAATCGATTTTCATCAACAGTCACTTTTAAGTCATCAATTGCTTTTTTCAGACGTTCCTTTACAAATTCAACTCGCTGATTGTCAAGTGCTTTTACTTCGTCTAAATAACTTCTGATGTTGGCAATTCGTGTTCTAAAATCGTCTTCCAAAGCAGCAGCTTCATCAATCCTGTATTGAATGATTTCTTTAACGGCTTCATCTACAGTTTGATTGATCAAATTCCATTCATTTTCATCCAATTCTTCACGCTCAGTTTTCAAAGCCTCTGGCATTTGGATGGCCATTTTCAGCAATTCCAACTCGTTATTTGAGGCTGTTTCTACGATATTTTTCAATTGCTGTATATAATTTTTTACCACGCCAGGATTTACAATCGTCGAAGTTTCATCTGCAGTCATTTCCACAAAAATGGAAAAATCTACTTTTCCTCTTATCAATTCATTGGCCAATTTTTTGCGAACATCCAATTCTTTTTCCTTGTAATAGGAAGGAATTCGAACGTTTAAATCAAGGCTTTTGCTGTTCAAAGATTTGATTTCTATGGTAATCTTTTTCGTTGGAAGTTGCAACACCGATTTTCCATAGCCAGTCATGGATTGAATCATACAATCGTTTTTAAATTGAAACGCAAATATACCTTTTTATTTTGAGGATTGTTTTTTGATTTTTTTGGAAAAGCTATTTTATCATAAATTTTTAATTTGGTTAATTTAAGTACATTTGAAAACGAATTCAGTCAAATTAATTTCCAATGAAAATCCATCATTTAGCCCAAAACAACTCCGTTTTAAACAACTTTTTGTCAGAAATTAGAGATAAAAACATCCAAAAAGACAGCATGCGTTTTCGAAGAAATATTGAAAGAATTGGTGAAATTTTGGCGTATGAACTTAGCAAATCTTTTTCTTATAAATCGATTTCTGTAGAAACTCCTTTGGCATTTAAACAAGTACAAGTTGTTGAGGATTCTTTGGTGATTTGTTCCATTTTAAGAGCTGGTTTGCCTTTGCATCAGGGATTGTTGAACTACTTTGACAACGCTGCAAATGCATTTATTTCGGCTTTTAGGCATCATCCCTACAATGATGAACGTTTTGAAATTGTCGTTGAATATTTGGCTTCACCCAATTTAGACGGAAAAACGTTGTTGCTTGCAGACCCAATGTTGGCAACTGGTCAATCTTTGGTGGCTGTTTTTGAATCTTTAAAAAAGCTTGGAAACCCAAAAGAAATTCATTTGATTTCAGTGATTGGTGCTGAGGAAGGCATTCATTTTATTGAAAAATATTTTCCTGAGAATACGCATTTATGGATTGCGACTATTGATTCACATCTGAATGAAAAAGGCTATATAATTCCAGGTTTGGGTGATGCTGGAGATTTGGCTTATGGCAAAAAATTATAGATAAAAGCGATAAAATAGACAGCCAATTAAGAAAAAATACAGTGCAATATTGATAAAAATTCTTTTTCGAATCAACTCAATTCCATTAGCGATAACCACCGAAACTGGAAACAATAAATAAATTGTTTCAGTATTTTTTGTTTCGTCTTGAATCATGAAAAGCACAAAAACGATTGTTAAATGAACCAATAATAAACTCCAACTTTTTTTAAACGTATTATTAATTAACAATGCTTTTGATGATTTTGAAATCAAAGAAAAAAAAGTTAAAATCAATAAAATAACCATAAAAATAAGATCATTTTCATCCGAAAAAAATGAAATTTTAAACGTAGTTTTTGGAGTAAATATTTCATAGAAAACAGCTTCTTTTCCAATCCAAAATAGGTAAGAAAAATAACAAAAAATTGGCGTAAAAAAACCAATAATTGGCGTTAAGAAAGTATGAATTGTTATTTTTTGATACCAATAAGCACTAAAATAAATTAGTACAAAAAGAAGTGAATAACTAGGTTCAAGCAAACACAAAATTCCAATCCAAAAACCACTATCAAATAATTTTTTGATCATTGATTTTGAAGTTTGTAAACTATAAATCTTCCTGATAAAAAGTAGATAAATGATGATTAAAAAAAGTTCTTTATAAGAAATTATTGATGGCGCAAAACAAATACAAAGTAGTGAAAAAATAAAAAATCCATAAGAATTGTCGAATGTCAAGGAATTTTTACTGACTATAAAATTGAAAATAAAGAAGACAATGATGAAAATCAACAACACTAAAATCCGATTAAATAAAATTGAAAATGAAAATTCAACTTTTAAAAAATCAATAATACTAGTTGCTGAAAAACAAATCGCAAAAAAAACAGACAAACTTATAAAATTTATAGGGTTAGATTTGTTTAAAAAATTGGCTAGCATTGATTCTTTTGTTATTTTTGCACCGTAAAGATAAATAAGTTATGATAGCAAGCAATATTTTTAGATGGGTTGGAACTTTTTTTACAGAAGTTTTGTTTCTTCCTTTTCAATGGATTCGTACTCAAATCGCCACTCAAGAGTTAGGTTGGTGGATTTCAAATATCGTAAATTGGGGATTTTTGTTAGTACTTTTGATTCTTTTTGGATATTGGATGAAACAATCTAAGAAGTTCTTGGACGAAGGAACTGAAGATAAGGCTTAATTAAAAATCTTGGGTAGTAAAAATAAATTAAAGCGGTTTTGTGAAAATGAAACTTTCAATAATGTCATTCAGCCAACAAGAGAAGAGGTTTTAAATAACTTTCCTCAGAAAGGCAAATGGCATTCTTTTTTTAACAATAACAATCCAATTATTGTTGAATTGGGTTGCGGAAAAGGCGAATATTCAATCGCGCTTGCTCAAAAAAATTCTGATAAAAACTATATTGGCATTGATATTAAAGGCGCTCGTTTTTGGAGAGGTGCAAAAACTGCTATTGAAGAAAATTTAAAAAATGTTGCGTTTGTAAGAACACAAATCGAATTGGTTGATTTGATTTTTGCTGAAAAAGAAATTGATGAAATTTGGATAACATTTCCTGATCCACAAATCAAATACAAACGCACCAAACACAGAATGACAAATCCTGTTTTTTTGAGAAAATATTTTCATATTTTGAATGAAAAAGGTATTGTAAACTTAAAAACAGATAGTGAATTTATGCATGGTTATACACTTGGGTTGCTTCATGGTGAAGGACATGAAGTGCTGTATGCAAATCACAATATTTACCATAATGAGGGTTCACCTAAAGAAGTCATTGAAACGCAAACTTTTTACGAAAATCAGTATTTGAGGGTTGACAAACCAATTACCTTCATTCAATTTCGACTTAAATTTTAACGATTTTATCCCACAGAAAAATGCAACATTTATTTGTTTATGGAACATTAATTCCCGGACAAAAAAATGATTTCGTACTAAAAAAACTTTCTGGAACTTGGCAAAAAGCAACTGTAAAAGGTTTTTTTGATAAAAATGGTTGGCATAAAACCCAGGGTTTTCCAGCAGTAATTTTAGATGAATATGGAAATACGATTGATGGATATTTATTTTCTTCGGAAGAATTATCAAAAAACTGGAAAATGATTGATGATTTTGAAAGAGACATGTATCTAAGAGTAATGACCACCGTTTTTTTAGAGAATAATCATCAAGTAATTGCGTATATTTATGAGCTAAATAGTTCCTTAGCTCATGACATCCAACTCAAAAAACGATAATTTTTTCGAAAAAGTGTATGAAATTGCACGTCAAATTCCTTTTGGCAAAGTCACAAGTTATGGCGCAATTGCTGAATTTTTAGGCGCAAAACGTTCTGCAAGGATGGTTGGTTGGGCAATGAACAATTCTCATCATCAAACAGCTGAAATTCCTGCTCACAGAGTGGTGAATAGGAAAGGAATATTAACAGGAAAACATCATTTTGACGGCACAAATTTGATGCAACAATTGCTGGAAAATGAAGGGATTCAAGTGGTCGATAATCAAATTCAAAATTTTGAAAATGTCTTTTGGAATCCCTCCAAAGAGCTTTTATAAAATCCGCTTATCAATCTATCAATAAACACAATTTACTTGCTTTATTTATTAATGACTAAGACGTATCTTTGTATAATTATTTTTTTAATATAAAGCCAACGGCTAAAGGCCAATTGCTAAAAGCCCAAAAATGAGTTTTAAAAAACAAGATATATTAAAAGCATTAGAAACTATTACTGCACCTGGTGAAGGAAAAACGCTGGTGGAAAGCAATAGCATAACAAATATTGTAGCTTTTGGAGAAGAAGTAATTGTCGATGTTACTATTAGCAATCCTTCTTTGCAAGCCAAAAAGAAAGTGGAGGTTGAAATCATGAAAGCCATTCACGAAAAAGTGGGTCAAAAGATTGATGTGAAAGTAAATGTAAAAGTTGAAAAACCAGAAACTCCAGAAAAGCTGCCTCAAATAAAAGGAAAACAAATTCCAAATATCAAAAATATTATTGCAGTTGCATCTGGAAAAGGGGGCGTTGGAAAATCAACAATTACTGCAAATATGGCAATTACACTTGCTAAAATGGGATTTAATGTGGGTATTTTAGATGCAGATGTTTATGGACCTTCTCAACACTTGATGTTTGATGTCGAAAAAGCGAGACCTTTGTCTGTTGAAGTTGATGGTCGTTCAAAAATGAAACCCATTGAAAGCTATGGCGTGAAATTATTGTCATTAGGATTTTTTACAAATCCTGATCAAGCAGTAATTTGGAGAGGACCCATGGCATCAAAAGCATTGAATCAACTTATTTTTGATGCAGATTGGGGCGAATTAGATTTTTTATTGATTGATTTGCCCCCGGGAACAGGAGATATTCATTTATCAATTGTGCAAGCTTTGCCAATAAGTGGTGCAGTTGTAGTGAGCACGCCTCAAAAAATTGCGTTGGCAGATGCAAAAAAAGGGGTTGCTATGTTTCAGCAAGAAAGTATAAATGTGCCAGTTTTAGGGATTATTGAAAATATGGCTTATTTTACGCCAGAAGAATTACCAAACAATAAATATTATATCTTTGGGAAAGATGGCGCAAAACATTTGTCAGAAGATATCAATACTACGTTTTTAGGTGAAATTCCTTTGGTACAAAGCATTCGTGAATCTGGGGATGTTGGGCATCCTGTTGCTTTGCAAAATGGAACAATTTTAGAAAAAGCATTCAATGAAATAACCAAAGGAGCGCTTTCTCAGTTATTGATAAGAAATGAAAATTTACCTCCAACAGAAATCGTAAGAATAACAACGATGAGTGGGTGTAGCGCTGTAAAAAACAAAAAATGACAACACAAGAAACCTTAGAAAATGTTGAAAAAGCGCTGGATGAAATCCGTCCTTTTTTAATGAGTGATGGAGGCAATATCAAGTTGCTTTCCATTGAAGATTTTGTAGTAAAAGTGCAACTTGAAGGTGCTTGTATTGGTTGCTCAGTAAACCAAATGACGCTTAAAAATGGTGTTGAAGCTACTATCAAAAAGTTTGCACCACAAATCAAAGAAGTCATTAACGTTGTGTAAATTATAGCTATTAGCCTTTAGTTTTTAGCGATTAGCAAAAGCCAA
>DDMS01000054.1:23328-26620 GCA_002340765.1 Flavobacteriaceae bacterium UBA2540 | reverse complement strand
AATAATAGGATGCTTCAAGTAAAGGTTTTAACATATAAAAACACATTCTTTAAGGAAATTAAAAAAAATTGTTGAAAAAATAAATTTAAAAACAACCTCTTGTTTAAAATTATCAGAAAGATTATGTAAGATATTCTTATTAATATTGCGGGAAAACCTCTTTTCTAATATCTTTGCAATGAAAATATCAAATTAATACATGATTAAAATTACTCTACCTGACGGAAGTGTTAAGGAGTTTGCTAATAAAAGTACCCCCTTAGATATTGCGAAAAGCATCAGCGAAGGTTTAGCAAGAAATATTATATCAGCAAATTTCAATGAAAAAACTATTGAAACTACTACTCCAATCACTACAAATGGAAGTCTTATATTAAATACTTTTGACGATGCAAATGGAAAAAAAGCATTTTGGCATTCTTCTGCTCACGTTTTAGCTGAAACCATTTTAAAATTTCATCCAAATGCTAAACTTACGATTGGCCCTGCTATTGAAAATGGTTTTTATTACGATATTGATTTAGGTGAAGAGACTATTTCTGAAAAAGACTTCAAAAAGATTGAAGATACTTTTTTAGAAATTGCTCGAGGAAAGCACGAATTTAAAATGCGAGAAGTTTCTAAAGCAGCAGCATTAGAAAAGTATACAAAAGAAAAAAACCAATACAAAATAGAATTAATTGAAAACTTAACTGATGGCGACATCACTTTTTGTGACCATAGCAATTTTACGGATTTGTGTAGAGGAGGACATATTCCGAATACAGGACTCATAAAAGCTATAAAAATCATGAATGTTGCTGGCGCGTATTGGCGTGGTGACGAAAAAAATAATCAATTGACCCGTATTTACGGAATTTCTTTTCCGAAGCAAAAAATGCTTACTGATTATTTAGAGTTAATTGAAGAAGCAAAAAAACGTGATCACAGAAAGCTCGGAAAAGAGTTAGAGTTATTTACATTTTCACAAAAAGTAGGAGCAGGATTGCCTTTATGGTTACCAAAAGGAGCTGCTTTGCGTGGGCGTTTAGAAAATTTCTTAAAGGCAGCACAAAAAAAAGCAGGTTATGAAATGGTGATGACTCCTCATATTGGTCAAAAAGAATTGTATATCACTTCTGGACATTATGAAAAATATGGGGCAGATAGTTTTCAATCTATCAAAACTCCAAAAATGGATGAGGAATTTTTATTAAAACCAATGAATTGTCCCCATCATTGCGAAGTTTATAATTTTAAACCATACTCTTATAAAGATTTACCAAAACGTTTTGCAGAATTTGGAACAGTCTATAGGTATGAGCAAAGTGGAGAATTGCATGGATTGACAAGAGTTAGAGGATTCACCCAAGATGATGCACATATATTTTGCACACCAGAACAACTAGATCAGGAGTTTAAAAACGTGATTGATTTAGTTCTATACGTTTTCGGTTCTTTAGGATTTGAGAATTTTACAGCGCAAGTATCCATCAGAGATTTGCAAAATCCTGATAAATATATAGGTGATGTTGAAACTTGGGAATTAGCGGAAAAAGCAATCATAAGTGCTGCAACTGATAAAGGATTAAATTTTATCATTGAAGAAGGTGAAGCAGCATTTTATGGTCCAAAATTAGACTTCATGGTAAAAGATGCTATTGGCAGAAGTTGGCAGTTGGGAACCATTCAAGTTGACTATAATTTACCAAAACGTTTCGATTTAACTTATAAAGGAGCAGATGATAAACTTCATAGACCTGTGATGATTCATAGAGCGCCATTTGGCTCTATGGAACGATTTATTGCAGTGTTATTAGAGCATACAGCAGGAAATTTTCCTCTTTGGTTGACTCCAGATCAGGTTATCTTATTGCCAATCAGTGAGAAATATCAAAAATATTCAGAAAAAGTTTTAGAATCGCTAGAAAATTCCGAAATTCGCGCCCTCTTAGATACCAGAAACGAAAAAACTGGCAGAAAAATTAGAGATGCTGAAGTTAACAAAATTCCTTTTATGGTGATTGTTGGCGAAAAAGAGGAAGAGACAGGAACCGTTTCTGTAAGAAAACATAGTGAAGGAGATATAGGAACTTTTACAATTGAAGAATTTATATCCTTCATAAAAAAAGAAGAAAATAAAACTTTAAAGAAATTTTAAAAAAATAAAAAAGACAATCAAAATCTGGAAACAGAAATAAGTTAAATTTAAAATTAATCATCATAGCTATTAAGAAAACTAGGTCTAGAGGACCTTTGAGAGTCATCAAAGAAGATCAACATCGAATAAATGAAAATATAAGATATGTTGATGAAGTTCGTCTTGTAGGCGAAAACGTAGAAGTTGGAGTTTATCCTTTATTGAAGGCTAAACTGTTAGCAAGAGAATTAGAACTTGATTTGGTTGAAATTTCGCCAAATGCAAAACCACCAGTTTGTAAAATTATTGATTATAAGAAATTTTTGTACGAGCAGAAAAAACGCGAAAAAGTGTTGAAAGCAAAAGCTGCAAAAGTGGTTATAAAAGAAATTCGTTTTGGACCTCAGACTGATGAACATGACTATGAATTTAAGAAGAAAAATGCCCTGAAATTTTTACAAGAAGGCGCTAAATTAAAAGCTTTCGTGTTTTTTAAAGGACGTTCAATCATCTTTAAAGAACAAGGGCAAATCTTATTATTAAGATTGGCTCAAGATCTTGAAGAACATGGAAAAGTAGAGCAGCTTCCTAAATTGGAAGGTAAACGTATGATTATGTTTATTGCTCCTAAAAAAGTAAAATAACAAGATTCTGAGGTAAGCTCAGATTAAACAAATTTATAAGCAAGATAAAAACGAAGGAGAAATGCCTAAAATGAAAACCAAGTCAAGTGCTAAGAAACGTTTTAAACTAACTGGCACTGGTAAAATCAAAAGAAAACATGCGTTTAAAAGTCACATCTTAACAAAGAAATCGACCAAACGTAAGTTGAAGTTAACTCATGACACTTTAGTACACAAGTCTGATGAGAATAACATTTTAAAACAATTAAGTTTAAAATAAACTTAATAAAAGGGAATTATATTTTTAACCATGGAGTTGGGCAAAAAAGAATTCAAAGTTTATAATTCAGAATTTGAATTTTAAACAAAGGGTCGCCTGCTACAAAAACAATTTGAATTATGCCAAGATCAGTAAATTCAGTAGCTTCAAGAAATAGAAGAAAAAAAATCTTGAAAGCAGCAAAAGGTTACTTTGGACGTAGAAAAAACGTTTATACAGTTGCTAAAAATGCGGTAGAAAAAGGTATGCTTTATGCATACAGAGACCGTA
>DDMS01000054.1:14812-23207 GCA_002340765.1 Flavobacteriaceae bacterium UBA2540 | reverse complement strand
GCTTTATGCATACAGAGACCGTAAAAATAATAAGAGAAACTTCCGTTCATTGTGGATAACGCGTATTAACGCTGCTGCACGTTTGCATGGAATGTCTTACTCACAGTTTATGGGAAAAGTAAAAGCAAATCATATCGAGCTAAATCGTAAGGTTTTAGCAGATTTAGCTGTAAACAATCCTCAAGCTTTTAAGGCAGTTGCAGAAAAAATAAAATAAATAATAATACTTGCTTATAATGAAACCCAAACGTTTGTTTGGGTTTTTTTTATACATTTACAGTATAAAACGCAAAAAAATGAAATTATTTTTCACATCAATTTTATTGATTTTAAACGTGCAAATTAATTTTTCACAAGAAAATGACACCATAGAACCAAAAACTATTGAAGGTCAATTTGATAAGATTTTTAAAGTTTCAGCAACTTTTCAAAATTACAAAATTGTTGGTAAAGATGAATTTCTAAGCCTTAAAAAAAACGTACTAGACTCAGTAAAAAAATTTAGGAAAGCATTTGTAAATATAGAAAATCTTTTGAAAAATGAGCGTGAAAACATTGCTTATTTGAACGAAACACTTACCCAAAAAACCTTAGAATTGGATAATGCATTGTTTAAAGAAAATTCAATCTCATTATTTGGTGCGACTTTAAATAAATATACATACAGCTTTATATTATGGACAATCATTATTGGGTTTGGTGCTGGAATAGTTTTCTTTGTGTTTAAGTTTTTAAAAAGTAATGTGATTGCAAAACAAGCGCAAGACAGTCTTTTGATTGTTGAAGAAGAATTCGAAATTCATAGAAAAAATTCAATAGAAAGAGAACAAAAATTGCGCAGACAATTGCAAGACGAAATTAATAAACATAGAAATTCGTAAGAATTCAACTCTTTTCTTTACATTATTTATTAATAAACCGAAATATCATTAAAGTATCAATAGTGTTTCTCTAAATAGCTCCTGATTTTTTCTGCTATCTTTGTTTATGTCTAAAAAAAACCAAAGCTTGTTTATCTATTATTTCTTATATGTCCGACCGTTAGCAAAACCTAAATCCCATCTCCCAATAATTTCAGTTTTGAAGTATTTTCTGCCATCATCAATTCGTCAATAATTCGTTGAATATCACCATTTAAAATATTAGGCAAATCATACAAAGACAAACCAATTCTATGGTCTGTAACTCGTCCTTGCGCGTAATTATAGGTTCTAATTTTGGCACTTCTATCTCCAGATGAAACCATAGAACCTCGTTTTAGAGAATCTTCTGCTTGTCTTTTTGCCAATTCAACATCATACAATCTTGAACGCAACACTTTAAATGCTTTTTCTTTGTTTTTATGCTGCGATTTTTGGTCTTGACATTGCGCAACCAGTCCTGTTGGAATGTGCGTTAAACGAACTGCAGAATAGGTCGTATTTACGGATTGTCCTCCAGGTCCAGATGAACAGAAAAAATCGATTCGAACATCTTTTGGGTTGATTTCCACATCAAATTCCTCTGCTTCAGGAAACACCATACAAGTAGCTGCAGAAGTGTGCACACGACCTTGAGTTTCGGTTTGCGGAACTCGTTGAACTCGATGAACGCCTGCTTCAAATTTTAAAATTCCATATACATCCTCGCCATTTACTTCAAACTGAATTTCTTTAAATCCGCCATTGGTTCCTTCCGAAAAATCAACAATAGAAACATTCCATCCTCTGCTTTCGCAGTATTTTGAATACATTCTGAATAAATCTCCCGCAAAAATACTTGCTTCATCTCCTCCTGTTCCAGCACGTAATTCTACCACCGCATTTTTAGAATCCTCAGGTTCTTTGGGAATCAATAAAAGCTTGATTTCATCTTCTAAAACAGGAATTTGATCTTGTGCTTCGTCCATTTCGGCCTTCGCCATTTCTACCATTTCAGCATCTGAACCATCTGCAATAATTTCTTTTGCTTCATCAATACTATTCAATAATAATAGGTATTTATTTCCTGCTTTGACAACTTTTCCTAAATCTTTGTATTCTTTACTTAATAGTATATATCGTTTTTGATCAGAGATAATTTCTGGCTGAATAATCAAGTCAGAAACCTCGTCATAACGTTGTTTTACTATTCGTATTTTTTCGATCATTTTATCCGCATTTCTTGGTGTGCGAATTTACAATTTTTATAACTACATATGAAAAAAGGAAATTAATTTTTATGAAACGTGTTTTTTTACTTTGTTGCTTGACAATCCTTATTTCTTGCAATACAACTTCTGATAAACCTTCAAAACCTGATTTTTTAATCTGAAATTGGGTGCGTTTAAATAACACTGAAGGCAACAAAACTTTCGAAACTTGGAACCCTGATTTTACAGGAATAAGAATTACTATCAAAGATAAAAAAACACTTTATAAAGAAATAATGAGTGCCGTTGAAATCAAAGATATGCTTTATTTAAATGTGAATTTTGTAGGTGAAAAACCCATATTTTTTTAATTCAAATAGCAAACAGATACCTCTTTTGTATGCAAAAATCAACAAAATGAATTTCCAAAAAAAATTCATTATTATATTGAAAACTAGCAATTAAAAGCCATTATTTCTGATAATGATTTTCGGATTGATTTTATTTTTGAAAAAAAAGTTAATACTCAAAAACTCCAAACTCGCTCTTAATCGTCAGTTTTTTAATTGATGAATCCTCAACTCGTCCCACAACTTGCGCATCCACATTGTAAGATTTTGAAATTGCGATGATATCTGCAGCAATTTCAGGAGAAACATACAATTCCATTCTGTGACCGCAATTGAATACTTGATACATTTCATCCCAATCTGTTTTTGATTGTTCTTGAATCAACTTGAATAAAGGCGGAATTGGAAATAAATTGTCTTTTATAATATGCAAATTATCAATGAAATGTAAAATTTTAGTTTGTGCACCTCCTGAACAATGAATTATTCCATGAATACTTTCATAGTTGTATTTTGATAAAATTTCTTTAATGATTGGTGCATAGGTTCTTGTTGGTGATAACACCAATTTCCCAGCATCAATTGGAGAATTTTCAACGGAATCAGTCAATTTTATATTTCCAGCATACACCAAATCCCTAGGAACAGCTTCATCAAAACTTTCTGGATATTTTGTTGCCAACTCTTTATGAAAAACATCATGTCTTGCAGAAGTCAATCCGTTTGAACCCATTCCTCCATTGTATTGACTTTCATAAGTTGCTTGTCCAAAAGACGCCAAACCCACAATCACATCACCCGTTTTAATATTTGCATTGTCAATCACGTCAGCACGCTTCATTCTTGCAGTAACTGTGGAATCAACAATAATTGTTCGCACCAAATCACCTACATCCGCTGTTTCACCTCCAGTTGAATGAATGGTTACACCAAACTTTTTCAACTCGCCAATCAACTCTTCAGTTCCATTAATAATTGCGGATAAAACCCCCCCAGGAATTAAACTTTTATTTCTTCCGATGGTGGATGAAAGCATTATATTATCTGTAGCACCCACACAAATTAAATCGTCAATATTCATGATTAATGCATCTTGCGCAATACCTTTCCAGACTGATACATCACCAGTTTCTTTCCAATACATGTAAGCCAAAGAAGATTTTGTGCCTGCACCATCTGCGTGCATAATCAAACAAAAATCGTCATCATTGGTTAAATAATCAGGAACAATTTTGCAAAACGCTTTTGGAAAAAGACCTTTATCAATGTTTTTGATGGCATTGTGAACATCTTCTTTTGCGGCAGAAACTCCTCTTAGCGAGTATCTTTTTGAAACTTCTTGACTCATAAATATGGATTTGTGCATTGCAAATTTACTCTTTTACAAAAAAAATCCTACTGAAAAGTAGGATGATTTATATTATCTTGTAAACAATAATTCTCTATATTTAGTTAATGGCCACAAACCGTCATCAACCATGGTTTCCAATTTGTCACAATGATATCGAATTTGCTCGAAAAAAGGTTTCACGGTTTTGCAATATGCATCCGCAGTTTTCTCTCCAGAAAGTTGATTTGCTATTTTTCGAGCGTCAATCATTTTCAAAGAAAGTGCATTGATTTCTGTGATATGATTGGAAATAACCATGATTAATTCAATTTGCTCTTTGGCAATTTTTTTATATTCTTCTCCAAAGATTTCTTTTAAATTCTTTGTGTTTTCCAATAAAGTATTTTGATATTTTATGGCTGTTGGAACCACGTGATTTCTTGCTATATCAGCCAGTACACGACTTTCAATTTGAATACGTTTCGTGTATTCTTCCAATTCAATTTCATAACGCGCTTCCATTTCTATGCTGTTCATGACTTCCATTTCTTGAAATAAGTCAATCACTTTTTTAGATATTTTTATTTTAAGTGCATCAGGGGTTGTTTTGTTATTGCTTAATCCTCTTTTTTTTGCTTCTTTCTCCCAAGATTCGCTATACCCATCACCTTCAAATCTGATTTTTTTACATTCTTTGATATATTCTCTCAATACATTAAAAATGGCTTCGTCTTTTTTGAGATTTTTATTATCGATCAAAATATCCACTTCCTTTTTAAAATCTTTCAATTGTTTTGCAACAATAGTATTTAAAATTGTCATTGGAATGGCACAATTTGCCCAAGAGCCTACTGCTCTAAATTCAAATTTATTTCCAGTAAAAGCAAAAGGCGAAGTTCTGTTTCTGTCAGTATTATCCAATAAAATTTCGGGAATTTTACCAATAATATTAAGTTTTAAATCTGTTTTTTCTTCCGGAGATAATTTTCCAATGGTTACATTTTCCAACTCATCCAAAACATTTGAAAGTTGTGTTCCAATAAAAACGGACATTATTGCAGGTGGTGCTTCATTGGCACCCAATCTATAATCATTACTTGCTGATGCAATTGAAGCTCGCAACAATTCTTCATTTTCATAAACAGCTTTAATGGTGTTTACAAAAAACGTTAAAAACTGCAAATTTTTCATGGGAGTTTTTCCAGGACTCAACAAATTTGTTCCGTCAGAAGTTGATAAAGACCAATTATTATGCTTTCCAGAACCATTGATTCCTGAAAACGGTTTTTCATGAAACAATACTTTAAAATGATGTCTTCTAGCGATTTTTCCCATGACATCCATCAACAAAGAATTGTGATCAACAGCCAAATTTACTTCCTCAAAAATGGGTGCTAATTCAAACTGATTTGGAGCAACTTCATTATGCCTGGTTTTTACTGGAATTCCCAACAACATGGATTCTTGCTCTAAATCGCGCATAAAATTCATAGCTCTCAACGGAATACTTCCAAAATAATGATCATCCAATTGCTGACCTTTGGCAGGTGTGTGACCCAATAAAGTTCTGCCAGTTATCAAAATATCGTGTCTTGATTGCGCCAAAGCATCATCAATCATGAAATATTCTTGCTCCCAACCTAAAGTTGCGTTGACTTTTGAAGCATTTTTATCAAAATATTTACACACTACAGTTGCATGTGTATCAACGGCTTGCAGCGCTCTCAAAAGTGGTGTTTTGTTATCTAAAGCCTCTCCTGTATAAGCCACAAAAATGGTTGGAATACACAAAGTTGTTTCAAAAATAAAAGCTGGAGAAGTTGGATCCCAAGCAGTATAACCTCTTGCTTCGAAAGTATTTCTGATACCTCCACTTGGAAAACTTGATGCATCTGGCTCTTGTTGCACTAATTGCTCTCCATCAAATTTTTCCATTGCCAAACTTCCGTTGATAGATTCAAAAAAAGCATCGTGTTTTTCAGCAGTGGCACCTGTCAAAGGCTGAAACCAATGTGTATAATGAGTAGCACCTTTTGAAATTGCCCAATCTTTCATACTTACTGCAACTTGGTCTGCAATTTTACGATCTATTTGTGTTCCTTTCTCAATAGCATTCATCACACTTTCGTAAGCAGTTTTTGTAAGATACTGTTGCATTGCATGTTTGTTGAAGACATTTCTACCAAATAAAGTAGATCTTTTTTCTTTCTCTTGAACTTTAATAACACTTCTGTTGCGAGATTCTTGCAAAGCAGCAAATCTGATTGTTGACATAATATGATTTTTAAATAGTAAATTTTAATTAAAATACAAATATACCCTATTAAAATTAGGGATAAAATTATTTTTAATTAATTATAAAATTTTTACCCCTATTTTTTTTGATATCAATTCAAATTATTTCATTTTTGTAAAAATAAATACAACAAACTTAAAATAAATATAATTATGGGTAAGTCTAAATTAGAGTATATTTGGTTAGATGGATACTATCCAACTCAAAACATGAGAAGTAAGACCAAAGTTGAAGATGATTTTAGTGGAAAACTAGAAGATTGTCCAATTTGGTCTTTTGATGGTTCATCAACAAGACAAGCAAAAGGAGGTTCTTCGGATTGTTTATTGAAACCAGTCGCAATTTATCCTGATCCGGCAAGAAGAGATGGATATCTTGTAATGACAGAGGTTTTAAATGCTGATGGAACTGCACATGTTTCAAATGGGAGAGCTACAATTGATGATGAAGATGATGACTATTGGTTTGGTTTTGAGCAAGAATACTTTATTATGGATACCAAAACATTATTGCCTTTAGGATTTCCTGTAGGTGGTTATCCAGCTCCACAAGGAATGTATTATTGTTCTGTTGGCGGAAAAAATACTCATGGACGAGTTTTGGTTGAAGAGCATGCAAACTTATGTATTGATGCTGGATTAAATTTTGAAGGTATCAATCAAGAAGTTGCTTCTGGACAATGGGAATTCCAATTATTTGCTAAAGGCGCTAAAAAAGCTGGAGACGAAATTTGGGTTGCTCGTTATTTATTAGACAGATTATCAGAAAAATACGGTTATTATATTGAATACCACCCAAAACCATTAGGTAAAGACATGGATTGGAATGGTTCTGGAATGCATGCAAACTTCTCAAATTCAACACTAAGAACTTGCGGTTCACGTGAAACTTATGAAAAAATTTGTGAAGCATTTAGACCCGTTGTTGAAGAACACATCTCGGTGTACGGAGAATTTAATGACCAACGTTTAACAGGTTTACACGAAACTGCTTCTATTCATGATTTCTCTTATGGGGTTTCAGACAGAGGAGCTTCTATCAGAATTCCAATCATTACTGTTCAAAAAGGATGGAAAGGTTGGTTAGAGGACAGAAGGCCAGCTTCAAACGGTGATCCATATAAAATTGCAGGAAGAATCATCAAAACTGTAAAATCTGCTGGATTTTAATTGGTTAACATAAAGAATAGAAAACTCCGAAATTTAATTTTCGGAGTTTTTTTATTGTTTAATAAATTATCTTTAAAATTTACAATTCATAATTTTTTAATTCTTTTTTTCTGGCGGAAATCTTGAAACAATTTCTTTCACAAATTCATTGATTCTTGCTTCTTTTTTGTCCCTGTTCTCAATTCTTAATGCTCCAGTTCCTATTCCTTGCCAAATCAATTCTTTCTTTTCTTTATCGATAAAATCAACAAATAAAGTTCCTTCTGTAAATTGAGAAATATTTACATTGTTCATTCCAACATTCATCATCCAAGGATTCCAGCCCCAACCCCAGCCCCATCCAAGACCAATATTGTTTTGATTTACATCAACTCTCTCTCTCGATTTTGTAAAAAAACTAACCAACATATCTGGATTATCAGATTTTGCAAATCCTTGAAGAATCAATTCTGATTCTACAGCTCTTAAAATTCTTCTTTTATCCAAATCAGAAATATCAACTTTATCAATATCTGGTTTATAAAAAGCAAAAGTTTTGTATTTTGAAAAATCAACTTGATTGTCGTAATCTGTATTTACTTTGATAGAGCTACATGCACTCAAAAAAACCACTCCTAATAGTACTATTATATATTTTTTCATCTCTTTATATTTAAATTTAGTTAATTTAGTTCTGATATTTCATAAAATATATCACTAAATTTTATCAATAAGTATGCCATTTCAAAGATAAAATTCATGCTAAAATTACTTTAAAAAAATCATTTTTAATTGATTTTAACTTCTTTAACATAAGAATTTAAATTTGATTAATTATTAACAATTTACAATCATTAAAAGATTGTGGTCATTTTTTGAAAATTCTGTAAATTGCAAGCCTAAAATCAATCTTTTTTTACGAATGAAACAAATAGAACCTTACAAACCTCAACATAAAATCAGAATTGTTACTGCAGCTTCATTATTTGACGGACATGATGCAGCCATTAATATCATGCGTAGAATTATTCAAGCTACTGGCGTTGAAGTCATTCATTTAGGACATGATAGAAGTGTTGAAGAAGTAGTAAATTGTGCCATTCAGGAAGACGCAAACGCAATTGCACTGACCTCATATCAAGGAGGACACGTGGAATATTT
>DDMS01000054.1:11852-14653 GCA_002340765.1 Flavobacteriaceae bacterium UBA2540 | reverse complement strand
GGTGTTATTCTTCCTTCAGAAATCAAAGAATTGATAGATTATGGGATTACCAGAATTTATGCTCCTGATGATGGTCGCGAAATGGGCTTGCAAGGAATGATCAATGATTTGGTAGAAAAGGCTGAAGTCCAAAGTCTCCCAACCCTCAAAGGGGGAACAACTCAAATTATGGAAAAGTTGTCACAGAAAGATGTAAATACCATTGCAAGATTAATTTCTTTGGCTGAAAATAATTATGTTGAATTCGAAAAAATTTTTAACAAAGATTGGAACTCCTCCACTTTGGTGAGGTTGGGAGGGGCTGTAGTTCTGGGAATTACAGGCACAGGAGGCTCGGGAAAGTCAAGTTTAGTTGATGAATTAGTTCGAAGATTTTTAGTTGATTTTCCAGAAAAAACCATTGGAATTATCTCAGTTGATCCCTCAAAAAGAAAAACGGGTGGTGCACTTTTGGGCGATAGAATTCGCATGAATGCCATCAATAATTCTAGAGTTTATATGCGTTCTTTGGCAACGCGTCAATCTAATTTGGCTTTGTCAAAATATGTGCATGAAGCCATTCAAGTGCTGAAAGCTGCTGCATTTGATTTAATAATTTTAGAAACATCAGGAATTGGACAATCTGATACCGAAATTATAGAACACTCCGACGCTTCTTTATATGTGATGACTCCCGAATTTGGCGCGGCTACTCAGTTAGAAAAGATCGACATGTTGGATTTCGCAGATTTGGTTGCCATCAATAAATTTGACAAAAGAGGCTCTTTAGATGCTTTGCGTGATGTAAAAAAACAGTTTATGCGCAATCACAATTTATGGGACATTCCTATAGATAATTTGCCTATTTTCGGCACTATTGCTTCTCAATTTAATGATCCTGGCATGAATTCTTTGTACAAAGCTGTGATGGATAAATTGGTTGAAAAAACAGGAACTAATTTGAAATCAAACATGAAAATCACCAAAGAAATGTCTGAAAAAATCTATGTAATTCCGCCAAATAGAGTTCGATATTTGTCAGAAATTGCTGAAAATAATCGTGCTTATGACCATAAAGTGGATGAACAGGTTTTGGTTGCTCAAAAATTATTTGGTATTTATCAAACCATTCTTTCTATTACAAATAATGAAATTGAAATCACTAAAACTGGATTGAATACTAGTGAGATTCTGAAACAAGTTCAGAATGACAATCTTCCATTTATCAAATTATTACTTGCTCAATTCGAAAAAGTAAAACTGCATCTAAATCCTTTAAATTGGGAAATTATTGTTGGATGGTCCGCAAAAATACAATTGTTTAAAAATCCTATTTATACTTTTAAAGTTCGCAACAGGGAAATAAATATTGAAACGCATACAAAGTCGTTGTCTAATTCTGATATTCCGAAAATTGCCTTACCAAAATATGGTGCTTGGGGAGATATTTTACGCTGGAATTTACAAGAAAATGTCCCCGGAGAATTTCCATATACAGCTGGTTTATACCCATTTAAAAGAACTGGAGAAGATCCAACAAGAATGTTTGCAGGCGAAGGTGGCCCAGAAAGAACAAACCGTAGATTTCATTATGTGAGTTTAGGATTGGATGCAAAACGCCTCTCAACCGCTTTTGATTCTGTTACTTTATATGGAAATGACCCTGGAAAAAGACCTGATATTTATGGAAAAATTGGAAATGCTGGCGTTTCTATTTGTTGTTTGGATGATGCAAAAAAATTGTACTCTGGTTTTGATTTGAGTCATGCAATGACCTCCGTTTCTATGACAATTAATGGCCCTGCACCCATGTTATTAGGCTTTTTTATGAATGTAGCTATTGATCAAAATTGTGAAAAATACATTAGAAAAAATCAACTCGAAAACAAAGTTGAAGCGAAATTAAAAGAACTTTATGATGATAAAAAATTAGAAAGACCCCGATATCAGGGCGAATTACCTGAAGGAAATAACGGTTTGGGATTATTGCTTTTGGGGATTACAGGAGATTTGGTTTTGTCATCAGAAGTATATCAAAAAATCAAAAAAGAGACATTGTCTCAAGTTAGAGGAACAGTTCAAGCAGATATTTTAAAAGAAGACCAAGCACAAAATACCTGCATTTTTTCGACTGAATTTGCATTGCGTTTAATGGGTGATGTTCAAGAATATTTTATTGAAAATCAGATTCTTAACTTTTATTCAGTATCCATTTCTGGCTATCATATTGCAGAAGCTGGTGCAAATCCAATTACACAATTGGCATTGACCTTGTCAAACGGATTTACCTATGTGGAATATTATTTATCCCGAGGAATGAATATCAATGATTTTGGACCAAATTTGTCATTTTTCTTTTCAAACGGAGTTGATCCAGAATATGCAGTGATTGGAAGAGTTGCCCGTAAAATTTGGGCAAAAGCACTCAAAAATAAATACGGAGCCAATGCAAGAGCGCAAATGTTGAAATACCACATTCAAACTTCAGGTCGTTCTTTGCATGCGCAAGAAATTGATTTTAATGACATTCGAACTACGTTGCAAGCTTTGTATGCGATTTATGACAATTGCAATTCGCTTCATACAAATGCGTATGATGAAGCAATTACCACCCCAACAGAAGAATCTGTAAGAAGAGCTATGGCTATTCAGTTGATTATCAATAAAGAATTGGGTTTAACAAAAAATGAAAATCCAATTCAAGGAGCATTCATAATTGAAGAATTGACAGATTTGGTAGAAGAAGCTGTGTTGCAAGAATTTGACAGAATTACAGAAAGAGGAGGCGTTTTAGGAGCGATGGAAACCATGTATCAGCGTTC
>DDMS01000054.1:11460-11728 GCA_002340765.1 Flavobacteriaceae bacterium UBA2540 | reverse complement strand
AAAGGTTCTCCAACAGTGTTGCCTGCAGAAGTCATTAGAGCAACAGAAACTGAAAAACAATATCAGATTAAAACCAAAGAAAATCTTCAAAAAAGGTATCATTCAGAAAGTCAAAAGCAACTTGATATACTGCAAGAAGCTGCCATCCAAAATAAAAATTTGTTTGAAAAACTGATGGAAGCTACCAAAATTTGTTCTTTAGGACAAATTACAGAAGCGCTTTTTAAAGTGGGTGGTCAATATCGACGAAATATGTAATCATATTTAA
>DDMS01000054.1:0-11267 GCA_002340765.1 Flavobacteriaceae bacterium UBA2540 | reverse complement strand
TTCTCAGGAAAGCAACAAAAAAAGGGAGCTTCAAAAGCAGGAAGAATTCCAAATAGTATTCATATTGATTGGGCTGAAGCCATCAATTTCCATGGAAATCAAGCACTAAAATTCATAGAAACTTTAGCAAAACTTTATGCTAAAAAAATACATGTAACAAAGAATGATTCAATAATTTTGTGTTGCCATAGTGGAGTTCGCTCAGCACACACCACTTTTGTTCTTACTCAATTATTAGGATTTAAAAATGTAAAAAAATTACGATGGCTCTTGGACAGAATGGAGTTATTTTAATGATTTACCCTTTACTAATGGCAGTTTAACAACAATTAATTAAAACAATGGGAGAATATTTAGAAATTTTTATCAACACAGTAACAGGAATGGCAAAATATCAGTGGAAACAGATTGTATTTGATGTTCCATGGGATCGAAATTGGTTTTGGGGACTTACAATTGTCTCTTTAGTGGTTTGGGGATTAGAGCTATTATTCCCTTGGAGAAAATCACAAAAAACATTTCGAAAAGATTTTTGGCTGGATTGGATGTACATGTATTTTAATTTTTTCATTTTCCAAATTGGTTTGTATGGTATCTATACAATACTAGAAAATGGATTCAATAAAATTGGCATTAGCTCAACTTCTTTTTCTTTATTCGAAAAAGACGCATTACCAACATGGTTATTTATACTTATTTTCTTTATTATTAATGATTTTGTACAATGGTTTACCCATGTCTTATTGCATCGTTACCCATTTTTATGGAAGTTTCATAAAGTACATCATTCCGTAAAAGAAATGGGCTTTGCAGCTCACCTACGTTACCATTGGATGGAGAACATTTTGTACAAACCTTTAAAAACATTGGCAGTCATGATTTTGGTTGGAGCTGAACCTGATCAAGCCTTTTTTATTCACTTTTTCACAGTAATCATTGGACATTTAAATCATGCAAATATTAAAATTACGTGGGGAGTTTTCAAATACGTTTTAAACAATCCTGTCATGCATTTATACCATCATGCTTATGTGTTACCGGAAGGAAGATATGGAATGAATTATGGAATTAGTTTAAGTTTATGGGATTATATTTTTAAAACAGATTACGTTCCTGAAGACAGTGGCACCATCGAAATTGGTTTTGAAGGTGATGATAAGTTTCCTCAAAAATTTATTGATCAAAATCTATACGGATTTAAAAAAGGACAAAAATAATTTAAATTAGTTCATTTAATTTATTATCAAAAGGACGTTTAAGTTTAAACGTTTTTTTTTGAATCAACATCCCTGTCTCAAACAAATTTTAAAATCAAATTCCTTTATTTTTTAATTATCTTGCTAACAGAATTTAGTTTAAAATTTTAGTTTTATAAAACAATTCACCAAGAAGGATATCAGTAAAGAAGTTTTTGATTTATATGATAGTAAAAGCTTACACAAGAAACCAAATATCTATAAATTCAAAAATTGTTAACCATCCAACGTTTTTAAACTTCAAGAAAATCACCCTTTTCTAGGAGCTCTACTCACTTTCTTTTTCCGTTTGTTGAAAGGAATTGCATCATCAAAAGTATGTTGTGCAGTTGCGTGAGCTGTTTCATTCTTTTTCCAGGAATTGTTTTTTGGCAACAATACATTTAGTAAATCTTGTCTGCCAACTTTGTTGAGCGTATTTCGAATCCAATCTTTGTTTTCTTTTTTATACCAAAAGAAAAATTTATGTTGGTCTTCTTTTTCCTTTGCAGTTCTGGGAGTTTTTACCTCTTTCAATGTATAAGGATGGTATCCTGAGTAGTAAATCACAGTAGCCACAGTCATTGGAGTTGGGGTAAATCCTTGCACTTGTTCCAATTGAAAGCCCATATTTTTTGTTTCTGCAGCCAAGTTTGCCATGTCTTCCACTTCACTTGCAGGATGACTAGATATGAAATACGGAATCAATTGCAAGTTCAATTTATTTTTGATATTGATTCTGTCAAAACGTTCTTTGAATTTATGAAAATAGGTAAAGGAAGGTTTTCGCATCAATTTCAGTACATTATCAGAAGTATGCTCAGGAGCCACTTTCAATCGACCAGAAACATGCTTCGTCATCACTTCTTCAGTATAAGCATCCAACTCTTTTGGGTCTGCATTTTTATTAAATTCTGGCACCAACATATCATGACGAATGCCACTTCCAATAAATGATTTTTTCACTTTTGGATGTTTGTCAACTGCTTGATATAATTCCGTTAAAGGTTTGTGAGAAGTATCTAAATTTGAACAAATTACAGGCGAAATACAAGAAGGAGCTACACATTTGTCGCAAATTTCCTGCACTTTCCCTTTCATTTTATACATGTTGGCAGATGGCCCACCAATATCAGACAAATAGCCTTTAAAATCGGGCATATTTGCCACTTTATCTACTTCCCTTAAAATCGATTCCTGACTTCTGCTGGCAATAAATTTCCCTTGATGTGCTGAAATTGTACAAAAACTGCACCCACCAAAACATCCTCTGTGAATATTTATGGAGAATTTGATCATTTCATAAGCAGGAATTGGGCCACGTTTGTCGTATTTTGGATGTGGCAAACGTGTGTAAGGTAAATCAAAGGAACCGTCAATTTCTACTTCGGTCATTGTTGGGAAAGGCGGATTGATCATCAGCATTTTATTGCCCACTTTTTGAAAAATACGTCTTGCTTTTAATTTATTAGATTCCTGTTCAACCACTTTAAAGTTAGAGGCATACGCTTTTTTGTCTTTCAAACAAACTTCATGAGAACTGATTTCAACATCTTCCCAATCATTCACGACAGGAATTTTATCTTCTTTAGGATTGATTAAAAGCGCTGTTTGTTTGATGTTTTTCAAACTCGAAAAAGGAACGCCTTTTTGCAATAACGTAACGATTTCACGCAAAGGCTGCTCCCCCATTCCATACACCAACATGTCTGCTTTTGAAGTTTCTAAAATAGTTGGCATCAATTTGTCCGACCAATAATCATAATGCGTTACGCGTCGTAAAGAAGCTTCAATACCACCTATCAAAATAGGAACATCAGGAAATTTTTCTTTTAAAATATTGCAATAAACCGTTGTTGCATAATCTGGTCGAAAACCCTTTTCACCATTTGGCGTATACGCATCTTTGTCACGACGTTTTTTACTTGCAGTATAATTGCTAACCATTGGATCCATGCAACCTCCTGTAGCTGCAAAAAACAAACGTGGTTTGCCTAATTTTTCGAAATCTTGTAAATTGTCATTCACATTTGGTTGAGGAACAATCGCAATTCGTAATCCATAACTTTCCAAAATTCGTCCAATTACAGCAGGCCCAAAAGACGGATGATCCACATAAGCGTCTCCACTAAATAAAATCACATCCAATTCTTCCCAACCTCGAAGTTTTACTTCTTTGTTGGTCGTTGGCAGCCAGTCTGTTAATTGTAATTTTGTTGTATTCATATTGCGATGCAAAAATAAGGCAAATTTGAACACATATTCAGATTGATTATTAGTTTTTCTGATAGATTTCGTATTTTGGATAAGAAGAACTAATTTCTTGAAGTTGTTTTGAATAAAAAAATTCTAAATTTTTACAGAAACTCTCATTTGTTTTGTAAATTTAACATCCATAAAATCAAACTATACAAATGAAAAATTACTTTTTGATTTCCTTAATTGGACTTTTCCTTGTTTTTGGATGTAATAGTACGGACGAAAAAACTCTACCAAAAGAAACATATGTTCAAGATAATTTCACAAAAAATGAGGTTACAATTACTATGAGAGATGGCGTAAAATTGCACACTACTATTTATTCTCCGAGAGATAAGAGCGTAAAATATCCCATTTTGATGCAAAGAACGCCTTACAGCTCTGCGCCTTACGGAGCAGGAAAAATGAAAACGAAAATTGGCCCAAATGTTCATTTAATGAAAGATGGTTATATTGTTGTTTATCAAGATGTTCGTGGACGTTGGATGAGTGAGGGAATTTATGACAACATGCGTGCTTATATTCCTAATAAAAAAGAAAATGAATCTGATGAAGTTTCTGATACTTATGACACTATTGATTGGTTGGTAAAAAATGTAGAAAATAACAATGGAAATGTGGGCACTTGGGGAATTTCGTATCCTGGGCATTATGCAACAATTTCGGCAATTGATGCACATCCTGCTTTAAAAGCGGCTTCTCCACAAGCGTGTATTGGCGATTTTTTCTTTGATGATTTTCATCATAATGGCGCATTTTTATTGAGCTATTTCAGAGCGATTTCACTTTTCGGAACGTATAAAGATACCCCAACAGATTCTGCTTGGTATTCAACACCTGATCTAAAAACTCAAGATCAATATCAATTTTTCTTAGATAAAGGTCCTTTAAAAAATCTAAACGACTATTTTCAATATGAAAAACTGGATGTCAGTTCAGCTTCAAACAAAGACAAAATCGATGATTTTTTCTGGAAAGAAATTGTAGAACATCCCAATTATGATTCTGTTTGGCAAAGCAAAGGAATTATCCAACACATGGACAAAGTTCCGTCAACTGTAGCCACCATGATTGTAGGTGGATGGTTTGATGCCGAAGATTTATATGGCCCTTTAGAAACCTATAAAGGCATTGAAAAATACGGAAAAAACAATTACAACACGCTTGTTTTTGGACCTTGGGATCATGGAGGTTGGGCTAGAAATTCGGTTAAAAATGCGGTTGGGAATTACTATTTTGGCGATTCCATCTCATTGAAATTTCAGAAAGAAATTGAAACCAAATTCTTTCATCATTTCTTAAAAGGCAAAGGAGATAAAAAATCAGGTTTGCCAGAAGCTTATGTGTATGATTCCGGAAAAAAAGAATGGAAATCGTATGATGTTTGGCCACCCAAAAATGTGGTGAAAGAAAATTGGTTTTTATCTAACAATCAAGAATTAACAGCTTCTCAAAAATCATCAACAGCTATTCAGTTTATCAGTGATATCAAACGTCCTGTTCCATACTCTGAAGACATCAAAACTGTTTTTACACCCAGAAAATACATGACTGATGATCAGCGTTTTGCCGCAAGAAGACCTGATGTATTGGTTTTTGAAACGAATATTTTAACAGCAGATTTTACCTTAGCTGGTGATATTTTCGCAAAACTAAAAGTTGCGACCACAGGCACAGCAGCTGATTGGATTGTGAAAGTGATTGATGTCCATCCAGCAGATGCAAAAGAAAATAATGATAAAATACAAGATCATTTAAAAATGAGCAATTATCATTTAATGGTTAGAAGTGAGGTGATGAGAGGACGTTTTAGAAATAGTTTTGAATTTCCAGAACCTTTTATTCCAAACAAAAAAACAGAAGTAACTATCAAATTGCAAGATGTTTTTCACACGTTCAAAAAAGGCCACAAATTGCAAATTCAGGTGCAAAGTACTTGGTTTCCATTGATAGATTTGAACCCTCAAACCTATGTTGAAAACATATATAAAGCCGAAGAAAAAGATTTCAAAACACAAACACATTCTGTTTTTACAGATTCATCCATCGAATTTTCAGTCTTAAAATAACATATCCAAATGAAAAAAAATGTTCAATTAATCGTTTTATTTCTTCTTGCTTTTTCGTTAAAAGCGCAAGAAAAAGCAACATTAATTTTTAAAGATGGTGAAGCACAAATTGTTGAGGCATTTAACAATCCAAACAAATGGATTCGCCATGATTTATGGGTAGAAACTACTTTTGATTCTGATGGAGATGGAAAATTAGACAGAATGTATGTAGGTGTGACAAGACCATTTCAAACCGAAAGTGAAGGATTAAAATTGCCAATAGTTTATGAATCAAGTCCATATTATGCAGGAACTGCAGGTGATGCTCCTGGATTATTTTGGGAAGTAAAACACGAATTGGGAGAAAAAACAAAACCAAGAACGCATGTTGAGGTTAAAAGAATTGGAGAAAGACCTATTATTTCTAATTCGCAAATCAAAACTTGGGTTCCAAGAGGTTATATTGTAGTACATTCTTGTTCACCAGGTACTGGTTTGTCTGATGGAACTCCAACTGTTGGCGGTGAAAATGAATCTTTGGCTCCTAAAGCTGTCATTGATTGGCTAAATGGTCGTGCAAATGGTTTTACGTCAAGAGAAGGCACTGAAACTGTAACTGCTTTTTGGTCAACAGGAAAAGTGGGTATGACTGGGACTTCTTATAACGGAACTATTCCTTTAGCTGCTGCTACAACTGGCGTTGATGGTTTAGAAGCAATCATTCCTATAGCACCAAATACTTCTTATTATCATTATTACCGTTCAAACGGTTTGGTTCGGTCTCCTGGAGGGTATTTAGGCGAAGATATTGATGTATTATATGATTTTATCCACAGTGGGAAAGAGGAAAATAGAGCTAGAAATAATAAAGTTATCAGAGATACAGAAATGGCAAATGGCATGGACAGAATCACTGGAGATTATAATTCTTTTTGGGCTGGACGCGATTATTTGAATCAAATGAAAACCATGAAAGCTGCTTTATTAATGTCTCATGGTTTTAATGATTGGAATGTGATGCCAGAACATAGCTTCAGAATTTATCAAAAAGCATCAGAAATGAGTTTGCCAACTCAAATTTATTACCATCAAAATGGGCATGGAGGTCCACCTCCAATTTCAATGATGAATCGTTGGTTTACAAGATTTTTACATGGATTAAGCAATGGCGTAGAAAATGATGCAAAAGCTTGGATTGTAAGAGAAAATGACAAAAGAGAAGAACCAACTTCTTATAAAAACTTCCCAAATCCTGATGCAAAACAAGTTACTTTTTATTTAAATCCTGGCGCTCCAGGAGTTGGAAATTTATCTATCAATAATTCAAATTCTAAAGTAAAAGAAACCTTGGTTGATAATTATTCTTTTTCAGCAGAATCTCTAGCAAAAGCCGATTTCACTAATCATCGTTTAATGTATGTTTCACCAATCTTGAAAGAAGATATTCATATTTCTGGTTTGGCGACCATCACTATTAAAGCAGCAAGTTCAAAACCAGCTGTTAATTTATCTGTGTATTTGGTTTCTTTACCTTGGAACAATGAAAAAGAGGCTAAAATTACTGACAATATCATCACTCGTGGTTGGGCAGATTTACAAAACTATCAATCACTTTCAAAAAGTAGTCCACTAAAACCAGGGAAATTTTATGAAATGACTTTCGATTTTCAGCCAGATGATCAAATTATTAAAAAAGGACAACAAATTGGTTTGATGATTTTTTCAAGTGATAGTGAATACACTTTGTTACCAAAACCTGGAACAGAATTAACGGTTGATTTAAAAGAAACAACCATCACAATTCCAATTGTTGGAGGCAAAAACGCTTTCAAAAAAGCAACTAATTAATACAATTTTTAATGAAAATATTGCTGATTTTTTTCATACTCTTAAGCCACTTTTCATTAGGACAAAACATGGAAAAACATCTTTGGGAAAATAGGGTTTTATTGATTTATTCTATAGATGAAAAAAGTCAAAAACTTGAAAATCAATTAACTATTTTAAGAGAACATAAGAAAAAACTGCTGGAAAGAAAAATTGTAGTTTATAGTTTTACAGAAAAAAGGTATTCTTTCAATTTCAAAAATAAATGGGAAAATTCTGAAATTTTATATTCAAAATTCAACCCAAAAAACGAGGCTTTTAGAGTAATATTGATTGGTTTGGATGGCAAAATCAAACTAGAACAATCAACTATTTTATCTACAGAAAAATTGTTTACAATTATTGATGGAATGCCCATTAGGAAAAGAGAAATCCGAAATAAAAATTAATAAAATATATGGATTACGACATCATTATTATTGGCGCTGGCTTATCTGGAATTGGAGCTGCTTGTCATTTACACAGAAAAAATCCTGACAAAAAATACAAAATTTTAGAAGCGAGAGAGGAAATTGGTGGAACTTGGAGTTTGTTCAAATATCCTGGAGTTCGTTCTGATTCAGATATGTACACTTTTGGATATTCTTTTAAAACATGGAATGACGATAAATCCTTTGCTGATGCGCCATCGATTTTAAAGTATTTGCACGAAGCATCAGAAGAATTTAAAGTGAAAGAGCATATAACCTTTTGTGAAAAAGTAATTTCATACAATTTTGATACAAATTTGAGTTTATGGACTGTCACTTCGAACAATTCAAAAACTGGTGTTCAAGGAAAAATTACCTGTCAATTTATTTTTAATTGTAGCGGATATTACAATTATGATTCTGGGTATACCCCTGAATTTAAAGGATTAGAAAACTTTAAAGGCAGCTTTATTCATCCTCAAAAATGGAATCAAAACACTGATTATACAAACAAAAAAGTAGTCGTTATTGGAAGTGGTGCCACTGCTGTCACCATTGTTCCTGCTATTGCAAATCAAGTTGAAAAAGTGACCATGTTGCAACGTTCACCAACGTATATTGCAGCTTTACCCAATAAAGACAAAATTGCAAAATTGATAAAAAAGGTATTTCCTAGTAAAATTGCACACACCTTCGTAAGAACTAAAAATATTTTAGCTGACATGATTTTTTACAATTTGTGTAGGAAATATCCTGAAACAATGAAAAAAGTTATTTTTAAGGGAATCCAAAAAGAATTGGGTGATTTTAAAATTGAACCTCACTTTACACCAAATTATCATCCTTGGAATCAGCGTTTTTGTTTGGTTCCTGATGGTGATTTTTTTAAAGCGATTAAAAAAGGAAAAGCATTCGTTGAAACTGACACTATTGAAACTTTTCTTGAAAATGGCATCCAATTATCTTCAGGAAAAATGCTTGAGGCCGATATTGTTATCAGTGCAACAGGCTTAAAATTATTGCCTTTTGGTGGTGCAAAAATCTCAATAAATCAACAACCTTTTGAAATCACAAAACAATTTGTATACAAAGGTTTGATGCTCAGCGAACTTCCTAACTTTTTTATTTTTGCAGGATATACGAATGCATCTTGGACATTGAAAAGCGATTTAACAAGTGAGTATATTTCAAGAGTTTTAAAATATACAGACAAACATCAATTTAAAACCATCAAAGCATCTGTAATTGAACAGAATTTAGGTGAATTGCCACTAATCAATTTAGATTCTGGATACATTCATAGGGCAAAAGATATTTTACCAAAACAAGGCGATCAATTTCCTTGGAGATTGTATCAAAATTATATGTTAGATTATAAAGTATTGCGGTTAAATTCGATCAAAGACAAGCGTTTACAATTCCGTTAAAACACGTATTTTTGCACCATGTTTAAACCCAGAATTGAATTGGAGGAAGATGACTTTTATCTTAATGATGAAGGATTTAAAGTGTTTACAGCTAAATACCATTTGAAAAGAGGCTATTGTTGCAAAAGTGGTTGCAAACATTGTCCTTATGGTTATGACAAAAAAACAGATTCATTTCTCAAATAAGTGCTTTACTATCAAAAAAGAGTGTTAAAATATTCATTTGTTGGGGTAAAGTATAGGTTGCTTTCTACAATTTATTTCAAATTTCCTTTACATTTGGAAAATCTAAAAATTTTTTATGTATAAAATTATTACTTCTCTCTTATTTATCTTTTCAATCAGTTTGTTTTCGCAAGAAAAAGTGGAAGACGATTTTGAAGGAAATGGCACTATTTCGTCTTGGGATGCTGATGCAACTACTATTAATACTGCATTTGCAAACCCATTCAAAACTGGAATCAATACTTCCAATACCGTTTTGAGATACGAAGACAATGGAGGACGATATGCCAATGTACGATTTGATGTTTCTAAAAATTTCGATTTATCCCAAAAACACACTTTTACCTTAAAAATTTATGTCGCTTCTAGTTCTATTACAGGAAGTCAAACGAATCAAATTTCGTTAAAATTACAGAATAATAAAATCAATGCTCCTTGGTCAACGCAATCAGAGGTTATCAAAACTATATCTTTAAACACTTGGCAAACTGTAACTTTTGATTTTAAAAATGACGCCTATATCAACATAGATGCTAACTCAGCTGCTCCAATAAATAGAAATGATTTTAACAGAGTAGTTATTCAAATAAATGGTGAGGACAATACCAATAAAGTAATTGCTTATATTGATGATGTTGCATACGACGGAACGCTTCCTGAAAGCAACAACAATAATTCAGATATTAATTTTAACACCTTAGTTTGGTCAGATGAATTTGATGGAGTAGATGGCCAAATTGTAGATTTAGATAATACAAAGTGGTTTAAACAAACCTACCCAATTATAGGTGGGAATTCTTGGGCGAATAGTGAAGTACAACATTATACAGATAGAATTGATAACTCATTCATAAGTAATGGTACTTTAAAAATTTTAGCAAAAAGAGAAACTTACCAAGGAAATAATAATAATTCTAAAGACTTTACATCTGCTAGATTAAATTCAAAATTTGCATTTACGTATGGTAAGATAGTAATTAGAGCCAAAATGCCTTTTGGTGTAGGTACTTTCCCTGCGCTTTGGATGTTAGGACAAAATATTACAGAAACTGGCGGGTATTGGGCACCAACTCACGGAAATACACCATGGCCAGATTGCGGCGAAATTGACATTATTGAACACTGGGGAGATAATCAAAACTTTGTACAAAGTGCTTTGCATAATAGATCAAGTTTTGGTGGAACTATTAATAAAGGAGGTCGAATGATTTTAAATGCGTCTACTGAGTTTCATATATATACCTTATATTGGGATGCTAATAAAATGGTTTTTAGTGTTGATGGTATAGAACACTACACTTACAATCCTCAAAACAAAAACATTCAAAATTGGCCTTATAATGCGCCACAATATTTATTATTTAATGTTGCTATTTTACCAAATATAGCAGCATCATTTTCTGAAAGCGCTATGGAAATAGACTATGTAAAAGTATATCAAGCATCTAGTTTGAGTACGGATGACACTACTATTGATGAAAAAAAAATTAGGATTTTTCCCAATCCAGTGAATAATCAATTAGAAATTCAGTTTGCCAATTTTTCAGAAAAATATCAAGGAACAATTTATGATTTGACAGGTAAAAAGGTACATACTTTCAATAAAAATGCTCATGAAAATAGCATTGATGTATCGTTTTTGAAAAGTGGGTTTTACATTTTAAATATTCAATCCGATAGTTTTTCAAAGAACTTTAAAATCTTAAAAAATTAAGCTGAAAAAGAGTATCTTTTTGACACTGAATAATTTATTAAAATAAATTATAAAAAATT
>DDMS01000013.1 GCA_002340765.1 Flavobacteriaceae bacterium UBA2540 | reverse complement strand
CTATAAATTTTAATTTTAAAATTTTGATGCTACCCCACAAAACAATAGATTTAATAATTTTCAATTGCGTTATTTTGGATTTATATGTTCGAAAAATTATAGGTTAGAGTTTTAGGTTATGGAATGAGTACAGATCAAATAATCCTTATTGCATGGGAAATGGCAATAAGCAACAAAAACCCAAAAGAATGATTACTATCTCATTCTGATTGAGAAATTCAATATACAAGCTATAAATTTGCTAATATGATTGAGTCTTATAATGTAAAATTTAGTATAAATAGAAAATGTAATTGCTAGGATAATTCGGTGGCTGAAAGTTTTTTCAAAATATTGAAAACAAAATTAATTTATGGAAACAAACGAATGTCAAAGAAACAAATGCAACTTGAAGTATTTGAATACCTAGAAATTAGGTGCAATAAAAATAATTCTAGACTGAATTATTTAACAATTTAAGAGTTTAATAACAAAAGGAGTATTTGTAAAAATGCCGCTTAACTTAATATCCCATTTTTATTTGCATATTCAAGATTTTGAAAATTTGATTTTTAAAAAAATTCCTAAAACTGCTGAAAATAAAAAAAACCGAGAAAAATTTTCTCGGTTTTAATCGCACTAAATATACTATTTGTTAGTTTATCGCAATCTGTCCACAGATTTTACGAGATCTTCATCCTTTTTAATTGCTTTATTTGCCAAAACAAGAAGCAAAATAGCTAAAATCGGTAAAAACATCCCAATACCTTTCTCCGAAACCGAAATTTCTCCAGATATCATTAGTGACTGATATATCAATAATCCTAATAAAAAAAGGTTTATCAAAATAAGTATTCGCCCAATAACAAATTGCAATTTTCTATTATTGAAAATAAAAATATTTACAATTGCTAAAATCGATGAAATACAAAACATTATTGGAATCAATTGTAAAGAAATTGATTTATTTGAAAATAAATCTAAGACAAATATTTTTTCCCCTTTTGAAATCCAAAGGTTAAAAATAAAAATCAATCCTCCAGAAGTAATAGAGGATAGTAATAAATAAATAGTTTGAATTCTTTGTATCATTGTTTTATAAGTATCGCAAAAATAACATTTCTTTTTTAATAAGTAAAATTTGGAATTTAAAAAAAAAGATTATATTTGTATCGTTAGAAACCGCACGAGACTATTGTATAGCACTATATACAATATTAAAAGCCCTAAACAACACCAAAAATCAATCTTAATTTCAAGATATTAACCTAATAAAAAACATTCATGTTCGAAATTTCTGAACTAAAAGAAAAAACGCTTGCTGACTTGCAAGCAATTTCAAAATCTATTGGTCTTTCTAAAATCAGTCAACTAAAAAAATTAGATTTAGTATATCAAATTCTAGATACTCAAGCAGCAAAACCTACTAAAGATATCCAAGAAAATACTGAGGCCAATCCCCAGAAAGAAGAAAAACCAAAACGAAAAAGGCTTGTAAAAAACTCAGGTAATGAAGTTAAAAAAGACTTTGTTATCGCTGAAGAGTCAAAAATAGAAGTTGTAAAAGTTGCACAAAAAGTAACTTATGAAAAAAATTCACAACGAATTGAAACATTAAATAATTCTCAAAATAATGTGGAAAGAAAACCTGTTAAAAATCAAAACAGGAATCAACCAAAAATTGGGAATCAGCAAAATCCAAATCAACAAAAAGCCATTCAACCAAATCCAAATCAGCAGAAGCTAACTGAACCAAATGGAAATCAGCAGAATGGAAATCAGCAGAATGGAAATCAGCAAAATGCACCAAAGAAAAACCCAAATCAAAAATACAAAAATCAACCTGTTGCCAATCAACAAATTGCCATTCAATTAGATGAAAATCAACCTGTTGAAAATCAACAAAATAATCAGCAATCAAACGTTAATCAACAAAATAAAAATAAAGCAAACGAAAACAATCCCAACAACATAAAAAATAACATTCCAAAAGTTCAAAAAAACGGCAATAGATATAGAGATCCAGATTTTGAATTTGACGGAATTATAGAAAGTGAAGGTGTTCTTGAAATGATGCCTGATGGTTATGGTTTTTTACGTTCTTCCGATTATAATTATTTGTCTTCTCCTGATGATATCTACGTTTCTCAATCTCAAATAAAATTATTTGGACTTAAAACTGGTGATACTGTTAAAGGAATTGTGAGACCTCCAAAAGAAGGTGAAAAATATTTTCCTTTGATTCGTGTTTCAAAAATTAACGGATTGAATCCGAATATTGTTAGAGATCGTGTTTCTTTTGAACATTTAACGCCATTATTTCCCCAAGAAAAATTCAATCTTGCACAAAAAGGAAGTTCATTATCGACAAGAATCATTGATTTGTTCTCTCCTCTTGGAAAAGGTCAACGTGGAATGATTGTGGCACAACCAAAAACAGGAAAAACAATGCTTTTGAAAGATATTGCAAACGCAATTGCTTCAAATCATCCTGAAGTGTATCAAATTGTTTTATTGATTGATGAACGACCTGAAGAAGTAACTGACATGCAAAGAAGTGTTCGTGGAGAAGTAGTTGCCTCAACATTTGATGAGCCTGCAGAAAAACACGTTCGCGTTGCAAATATTGTGTTGGAAAAGGCAAAAAGATTGGTTGAATGTGGTCATGATGTAGTAATTTTGTTAGATTCTATTACGCGTTTGGCAAGAGCTTATAATACTGTAGCACCTGCTTCTGGAAAAATTTTATCTGGAGGTATTGATGCAAATGCACTTCACAAACCAAAACGTTTTTTTGGTGCTGCTAGAAACATTGAAGGTGGAGGTTCATTAACAATTATTGCAACTGCACTTACTGAAACTGGTTCAAAAATGGACGAAGTAATTTTCGAGGAATTTAAAGGAACTGGAAATATGGAATTGCAATTGGATAGAAATATTTCGAACAGAAGAATTTATCCAGCTATTGATTTGATCAAATCTTCAACAAGACGTGATGATTTATTATTAGATGAAAAAACAGTTCAAAGAATGTGGGTTTTACGAAAATATTTGGCAGATATGAACCCAATTGAAGCTATGGAATTCATTAATGATAAAATTAAATTCTCGAAAAATAATGACGAGTTTTTAATTTCAATGAATGGTTAAATAGCCTTCTCAAAAAAGAAAAAAAAACGTTCAATTTCATTGAACGTTTTTTTTAAAAAGTTTGGGAAATTAATTTACAGAATAAACATTCGCTCTATTATCTTCAATATCTAAAGCTTTTTTAATCGCCTCATACATTTTATAAGTTGAGTTTTTTCTGATGTCAGAAATTCTCTTTCTATTGATTTCATAATTTGGTAAAGCAACTGGAATTTCTTTTTTAGTCATTTTAAAAGCATAAACACCTCTATCACCAACTATAGAATTATAAATTTTGTTTTGCTGTGCATTATACATTGCTCCAACAATCTTTGGCTCAACACCAACTCCTGAAAGAGTTGGACTTTTTAGAGTTACTCCTTCTGCAGCCTTTACGTTTGTATTATTTGATTTTGCGATACTTTGCAAATTTGAGCCTTGCAATTTTTTAGCTAAAATCTCCGCTTTTTTCTCGTTAACCAAAATAGGTCTCACAGAGTTTATTGCTTTATCAGCAGACATTAAACCTTTTTCTTGAGATGCAGTTAAATAAACAACTACATGAAGACCTTCTAAATCAAAACGTTTAAAATCTCCAACTTTTGTATATTTATTAAAAGCCCAAGTAACTATTTGTCTTTGATTTCCTAAACCTGGTACATTTTCATCCAGAGCTTTGATTCCAATTGCAGGTTTTACTGTAAATTTCTTTTTATTTGCAACATCCATAAATTTGTTGTCTTTTGAAACTGCTAATGAAAATTCTTCAGCGTTTCTGAAAATTGAATTTTCTGTTGCCTCAGAAGGTATAATTTTTCTGCTGAAAGTAGCTAATTTTACAACATTTTGAATATTTTTTTGATCATCAATCTTGATTACGTGAAAACCAAATGCTGTTTTTACAACACCTAAATCACCTTTTTTACCTGTAAAAGTATAATCTCTAAACTCAGTAGTCATTCTTGTATACGTAAACCAATCTAAATCTCCACCTTTATCAGAATTTGATTTATCAGAAGAAAATTCTTTGGCTAAAATCGCAAATTTATCGCTTTTGCCTTTGACAACTTGTAAAATGCTATCTGCTAATTTTTTAGCACTTTCTTCAGTTCTTGTAACTTCAGGAGCAACTCTTTGAGCACCAATGAAAGGAATTAAAATATGACTTGCTTTTACTGAGTCGGGTATTCGTGAGATTTCAGTAATTTTAGAAACTTTTAGAAATTCATTTTCTGTGTAAGGACCTACAACTTTTCCTTTAGATCCTAAAAAAATACTATCTGCAACTTCTTGACTTACTTGATTTTTATATAAAAAACTTGCATCTAGATTGCTATCTGATTCATTTTCTGAAAGAAAAAGATTGTCATTAGTTGCCAATTTAAAATCTTCAATTAATGAAAAAACTTCAGCTTTTAAAACGTTTTCATCTTCAACTGTCGGTAAAATTTCAAAAGTTACATAATTAATATCTCTTGAAGCATCTACTTTATAGTCATCTTCATGTTTTTTGATATAAGATTCAACTTCTGATTTTTTAATTTTCACCAAACTATCTGAAATTGATGTGTATGGTAAATAAACAAATTCTGCATTTAGCTTTGTGTTTTCATACAAATATTCAGATTCACCCTCTTTCAATGAAGCGCCTAAACCTGCCGTAATCAAATTATTATAAGTTGTTGTTGACAAATTATCTCTAATTTGGCCCATATAGGAAGACCATTGAGCCCACAATTCTTTGTTATTTTCTTTGGTATCTGCCAAAAATTGTTTGAACTTTTGTTCGTCAAATAATCCAGCTTCATTTTGATATTCAGGATTGTTTTGAACAAAAGGAATAGCAATTAATTCATTCCATACATCTGATTCTCCAATAGTAATTCCAGCTTCATTCAATTGATTTTGGTAGATTTTTTTTCTTAAAATATTTTCCCAAACTGTGTTTACAGCTTGCATTTCAGGAACACTATTTCCAACTTGTTGTTTATAGCTTTCTAATTCTTGAATAAATTCTTGTCTTGTGATAGATTCTCCGTTAATTTGACCTACTTCGTTGATTTTATTTGAATTAAAAAAATCTCCTAGGGTAGAAGGATCTAATACAAAGGCAAAAAGTGCCAATCCAATAATAATGATTAAGAACATTGAGCGTTCTCTAATTTTTGATAAAACTGCCATGCGTCATTAATTTAATTTCAGTTGGCGAATATACGATTTTTGAGTTGAATATTGCAACCGATTTTACAGATAATCATCTCTGGTTAACTATTTGTTTTTGGGTAGTATTTGATAAACTTTTTCTAATTATCGTCTATTATTTTTAATTTTACTTCTTCAATTTTTGCTCCAATCATTTTTAAAATTGTTATTTCAAATTCTTCAATAATAATTTTTTCTTTTTCTTCAGGAATATTTTCAGTGTGGTCAATAATAAAACCTCCCAATGTTTCATATGCCTCAGATTTTGGAATCTCTAAATCATATTCTTCATTTAAATAATCAATTTCTAATCTTGCAGAAAAAATATATTCGTTTTTACTTAATTTTTCTTCAATAAATTCTTGAACATCATGTTCATCTTCGATTTCACCAAAAAGTTCTTCAACAATATCTTCAACAGTGATCATTCCTGAAGTTCCTCCATATTCATCAACGACGACAGCAACACTTTTTCGCTTTTTGGTTAATGTATTCAAAATATCATTAATCATCATTGATTCAGGGACAATTTCTAGAGGAATTAAAATCGATTTGATGGTTTTTGGTTTTTTGAACAGTTCAAAAACATTTACATATCCGACAACATCATCTAAAGAAGTTTGATAAATTAATATTTTTGACAAACCAGTTTCTATAAATAAATTTTGCAAGTTAATTACTTTATCATGAATTTCTAGCGCAACAATTTCGGTTCTAGGAACCATTACTTCTCTTGCTTTTACATTTTGAAAAACCAAAGCATTTTGAAAAATTTGAATTTCTGAATCCATTTTGTCGGCATCATTTCCTGTTTCTAATTGCTCGTTAATATAGTTTCCTAGTTCCTCTTTACTAAATTCTGTTTGTTGTTCATTTGGGATTACTTTGAATATTACTTTTAAAAAAAAATCAGAAATTGAGGTAATGAAAGCTGAGAAAAAATGAAATAAATAATAAAAAAAATAAGCCGGAAAAGCAAAAATTTTCAATACATCATTTGCGTAAACTCTGAAAATTGCTTTTGGTAAAAACTCAGCAGTTATGAGAATTATAATTGTAGATATTACTGTTTGAATCAGTAAATTAGAAAATTCATTATAGTTTTCTATTGGCAAAAGTCTTACCAATAATTTTCCCATATAATAACTATAAATCACCAATGCAATATTATTTCCCACCAACATTGTGGTAATGAATTTTGATGATTTATGAGTAATTCTTTTCAGGATTTTAGCAATCAATCCTTCTCTTTTTTTCTCTAATTCAATGTGCAATTTGTTTGCTGAAACAAAAGCAATTTCCATCCCAGAGAAAAAGGCTGACAATAATATAGAAGTAATAATGATAATCAGTTCGATTTCCATGAAAATCTTATAAACTATTTATTTTGACGGTTTCGTATTTCTACTTTTTTCCTAAAATGTCTTTTAAAGAAAAACACTAAGGTAATTAAAATAGCAAAGCCAAAAAATAAATAAGATCTTGATCTGTCAGAATTCCAACGAACAATACCTTCTACAGTGCAAATAAATGCAATCATTAAATATCCGTACTGAAAAAATTTCCAAAGTAAGTTCATAATTTAATCTTCTGTTGTTTCTAGTTTTCCTGTTGTTTTTTTTGCCAAATGCATTGTCAAATCGTCTTTTGATTCGAAACCAATTCCATATATAGTATCGTTTTCTTTCAACAAAGTAAAAGCTTTTTCCGATACAAAATACTTTGTTTTTTCATCCCAAAAAAGTTGCTCTGTTTCCAATCTTGATTTATCTGTATGATTAATCACAATTACATTTCCTTTGATTTCAGAAATAGATGTTTTTGAATAGGTGATGGCATATTGACCTGTAATTGTGATGGAATCTTTTTCTGTTTTTTCAAAATTTACAATTTTTATTCCTTTTGGAAACTCGCTGTAAGGATGTTCGTTTCGATTGCTAAAATCGAGCATTAAAGGTGTGACTAACCTTGATGATATTTTTCCAGAATCTTTATAAATATGATTTGCCTCTCTTGCGATTCCTACCGGTAAATTTTTGTCTGCCAAGAAATCGCGCACTTTTTGAGTGTCATTAACGCAAGAAAAAAGCATTGCTGAGCTAAATAATACAGCAATGCCTTTTATAAAAATTTGTGAAAATAGTTTCATTATTTTACACTAGACTGAATTGTTACGGTCTCATTTATCCAACATTTTATGGTGTAAGATGAACCTTCATTTGCGCCATAAGTAAAAATTGTTTTCGTGTCAGGTAAATTTGCTCTGTAGCTTGCAATATACTTTGCTGCAACTGATGAAATACTTTGGTCAACAGTTGCTGCTTTTTGAACTTGTCTTAAAGCAGCTGCATATACCATTCTTTTTTCAAATTCGTTGTTTCCACATTCGTTAACACTTTCTTGGTAAAGTCTTCCAATTAACAAATACGCCTTCCCATAATTTGGATTAAAGCTTAAAGCTTCTCTTGCTAGAGCTCTTGCGTTTACTAACTGCCCTCTAGATTTGGCTTGTTCAGCAAAATTCAATTTATATTTTGCTTTTTTCAATAGATCGGTTTCCAAATCAAACGCTTTTTTTCTCATTGATGTTGCACCAAAATTATCTCCGTTTTTCTCTAAAATTCCTGCATAAAAGGAATAAGAATCTGCTGAAGGTGTTGATTCTGCATAAGCTTTTGCAAGAGTTTCAAACATTGGATCTTCTTGACAACCTTTTTTAAACATTCTAGAGACAGCTCTTCTTAACCAAATTGCATCTGACTTATAAATTTCAAAATCTCTTTTATATAAAGGTATCAATCTCTCACATGTTGCAATATCTGAAATAATATTATCTAACCCATCTTCAATTTGTCCTAAAGCAGCTGAATTTATTTGATATATTTTCAATGATTTTTTTTCTTTTTCGTCCAAAACTCTTGTTGAGTCTTTGGTGATTTCGTTAATTTTTATTGCATAGTCGTCTAATTTTTCTCCAATAGATTCTAAAACATCATCATAAGTATCAAAAACTTTTTTTGGGTCAGTATCTTTGAATTTATCCGTTACACCCTGAAAATATTTATAAATATTTTTCACACTCATATCTCTAGGGGATATTTTATAGGCTTTTTGAAGAATTTCAAAAATCTCATCATCAGCTGCTAATTTATTATTTGCTAGATAATCTGCATAATCACTATGAACTTTTGCTGGATTATCATTTGGATAATATTTTAGCCTTTGCTCATACACTTTCTTTGCAAGAACTGGATCTTTTTTAACCTCTTCAGCAAGCGTTGAACCGAATTTATAAATATTTACTGATAAATCAGGACATTTATCCATTAAAAAAGTCCAATTTTCAAAGGCATCAACATATTTTTTTGACTGAAAATCGCCTTTAAATAGGTTGTATTTTATAGTACAATCCTGTGTTAAATCCTCTTGGGCATTTGTCTTGCCGATTGCAAATAACATTGTAGTTGCGAATAATAATGTAAATTTTTTCATTTTTGCAAATGTTTATTAATCAATTTTTCTTTGCACAAACCAATTGATGTCTGTTAAAGATAAACTTACTCTTAAGTTGAAATAATTTTCTTGTATCAAATTATTTTGTAAAGTTCCTCTTTTTCCAAACTCAAAGCCCATGTTTATTGTTGATAATCTTTGTAATGGTAAACCCAAACCAAAAGATATGCCAAAATCGTCAATTTGTGAAAAACTTGTATTATTCCCAGAACCATCAACAAGTAGGCCTGTGTTTTCAAAACGTATACCAGCTCTATATGTTACTCTTTCCCAATAACTTGAAATAGAATTTAGCTTTGGAAGGTAAAAACCTCCCAATGAAAATCTACTTGATTTTCCATAGTTGTATGGACTGTTGGTGCCTCCAGATAACAATCCTAAAGTGGTTAAAGCATCTTGAGATTCGTATTCAACTCCTGCATACCATTTGTCAAATTTTCCAAAACCAATTCCAACATTTGTGGTTATTGGTATATTGAAACTTCCTGCAATAGTGTTTGATGAAATAGTGTCTCTTGGAATTTCTGAACCAGTTCCTGAAAATGTTAATGAGTATAAATAATCATTTCCAGTAACATTTAAACTATTTGATAATTTAACTGTAGCTCCGGTACTTATCATTAATTTATTTTTAAATTCTTTATGATATTGAGCACCAATTTTCACCGAACCACCACTTACAGCTGTCACTTCATTATATTTTGTTGAAAGAGCAACATCAGCTCTTAAAACTGCAACACTATTTTCAATATTTCCAAAGTTGAAATCTCCTTCAATTCCTAACGAGAAGTCTTTTGTGACTTTAAATCCTAAACTACCATAAATTCTATTTACTCCACCATTTCCCTCAAAAAGAGATATTTGCGTGCGTACATCATTACTATCAAAAATCGAAGTTGAGAGAGAATATCCAATTGAAGAAACAGGCTGCATTCCAAAAGAAAACCCCGCTTTTTGACCAATAGGAAAAGCAAATGCAATATATGACAAACTTGTTGAAGTGCTACTTTGTTCAGTAGTTCCACTTTTAATGGTTAAGTCGTTATTTAACATTCCAACTGAGTAAGTTGTAAAACGCAAATCTGCGTAAGCTGCAGGATTTGTAAAATTTATAAATTTATAATTGCTAAATGCAACACCAATTCCTCCCATTGCGCTTTGCTCAACAGTGGTTGCCTTGAATTCTTCTCCAAATCCAAAATAAGAATATGGTGATGAGTTTGTTCTTTGAGCCAAAATGGTTGTAACTGATATAAAAAAGAAAAAATTTATTAGAATATTTCTAATCATTTGTTTTTATTAAAAATCAATAGTTCGTTCAATCCTTCAAGGAGGAAATTTTGATTGGCAAATATGCTACTTTTTAATTGTTTTGACAAGAAATTTGTATCTCCTCCTGTTAAAACAATTGTTAAATTCTGATATTTTTTTTTATACTGCTCAATTACACCGTCAATTTCTTGAATTACACCGTTTACAACCCCTGAATTTATAGATTCTTGCGTATTTTGACCTATTAAATTATCAAGTAAATTTTTCTCCAAAAGTGGTAGTTTTTTTGTGAATTTGTGAAGTGCTTTGAACCTCATTTCAATTCCTAAAGAAATTGCACCTCCAAAATAGTCATTATTTTTATCTATAAAGTCAAAAGTGATGCAAGTTCCAGCATCAATTACCAACACATTTTGATTTGGAAAACTTTTATTTGCAGCAGTAACCAATGAAATTCTGTCAGCACCTAAAGTTTTTGGAGTTTTGTAAAGATTGTTAAAAGGAGTTTTTATTGCTGATGAAACTTTCAAAAGTGTTAAGTTTTTTTGCAATTTTTCAAGCTTTTTTTCTGAAATAGAAGCAACACTTGATATGATTGCATCATTAAATGCATATTTTTTCTTTAGCAATTTAATTTCTGAAATGATTTTTTCTTCAGGAAAAACGACCACTTCAATCAGGTTATTTTGATGAAATACAGCTGCTTTTACAATTGTATTTCCAACATCAATTGCTAAATTCATTCTTATTTTTAAATGAAGTTCAAAAATACAACAGATTTTTTTAAATTTTAGTTAGCAGATATAAAAAAACATTTTATATTTGCAACCGCTTAAGAACGGTATCTTAGCTCAGTTGGTAGAGCAAAGGACTGAAAATCCTTGTGTCCCTGGTTCGATTCCTGGAGATACCACAAAATTATCCCGTAACTCATTTATAAACAATGATTTACGGTTTTTTTGGTTTTTAGAGTTGCTCCAAAGGTTGCTCGGGAGATATAAAAAGATAATTGTAAACTGGTTATATTGTGTTCTAAAAGTTAGGTTACTGGAAACTAAAGTTACGTTTTAACAGCGCACGATAAACACAGCGCATTAAAACAAGCACATCACGCTCCATATCTCTACCCAAACTATACTTGTATTCTTTAGGGAAATTTTTTGTACTTACAAAGACTTCTAATACCAGTTTATAAGTATCTCTGTAAACCGGTAACTCGGTGTGTAATGCCATTTTTAAAAAATAAAAACCGACCGCTTAAGCGGCATTAAATTAAATTGATAAATAATTAAATAACTAAAAAGCCCGAACAGCACGCACATTGACTGGGTAGCTCTTATCGTTGTAGTAGTGCAGACCATCTTCATTAAAAAGCTGGTACCACGCGTAATTATAGTCGTACTCCGTAGAACTCCAGTAGTAATTAGTAGAAATATCACTACCACTATTTGATGCAGCTATAGTGTTTATCGTTGCCCTATTTAAATACATTTTATTTAATTCATCTTTTGAGGGTAAAAACCAATCGGTATATCCTCCTGCAGTATATGCCCTTGCCAGTCCTGCTGCATAAGATGTTATTTCAAGACCTTGAACTGAAATAATAGCATCTGTATTGGCACTTCCTGTGCCTATAGCTGTTCCTGTTGCCCCTGTAGTATCATAACTACCATTAAACCATCGTATACTAGAACTCTGGTCTGCTACTGCTGCAATTAAACCGTGGGTTTCTCCTGCAATATAACCAGTATCTCCCAACTCAAATATGTAAAAAATAACACCGCCACCGTGAAAATCACCTACCCTGAGTGCTAAATTATTAATCTGACTTTGAAGATTGGCAATCAAATCATCAACATATTTTTTGGTGGTCGCATCACTTATATCTACTGGTTCAGTCGTGATTTCTACTTTTGGTGTTTTGATATAATTAACAGACCTATCATCCACACCTCCAAAATAAGATTGATTTACATTAAGAGCACCGCTTACACTTACAGGAATGTGAGTATCAGGGCCACTATATGCTTCTAAACCTCCTTGAATACTGACTTCTCGTCCAGCAAATGTAATTTGAGAATTAGCAGATGGTGTGATATTTACTACAAAATTTTTAGCTCCATTAAATAAGTTGTCTTCATTAAATATATTAGTTGCATCCTGCCGAGCAACATTTGTGCCATCTAAACCTGCTGTAATTGCTACCCAACTACTACCATTGTAATAGTAAAAACCTGCTGCACCATCTGTTTGAAATACCATCAACCCTGTGGCTGGAGTATCAATAGCTGTGCGGGCTGCCGCTAACATTCTTGGGATTAATAACCCTTTTGTGGTAGAAGTAATATCTAATGCTGCAGAGCCATTTGGATCTGTCGTGCCAATACCCACTTGGGCAAAAGTGCTTGCAGTTAATACTACTGCCGCTAAAAATGTGAAAATTTGTTTCATTGGTGTGTTTTTTAATAGTTTGTTTAATAGTGTGTTTTTTCTTTTTATAATTTGTTTTATCACCAACCAGGACTTGGTGGTGCAGATGCTGCTTGTGCTTTTTTAGGGTTTAGAATCATAAATGTTCCCATCGCTGTGAGTGCAGCATA
>DDMS01000018.1 GCA_002340765.1 Flavobacteriaceae bacterium UBA2540 | reverse complement strand
TCCAAAAAGGCATTACCAAATTCTCGGGTTATTTTAATTTTTATTATGATGAAAATTCGGATAAAATATTCTTAGAAATTGACAAACTAGACTATAATTTTTTATATATTCACGCACTTTCACAGGGAATTGGTTCAAATGACATTGGTTTAGATAGAGGCCAATTGGGAGGTGGAGCTGTGGTATTCTTCAAAAAATCCGGCAACAAAATTTTGTTGATTCAGCCAAATCAAGAGTATAGAGCAATCACCTCAAATTTCGAAGAAAGGCAATCTGTCAAAGAAGCATTTGCAAAATCGGTGTTGCACGGTTTTGTAATTTCAGAAGAAAAAAATGGTAAATATTTGGTGGATGCCTCTGACTTTTTGATGCGAGATGCTCATGGAGTTGCAGAAAGTTTGGCAAATAGCAACGAAGGAAATTATAGTTTGGATAAGACAAAAAGTGCTTTTTATTTAGAGCGAACCAAAGCGTTTCCAAAAAATGTGGAATTTGACGTAATGTTAACTTTTAAAGGGAGTCCAAAAGGATATAATATCAGAAGTGTGACTCCAGATGCGAGTTTGGTGACAGTGCATCAACACCATTCTTTTGTGGAATTGCCAGATTCTAATTATAAACCAAGAATCTATGATCCACGTTCTGGTTCATGGCAAATGACTTATATGGATTATGCAACGCCAGTCAATGAAAATATCACCAAACGGTTTATTTACAGACATCGTTTGGAAAAGAAAAATCCCAAAGCAGCAATTTCTGAAGCTGTTGAACCCATTATTTATTATTTAGACAGAGGCACTCCTGAGCCAGTTCGCACTGCATTATTAGAAGGTGGTCTTTGGTGGAATCAAGCATTTGAAGCTGCAGGTTATAAAGATGCTTTTCAGTTTAAAATGCTTCCTGAAGGTGCAGATATGTTGGATGTTCGCTACAATGTGGTGCAATGGGTACACAGATCAACAAGAGGTTGGAGTTATGGAGCAACTATTTCAGATCCAAGGACCGGCGAAATTATCAAGGGTCATGTGAGTTTGGGAAGTTTGCGAATTCGTCAAGATTTTTTGATTGCTCAGGCTTTGAAAGCACCTTATAAAAATAATTCAAAAGATGATGATTTTGCCTTGCAAATGGCAATTGCGAGAATTAGACAATTATCTGCTCATGAAATTGGACATACGCTGGGATTTGCACACAATTTTGCTGCAAGTACCAATGGAAGAACTTCTGTGATGGATTATCCGCATCCAAAAATTAGTTTAAAAAATGGAAAAATTGACTTTTCAGAAGCATATGATGATAAAATTGGAGCTTGGGATAAAGTTACTGTTGCATATTCATACCAAGATTTTCCAAAGGAAGTGAATGAAGAAATTGCATTGAGAAAAATTCTTTATGATGCTTTTGCAAGCGGGTTAAGATATTTAACTGATAATGATGCTAGGCCTTTAGGAAGCGCAAGCATTTCAGCACATTTGTGGGACAATGGCGTAACAATTTATGATGATTTGTACAACGTTTTAAACATCAGAAAAAAAGCGATTGAAAATTTTTCAGCAGACAATATCAAGTCTCATGAGCCTTATTCTGTCTTAGAAGATGTTTTTGTACCCTTGTATTTTTTTCATCGTTATCAAACAGAGGCAACTGCAAAAATCATTGGTGGATTAGAATATTCGTATGCTGTAAAAGGAGGCAATGAAACCATTGTAAAACGAGTTTCTGGAACTATTGAAAGAACTGCATTGCAAGCTATTTTGAAAACAATTGCGGTGGATGAAATCGCGATTCCAAAAGAAAAATTAGCACTTTTTCCACCAAGAGCTTATGGATATGATAGAACAAGAGAATCATTTAAAAGTAAGTTGGGTGTTGAGTTTGATGCGTTTTCTGCAGTGGAAACTTCATCTGAAATGACTCTAGAATTGTTGTTGCATCCCCAAAGAGTTTCAAGGTTAATTGCTCATAAAAGCTTGGATGATTCTCAGTTGGGTTTTGAAGAATTGTTAGATGAATTGATTGCGATTTCTTTCAAAAAAACTTATAAAGACTCCTATTATCAGGAGTTGCAAAATATCATAAATATGGCAGTTTTAAAGCAATTATTTTATTTGTCAAGTAATAAAAATCAATATCCTCAAGTCAGTGCGATTGTAGATTTTAAGTTGAAAGAAATCAAATTATATTTAAAAGACGGAAAATCAAAAGGACTTCAAAAAATGTATGACAAAGCAATGATTGAGATGATGAGTAGTTTTCAAAAAAATCCAACATCATTCAAAAGACAAAATTCACCAAAAATTCCTGATGGTTCGCCAATTGGAACAAATAATTAAAATAATTTTTAAAAATGATTATCGATTTAATTTCTGATACAGTTACTAGACCAACTCCACAGATGTTGGAAGCAATGATGCATGCAAAAGTAGGAGATGATGTGTTTAATATGGATCCAACAGTGAATGCTTTGCAAGAAAAAGCAGCTGCATTATTTGGGATGGAAGGTGCATTATTTTTTCCTTCAGGAACTATGGCAAATCAAACAGCCATTAAATTGCACACACAACCAGGAGACAAATTATTTTGTGATAAATACGCGCATGTTTATAATTATGAAAGTGGAGGAGCTGCTTTTCATTCAGGAGTTACTTGTAAATTAATTGATGGGATTAGAGGTATGTTTTCTGCAAATCAGTTAGAGGAAGCAGTTGCAGGACGTCCAGAAATTTATTTGCCTTATTCTAAATTGGTTTGCATTGAAAACACCACAAACAAAGGAGGAGGGGCTTGTTGGGATTTTTCTGAATTAAAAAAAATCAAAAAAATAACAAAAGAAAATAATTTGAATTTTCATTTGGATGGTGCACGTTTATTTAATGCTTTAATAGCTAAAAATGAGACGCCTCAGCAATATGGAAAATTATTTGATACTATTTCTATTTGTTTTTCTAAAGGTTTAGGCGCGCCAATAGGTTCAATTTTATTAGGATCAAAAAAAAATATGGAAAAAGCCTTGAGGCTAAGAAAATTATTTGGAGGAGGCATGAGACAAGTTGGTTTTTTAGCTGCTGCTTGTGATTATGCTTTAGATAATCATATTGAAAGATTGGCAGATGATCATCAAAAAGCCAAAGAAATTGGGGCGGTTTTAGAAACACTTTCATACATCGCAAAAGTAGAGCCCATTGAAACTAATATTTTGATTTTTTATGTAGATAAAAACATTGGAGAATTAAATTTTGTTGAAAAAATGAAAGCAAAAAATATTTTGCTAACTTCAATGGGAGAAGGAAAAATACGCATTGTTACGCATTTAGATTATACTAATGAAATGCATCAAAAATTATTAGAAGAATTGAAAAATTTTGAAGCTTGATTAGCTGATTTCAGTTTCTAATTGTGCCAATTCTTTGTAATTTCTATTCAGTTTTCTGAGAAGAATTCCATATAATAATTGATAAAACAACCAAAAAAGACCAAGAATAATGATAGTTGCAATCAGCATCAAAAAGACAACTAACAGAATTTGTTTATTATTTAGTTGGTCAATATTAATATTTATTGATGCGATTGTGACTACAATCATTGTCAAACCTAAATAACTAAGATTAAAAAACACATAATTACGAACCGTTTTTCGTGTTTTTAAAATCTTTTTCATTAATTGTCTTGTAGAATCTGTAGTTGAAATTTGATTATAATTAAGGTAGAATTGTGCTAAAAAATAAAACAAAATTGCGTATACAACAATTTGAGAGTAGAAAACGAAATTTTCTAAGCCCATTTTTTTGTATTCTTCATAGGCTTCTTCCATGTCCATAAAAAAATACAAAGAATTTAGCAATACAAATTCAAGAATTCCAATAATAAAAATCCATTTTACGATTGATGAAGATTTGGCATGTGCCATTTTGTAAATCTCTAGAGCGGAAAATTTACAAGGTATTTCAACCTGATTGCCCCAGGCTTTTTTATAATTATCTAATAAATCCATGTCTTTGGGTTTAAAATCGTTTTTAATTTTTCTTTTGCTCTGTTCATTTTTACTCTTGCATTTACATTTGAAATTCCCAGGGTTTCTGCAATTTCACTGAACGGTTTGTCTTCTAAATACAAGAATATAAGTGCTTTGTCAATGTCATTCAATTGATGAATGGCTTGGTACAATGCTGTCAATTGTTTCTCTTCAGTATCATCATATTCGTCGGAAGATATTTTGTAAGCAACATCGCTAAAATCATCTGTTTTCATTGTTCTTATTGACCTCCTATCCAGCGAAATTGCTGTATTTAAAGCTACTCTATACATCCAAGTACTAAATTTAGCCTCACCTCTAAACTTCGAATAATTTTTCCAAAGTTGAATGGCAATTTCCTGAAACAAATCATTATGCGCATCTTTATCAGTAGTGTAAATTCTACAAATCTTATGGGCAATATTTTGATTTTTTTCAAAATCTGATAAAAATTCAGCCTCTAAATCCTTTTGCACTTAAATAATTAGTTTTTTTATTTGTAGTGTAAAATTAATAAATGTTACAGTTTTTTTAAAGCTATTTTACTTTTAGATAAAAAGTGTAACTTTGTTCACTTTAAGACAAAATAAATTGAACAGTATTAAGCAAAATTTTACCATCAAAGACCTAGAAAATATTTCTGGAATCAAAGCACACACTATCAGAATTTGGGAAAAAAGATACAACTTATTACAACCAAAAAGAACAGGCACAAACATAAGATATTATTCTCCTGAGAATTTAACGAAACTTTTGAATATTGTTTTACTGAACAATAACAATTTTAAAATTTCAAAAATAGCATTAATGTCAGATGATGAAATTTTGATGAAATCGAGAGAATTGGCTTTTAGTAATGCAATTGATGATGAAGCGCTAAATTCTCTCAAAATATCAATGTATCAGTTTGATAAGATATTATTTAACAATACGTACAATACATTATTACATAAAAAAACCTTTAGAGAAATCTTTAAAGATGTCTTTATACCTTTTCTAGAACAGATGGGTTTTTTGTGGCATACAGATACTTTATTGCCTGCTCATGAACATTTTATTTCGAACTTAATTTCGCAAAAAATCCTTGCTAATACTGAGAAATTGCAGTATAATATTACGAATATCAATAAAACCTTTGTATTGTTTTTGCCAGAAAACGAAATACACGAATTGGGATTGTTATACTTAAATTATGAATTGGTATTGCGTGGTTTTCACACCATATATTTAGGTCAAAGTTTGCCATTATATAACTTGAATTACTTCCTAGAAAGTGGCCAAGAAATTTGTTTTATTACCTCTTTAACTATTCAGCCTTATGATGACAAAATTGAGGAATATTTCAAAGAAATTGATGATTTAATGCATGGAACTAACAACAAATTTATTGCAACTGGAAGGAAAATCGAAAAAATAAAGCATTTAAATTTAAATACAAACATCCAGCTTTTTGATTCGATTGGTGATTTGTTAAAAGTCTTATAAATTTCCATTTACTGAAACATAACGTTTAGTAAATAATTACTTTTGTTAAACAAATAATATTATGAAAAAAAAAATATATATAATAGGCTCTGGATTTTCTGCATTAGCGGCTTCATGTTACCTTTCTAAAGAAGGTTTTGAAGTGGTTGTTCTAGAAAAAAACGCAACACTAGGAGGAAGAGCAAGGCAGTATAAACAAGATGGTTTTACATTTGATATCGGTCCAACTTGGTATTGGATGCCAGATGTTTTCGAGCGTTTTTTTGCAGATTTTGGCAAGAAACCTTCAGATTTTTATCTGTTAGAAAAATTAGATCCTGCTTATCAAGTTTATTTTGGCGAACAAGATTCTATGACAATTGATGGTAATTTAAACAAAATTTACGAAACTTTTGAAAAAGAAGAAAAAGGAAGTGCACAACATTTAAAATCCTTTTTAAGTTCTGCAAAATCAAATTATGATATTGCAATCAAAGATTTGGTATATAAACCTGGAATTTCACCTTTAGAATTGGTAACACCAAAAACGGTTACAAAACTCAACCAATTTGTTTCTACCATCAGAAAAGAAGTTCGAAAAAATATTAAAAGTAATAAATTAATCCAGATTTTAGAGTTTCCTGTTTTGTTTTTAGGTGCAAAACCAAGCAATACTCCTGCGTTTTATAATTTTATGAATTATGCAGATTTTGGTTTAGGGACCTGGCATCCAATAGGAGGAATGTATAAAGTTGTTGAAGGAATGGTTGCTTTGGCAGAAAGTTTAGGTGTTGAATTCAGAACAAATGCTAATGTTGAAAAAATCATAACAGATGCTTCAAATAATATCACAGGTTTGAAAGTAAATGGTAAAGAAATAGAAGCGGATTTGGTTTTGAGTGGTGCAGATTATCATCATACAGAGACTTTATTAAATCAAAATTTACGTCAATATTCAGAAAACTATTGGTCAAAAAAGACTTTTGCTCCTTCTTCATTGCTTTTCTATGTTGGTTTTGACAAGAAATTAACGAACGTTTGTCATCATACGTTGTTTTTTGATAGTGATTTTGATGTGCATGCAAAAGATATTTATGATACCCCAAAATGGCCTGATAATCCATTGTTTTACGCAAGCTTTTCTAGTATTACTGATAATTCTTTTGCTCCTGAAGATTGCGAAGCTGCAACATTTTTAATACCTTTAGCACCAGGTTTGGAAGATACTGAGGAATTAAGAGAATTGTATTTTCAAAAAATAATTACTCGTTTGGAAAAATTAACAAACCAAGATGTGCAAAAAAATATTATATTTATAAAATCTTTCTGTGTGAATGATTTTGTAGAAGATTACAATTCATATAAAGGAAATGCATATGGTTTGGCGAATACATTATTTCAAACTGCATTTTTAAGACCTAGAATAAAGAGTAAAAAAGTAAATAATTTATATTTCACTGGTCAATTAACAGTTCCAGGACCTGGAGTACCTCCAGCCTTGATTTCTGGAAAAATTGCATCAGATTTAATTGTAAAAAATTAATAGTAAATGGTATGAAAGAATTGTTCGACAATGTTTCAAATGATTTTAGTAAAATGGTCACTAAAAAATATAGTACCTCATTTTCTATGGCAGTCAATATGTTATCTCCAAAAATTAGGGCTGATATTTACAATATTTATGGTTTTGTTCGCTTTGCAGACGAAATTGTAGATACTTTTCACGACTTTGACAAAAAGCAATTGATGTCTCATTTTGAGAAAGATTACTATTTTGCTAAAGAACATAAAATCAGTTTAAATCCGATTTTAAATTCATTTCAACAAACCGTTAATAGGTATAACATTCCTGATGAAATGGTGCAGGCTTTCTTGAAAAGTATGAAAGCTGATTTACACAAAACGGAATACAATACCAAGGAAGAATATGACGAATATATTTTTGGTTCTGCTGATGTTGTTGGTTTGATGTGTCTGAAAGTTTTTGTAAATGGTGATGAAGCACAATATTTAGAACTGAAAGATGCCGCAATGCGTTTGGGTTCTGCATTTCAAAAAGTTAATTTTTTACGTGATTTGAAAGATGATTTTGAATTGCTAAATCGTTCGTATTTTCCAAATATTGATTTAGGAAAATTAGATGCCGCTTCAAAACAATTGATTATTGAAGAAATTGAAGAGGATTTTGAATTCGCTTATAATAATGGAATTCTGAAATTGCCTGTAGAAGCGAAATTTGGCGTTTATATGGCTTACAGATATTATAGAAGATTGTTGAGTAAATTGAAAAACCTTCCTTCAGAAAAAATTATGGATACTAGAATTCGTATCTCTAACTCAATGAAAATTAATCTTTTAGCTAGAAGTTACGTAAAGTATAAATTAAATATAATCTGATGATGTATGCGTTAATTACACTAGGAGTTTTTATTACCATGGAAGGCATTACTTGGTGTACACACAAATATGTAATGCATGGTTTTGGATGGTTTTTGCATAAAGATCATCATCAACCTGGATATCCGAATGTGTTTGAAAAAAACGATTTATTTTTTGTTATTTTTGCAGTACCAAGTATGTTTCTTTTCATTATTGGTTCAAATACGCAATACACTTTCTTAATTTTTATAGGCTTAGGAATCTTATTATATGGGTTGGCATATTTTTTTATTCATGATATTTTGATTCACCAACGTTTTAAATGGTTTAAAAACATGAATAATTGGTATTTTAAAGCATTGAGAAAAGGTCATAAAATACATCATAAAAACATGGGAAAAGAGGAAAGCCAATGTTTTGGAATGTTATTTGTTCCATTAAAATATTTTAGAGAATACTTATAATTATCACAATTTCAACTTTAAAACTTTCTTTGTTTTAATGTAACTAACTCAATATAAATGGTTTGTAATTTTTTATTTTTTAGATGATCAATTACGACTATATTCTTGTTGGAGGAGGAGCTTCTGGGTTAATGATGGCATACAGAATGTCAAAAGATTCTTTTTTTGATAATAAAAAAATCTTGATTATTGACAAAGAAAAAAAAACTGCAAACGATCGAACTTGGTGTTTTTGGGAAAAAAATGAAGGTGAATGGGATGATGTTTTAGCCAAAACTTGGCAAAAAATTCAGTTCAAATCTGAGATACATTCGCTTGAAGGTTCTATTCTTCCTTATCAATATAAAATGATTCGAAGTGAAAAATTCTACCATAAAATTTGGAATCAGTTAGCGAACAAAACCAATATTACTTTTGTTGAAGAGGCTGTTTTGAGTATTCATCAAGAAGAAAATTCAGCAAGAGTTGTTACATCATCTGCAACTTTTCATTCGAAAGTGGTGATCAATAGCATTGTTTTTTCTGATGAATCTAAAAAGCAAACAAAATTTCCTGTTTTACAACAACATTTTGTAGGGTTTTTCATAAAAACTTTGGAAGATTCTTTTAATAACGAATCAGCTACTTTTATGGATTTTAAAATTCCTCAAAAAGGAAATACTCGATTCATGTATATTTTGCCCTATAGTGAAAACGAGGCGCTTTTTGAATATACCTTGTTTTCAGAAAATTTGTTGCCAATTTCAGAATATGAAACTGAAATTGAGAATTATTTAAGAGAAAAAAATATTACAAACTTCACAATCACGGAAAAAGAAAAAGGGTCAATTCCGATGACTTGTTATCACTTTTGGAAAAATAACTCTGAAAATATCATCCATATTGGTACTGCTGGAGGTTGGTCTAAAGCAAGTACAGGATTTACTTTTAAAAACACTACTAAAAAAACATCAAAACTAATTACACATTTAAAAGAAAATAAACCATTACAATTGTTTCATAAAATCGATAAATTTTGGTTTTATGACTTGTTAATGTTAGATATTTTGCATGAAAAAAATTATCTAGGTTCAACACTTTTTGGAGAATTGTTTAAAAGAACATCTTTGCATAATATTTTAAAATTTCTGGATGAAGAAACTTCGTTTTTGGAGGATTTAAAAATTTTATTGAAGATGCCTCCTGCAAATTTTATACGCGCAATTTTTAAACGGATTTTTTAATATTTAGGAAACTTTTTTCTAATATCTTCCAAGCCCAAATTGTGAATACTTCCAATGTGAGTATGGTTTTTACCTAAACTTGCTTTGTAGGCTCCTGATTGCACTTCGCCGCCAATTTTCTGATACGCTTCTCTAAAACTCATGCCTTCAGTCACTAAATTATTGATGCTATCAACTGTAAATAGATAGTGGTATTTTTCATCATTCAAATCAATTTCTTTCACAATAATTTGTTGGATGGTAAAGTTAAAAATATCTAAAATATTTTTTACATCTTCAAAAGCGTTAATCATATTTTCTTTCAATAATTGAAAATCTCTGTGATAACCAGAAGGTAAATTATTGGTAATCAAAATCATTTCTGTTTGTAATGCCTGAATTTTATTACACTTTCCACGAATCAATTCAAAAACATCAGGATTTTTTTTATGTGGCATAATGCTACTTCCAGTTGTTAATTCGTCAGGAAAAGAGATAAAACTAAAATTCTGACTCATATACAAACAGATATCCATTGAAAAACGTGCTAACGTATTGCACAAACCACCCAAAGCAGCTGCAATGGAACGCTCACTTTTTCCTCTGCTCATTTGTGCAGCCACTACATTGAATTTTAACGTACTGAAATTCATTTCTTTGGTAGTGAATTCTCTGTCAATAGGAAAAGAACTTCCATAACCAGCAGCTGAACCTAATGGATTTTGATCTACAATTTTTGAAACAGCATTTAATAAATAAACATCGTCAATGAGCAATTCTGCGTATGCCGAAAACCATAATCCAAAAGAGGAAGGCATGGCAACTTGCAAATGCGTATAGCCAGGTAAAAGTTGGTTTTTATGGGTTTCTGCTAAGTGTAAAAGGGTTTCAAAAAAAGAAAAAACTTTTTGATGTACTCCCTTCAAATTTTCTTTGTAATAGAGTTGTAAAGCCACTAAAACTTGGTCATTTCTTGAACGTGCAGTGTGAATTTTCTTGCCAACTTCCCCAAGTTTTTGAGTCAATTCCCATTCAATTTTGGAATGCACATCTTCAAACGAATCCTCGATTTTGAAGGTGCCCTTTTCAATGTCAAAGGCAATATTTTGCAAGCCAATTTCCAAATCTTTTAGTTCACTTTCTGAAATCAATCCAGTGGAATGTAGCATTTTAGCATGTGCCAATGAAGCTATTACGTCATATTTTGCAATGTGCATATCAATTTCACGATCATTTCCAACAGTGAAAAGCTCTATTCTTTTATCAATTGAAAATCCTTTATCCCAAAGTTTCATTGTTTTAGCTTTTAGTTTTTCGCTTTTAGAGAAATTCTCTAAATTCTTAATTCTATTCTCTTTATTCTTTTCTCTTTTCTCTTTTCTCTATTTTATAACCTTCTCCAACAACTCCACATAAATTGCAATGCCTTCTTCAATTTCGGCAAGATAAATAAATTCATCTGCAGAATGTGAACGTGTGCTATCTCCAGGACCTAATTTCAATGATTGACAAGTCAGTACTGATTGATCTGACAACGTTGGTGAGCCATAGGTTTTTCTACCAATTTCAATTCCAGCTTTTACCAATTCATGATCCACAGAAATAGCCGAGGAGTTGAGTTTTAAACTGCGTGGAATAATTTTGGTGCATGGTGCATTTTTTTGTAAAATTGTTGCAATTTCTTGATTTGTGTAAGCATCATTTACGCGAACATCAATTACTAAATCAACATGTGCTGGAACTACATTATGTTGTTCTCCAGAATTAATTTGAGTAACTGTCATTTTAACATCACCTAAAGTTGAAGAAGTTTTTTCAAATCTAAAATTCTTAAACCATTGCAAAACTTCGATAGTTTTATAAATGGGATTATTGTTATTTGGGTGAGCAGCATGACTTGCAGTGCCATCAACAACTGCATCAAAAACGACCAAACCTTTTTCAGCAACAGCCAAATTCATCAAAGTTGGTTCGCCAATAATGGCAACATCGATTTTTGGAATAATGGATAACATACTATTCAAACCGTCTTCGCCACTACTTTCTTCTTCAGCAGAGGCTACAATTACGAGATTGTATTTTAAGTTTTTCTGATGAAAAAAATATGTAAAAGTTGCCATCAACGAAACCAAACAACCACCTGCATCATTACTTCCCAAACCAAATAATTTTCCATTTTCAACATTTGCTTCAAAAGGATTTTTGGTAAAAGCAGAATTAGGTTTTACAGTATCGTGATGTGAATTTAATAGTAAAGTAGGTTTAGTTTCGTCAAAATACTTATTGTTTGACCAAACATTGTTTTTGGTTCTTTGAAAAGGAATTTTAAACTGTTTGAACCAATTTTCAATCAAAACAGCTGTTTGATCTTCTTCGGATGAAAAAGACGGAGTTTCAATCAACCTTTTTAAAAGCGAAATGGCTTCGTTTGTAAGTTTTTCGAGTTCCATTTTAGAGTGTGATTTTCGTGAAATGATCATTTTCTTTTGTTAATATATTCGTATTTCCCATAAAAACTTCATTGACACCATTTTTCAAAGCATAAAAGCAATTTTCTAGTTTAGGGATCATGCCATCTAAAATAATTCCTTCTGATAACAATGACGAATACCTACCTGAATCAATGTGTTTTATTACAGAATCTTTGTTATTAAAATCAGATAAAACACCTTTCAATTCAAAGCAATAATATATACTCGTTTGATATTTTTTGCTCATTGCAATGGCAATTTGACTGGTGATCGTATCAGAATTTGTGTTCAACAATTGTCCTTTTCCATCATGTGTAATTGCGCAAAAAACTGGTGTAAAAAGATTGGTTATCAACACTTCAATAGCATCATTATCAACAACTTTCACATCACCAACAAAGCCAAAATCGATTTCTTTAATCGGTCTTTTTTCCGAAAGAATAGAATTCCCATCAGCACCAGACAAACCAATAGCATTTGTTCTCAATGCCTGCAATTTGGCAACGATATTTTTATTGACCAAACCACCATAAACCATCGTAATTACCTCTAAAGTTTCAGCATTTGTAATACGTCTTCCATTGATCATGGTAGATTCTATCTCCAATTTCGAAGCCATTTGAGTGGCTTTTTTACCTCCGCCATGCACCAAAATTTTCTTTCCTTCTATTTTTGAAAATAAGCTAAGAAAATCATTCAAAACATTTTCATCCTCAATAATATTTCCGCTTATTTTTACGATTGATAGTTTTTCCAAAGTATGTTCTATTAGATCTCACAGGTTTTTAAAACCTGTGAGGTTTTTTCTTTTTAGTTCTCTAATATTTTTTTCAGAACCAATTGCGCAGCAAAAGTTCTATTATTCGCTTGCTGAATCACCAAAGAATTTTTGGAATCCAACACTGCATCTTCTACAACTACATTTCTTCTGACAGGCAAACAATGCATAAATTTAGCATCACCAATTTTCTCTTTAGTAATCATCCAATCCAAATCTGTTTTTAAAATTTGACCATAATCATCATATGAACTCCAATTTTTAGCGTACACAAAATCAGCATGCTTAAAAGCTTCCTTTTGATCATGAATAATTGTGGTATTTTTGGTAATATTTTTATCTAAATTATATACTTCCGGATTTGTGATAACAAAATCAACATCCATTTTTTGCATAGCTTCTATAAAACTATTTGGCACTGCATGAGGCAACGCTTTAACGTGAGGAGCCCAAGACAAAACTACTTTTGGTCTTTTTTTGGTTGAATTTTCGGCAATAGTTATCGCATCAGTAAGGCCTTGTAGAGGATGACCCGTGGCACTTTCCATGTTGATAATTGGCACAGAAGCGTATTTTAAAAATGCGTTTAAAACCTGTTCATATTCGTCTTTTTCTTTGTCTTTCAAAGTTGGAAAAGCACGAACTGCAATCACATCACAATATTGAGATACCACAGCTGCTGCTTCTTTGATATGCTCAGCAGAAGTGCCATTCATGACGCTTTCATTTTCAAATTCAATTCCCCAAGCATCTTCAGAAACGTTCATGACAATGGTATTCATTCCTAAATTTAAGGCTGCTTTTTGAGTACTCAAACGTGTACGTAAACTCGAATTAAAAAATAACAATCCCAGAGTTTTATTTTTACCTAAATTTTTATTTTTTAAAGGGTTTTCCTTAATTTTTTTTGCTTCTTTAATCCAAGAATGTATGTCAGAAATATCTTTAATGGAGGTAAAGTGCTTCATGATAATTCACTTTTAAGTGCATTCATAAACATATCAATATGCTTTTTTTGGATGGTTAAAGGTGGTAAAATTCGGATTACATATTGATTTTTAGCATTTCCAGTAAAAATATGATGCGTATTGATGAGTTTCTTTCTAAGTTCAACAATCGGAAAATCAAATTCTAATCCTAACATTAATCCACGACCTTTGATTCTTTTTACTTGTGGAATTTCTTGCGCTTTTTCAATAAAATATTGCGACATATTTCTCGCATTTTCCATCAAATTTTCTTCTTCAATCACATTTAAAACGGTCAAAGAAGCTGCACAAGCCAAATGATTTCCCCCAAAAGTCGTTCCTAATAATCCAAAAGATGCTTTGATATGATTGTGAATTAAAATACCACCTACAGGAAATCCATTCCCCATTCCTTTTGCAACGGAGATAATATCAGGAGTTACTTTATATTTATGGAATGCAAAAAAATTGCCTGTTCTTCCAAATCCTGATTGCACTTCATCCGCAATAAAACATGCTCCATATTTTTTGCAAAGAGTATCAATTCCCTCATAAAATTCAGTAGTACTCTCATCCAAACCTCCAACTCCCTGAATACATTCAATGATTACAGCGCAAACATCATTTTTTAAAAGTGCTTTTTCTAAAGCTTTCAAATCACCCAATGGTAAAATTTCCACTTCTTGTTGTGCGTTCAATGGCGAAATAATTTTAGCATCATCAGTAGCAGCTACAGCAGCAGAAGTTCGTCCGTGAAAACTATTTTTAAAGGCAATAATTTTTTTCTTGTTGGTATGAAATGATGCTAATTTTAGTGCGTTTTCATTGGCTTCAGCACCAGAATTGCACATAAACAATTCATAATCAATGCAACATGAAAGTTGTCCTAACTTTTCTGACAATGCTTCTTGTAAAGGATTTTGAATAGAATTGCTATAAAATCCCAATTTCGTAATTTGATGACTCAGAGCTTCCACATATTTTGGATGCGAATGTCCAATAGAAATCACTGCGTGACCTCCATATAAATCCAAATATTCAATACCTTTTTCATCATACACAAAGACGTCTTTTGCCTTTACAGGTGTGATGTCAAACAAAGGATAAACGTTAAACAAACTCATATTTGTTCTTTTTTAATAGTGTTAATTTTATTGAATGAAGCCACCATTCCATGAATCAATGACGAACTTAATCCTTTGTGTTCCATTTCGTTCAAACCTTCTATAGTGCACCCTTTTGGCGTAGTAACTTTGTCAATTTCTTCCTCTGGATGATTTCCATTTATGATTAATAAATTGGCAGCACCTTCGCAAGTAAACATTGCCAATTCTTGGGCTTCTTTGGCATCAAAACCCAATTGAATCGCAGCTTGTGTAGTTGCTCTAATCAATCGCATCCAAAAAGCAACTCCACTTGCGCAAATCACTGTTGCAGCTTGCATTTGACTCTCCGGAATAGTCAATGAATGTCCTAATCTATTAAAAATAGCTTCTGCAATTTTAATTCTGTTTTTTCCTTGCTCGTTGCTACACAAACAAGTCATAGATTTTCCGACAGAAATAGCAGTATTTGGCATTGCTCTGATAATAAAAGCGTCTTTTCCAACAGTTTCCTCAATTTTTGAAATTCCAAAACCTGTTACTGTTGAAATAAGTACATGTTTGTTCGTAAAAAAAGGTGCAATTTCTTGTAAAATTCTCTCTAAATGAGCTGGTTGCACAGCTAAAATTAAAATATCTGAGTTTTGAACAACTTCTTTATTGTCAGTTGTTAAAAACACATTTTTACATCCGTCAAATTCAGAAATACTTTCTAAATTACGTTTTGAAAGATATAAAGTGGTGATGGCATTGTCAATAATAAGCCCTTTTGCGATGGATTTTCCTAAGTTTCCAGTTCCTATAATTGCTATTTTCATGTGATTTATTTAAAAATAATTGGCTTTTATGTTCAATCCTAAAGTTTCTTGAAATCCAAACACCAAATTCATGTTTTGAATTGCTTGACCTGATGCACCTTTTAATAAATTATCTATAATGCTTGTAATCAATAATTTATCATTTTGTTTTGAGAGATGTAATAAACATTTATTTGTATTAACTACTTGTTTTAAATGTAATTCATTGTCAGAAATAAATGTAAAGGCCGCATCTTTATAATAATATCGATACATTTCTTTTGCTTCTGAAATGTCTCCAGCAAACTTTGTATAAACAGTTGCAAAAATGCCTCTTGAAAAATTTCCTCTATTTGGTATAAAATTGATTTCCGAAGTAAATTTTGGTTGCAATTGTTGGACAGTTTGGTTAATTTCATCCAAATGTTGGTGAGAAAATGCCTTATAATGAGAAAAATTATTGTCTCTCCAAGCAAAATGCGAAGTTGAAGAAAGCGAAGTTCCTGCGCCAGTAGCACCTGTCACTGCATGAATATGAACATCATCAAACAACAAATGATTTGCTGCCAATGGGAGAATTGCCAATTGCAAAGCTGTTGCAAAACAACCTGGATTTGCGATGTATTTGGCGGATTTTATGTTCTCTTTTCGAAGTTCAGGCAACCCGTATATAAAGTCTTTTCCATTGAAATTTTGATTCGATTTCAATCTGAAATCATTGCTTAAATCAATAATTTTGGTATTCTCTGAAAATGAATTTTCTTCTAAAAATCTCATTGAATTTCCATGTCCTAAACATAAAAATAATACATCAACGGTTGAATTTATTTCACTTGTGAATTCAATTTCAGTGTCGCCCAATAAATCTTGATGCACGTCATAAATTTTATTTCCTGCGTTGGAAGTGCTGAAAACAAAATTAATTTCAGCTTTTGGATGATGCAACAACAATCGAATCAATTCGCTAGCTGTATATCCTGCACCACCTATAATTCCTACTTGAATCATTCTTCGTTTTTATTTACTTGTTGGTATATTTTATTCTGATTGCCCAAAATTTTGATAAATCCTTTGGCATCCTCTGCTGTCCAAACTTTATTTTCTTCACCATAACTTCCGAATCTAGCATTCATCAAATCATGAGGAGAAGATATACCATCTAATGTAAAATGATATGGTTTTAAGGTCACAAACACACTCCCTGAAACACTTTTTTGACTACTTTCTAAAAAAGCTTCTATGTTTCTCATCACAGGATCCAAATATTGTCCTTCATGCAAATGCATTCCATAAAAACTTGCCAAGTATTCTTTATGTTGCAATTGCCATTTTGTTAGTGTATGTTTCTCTAGCAAATGATGCGCTTTTATGGTGATTAAAGCAGCAGCAGCTTCAAAACCAACTCTTCCTTTAATACCAACAATGGTGTCTCCCACGTGAATATCTCTTCCAATAGCATATTTTGTAGCGAAGAAATCCAACAATTCAATACATTTTTCTGGGTCATCAATTTTGCCATTTACTGCAACTAAATTCCCTTTATTGAAAGTCAACACCACTTTTTGATAGCCTTCTTTTTCCAATTGAGATGGATACGCGCTTTCTGGCAAAGGCATCGTAGATGTTAAAGTTTCTTCACCACCCACACTAGTTCCCCACAAACCTTTGTTGACAGAATATTTTGCTTTTTCCCAGGGCATATTGATTCCTTCGGATTTCAAATAATCGATTTCTTGTTGTCTTGTTAATTTTTCATCTCTAATAGGAGTAATGATGGTAATATGTGGCGCCAAAGTTTGGAAAATCATATCAAAACGCACTTGATCATTTCCTGCACCTGTGCTTCCATGCGCAATAAATTCGGCATTGATACTTTTTGCATATTCAATAATTTCAATTGCTTGAATGACACGTTCAGCACTTACTGACAAAGGGTATGTATTGTTTTTAAGCACATTTCCAAAAATTAAATATTTTACTACTTTTTGATAAAAAGACGAAACTGAATCAATACATTTATATGTTGAAACGCCCATTTTATAAGCATTTTTTTCAATATTTTTAATGTCTTCTTCTTTAAAACCTCCTGTATTTATAGTAACAGCATGTACTTTATATTTTTTTGATAATTTCACAGCACAATAAGAAGTGTCTAAACCTCCGCTGTAAGCAATTACTAATTTTTTCATTTTTTATCTTTTTTTAAAAATAAGTTTTGCTTCATATTTTTTAGTCTATAAAAAACCTTTTCCTTGATTTTTTTTGGAGCTTCTTTTGACTGATTATTTGGGTCATATAACATGCCTGTACACAAACACATTTTTCTATTGGTTCTTGTCAAAACATCATAGTTGATACACGTTTGACAACCATCCCAAAAAGTTTCATCATCTGTTAATTCTGAAAAAGTAACAGGTTTATAACCAAGTTCCGTATTTAATTTCATGACAGCCAAACCTGTTGTTATACTGAAAATTTTAGCATCAGGAAATTTAGTTCTTGAATGATCAAAAATTACTTGCTTTATTTTTTTTGACAATCCCAATCCACGATAATCAGGATGAACAATTAACCCTGAGTTTGCTACGAACTTTCCATGTCCCCATTTTTCGATGTAGCAAAATCCGGCAAATTTATCACCATCCAAAGCAATGACTGCATTGCCATTTTCCATCTTAGTTGCAATATATTCTGGGTTACGCTTGGCAATTCCTGTACCTCTAACTTTTGCAGCATCTTCAATAGTGTTGCAAATAATTTCTGCGTATCCAATATGAGTTTTATCAGCAATGACAATTTTCATTGAAATTGAATTTAATTAAGTTTAAAAATATTTTAAGGTCGATTTTTTGAGAGTAGAATTGGACTCACCTAATTCTATAATTGCAAACATACCCCTAAGGGCGTGTGGTAAAGTGACTAGAAATTGTAACATTGTTATTATGTAAAATAACTTGAGAATATTTATGAGCTTTGGTTGATTGTATCATGGAAATAATAAAAATTGATTAAACTTGAATAGCATTGATCTTTTAAAAAGAGATTAATAGCGCCTCCATCGCAAACGCTTACTGGGATCTATTGAAGTGTAATTTTTATTAATTAATATTCTAATCATACCGTAAAAGTATATATTTTTTAAAACTTATTATTAAAAATAAGTTATTTTTTTATAAGTTTTATCAAATAGTAAATAAAATAAGGTTTGAGTTGTGAATTATTTATTA